>JBDRDK010000001.1:0-58832 GCA_043820855.1 bacterium
TACCAACAAAAGATGACGTTTTTCCAGGGTTGGTAATGGAAGTGCGTGTTGTATGGGATGAAGATATACAGTTAGCTGATATGGGCGCAAGAATAGTAGCTGGAGATGATACAAATAATTATTTAGCAAATACTTATAATGAGATTTTGCAAAACATAGAAGATGCGGTAACTTCATCAGTAGAGGATTATTTGCCTAAATTACAAATTGATCAACTAGACGCTCTAATTGAATCACTAGAATACATAAGTTAATTAAAAAAATAGAAAACCTATTAATTATTAACGGGTTTTATATTTTTTACATAGTATACGTTAAATACTTTGCAAAAATTCGAAAATATATTAAAATATAATCAGGTCGAAGATATTATTAAGATCTTTATATTAAGGAGGAACAAATGGTTAATATAGGTAGATGGACATTTATTATCGGAGTTTTGCTGGCGATTTTAGCTGGTTTTTTCAATATTCCTAACTTAGCGATAGTTATGGCAGTTTTAGGTTTGATAGTTGGATTCTTAAATATTGAAAAAACCGAAGCCCAGTTTTTCTTGATCTCAGTAATTGCATTGTTAATTATTGGTATTTCTAGTTTGTCTGCACTGGATATATTTGGTTTTGAAATCTCTGGTTGGTTAACCACTGTAATCGGTAATTTTATTACTTTCGTTGGTTCAGCTGGTCTGATTGTGGCTTTGCAATCTGTGTATCAGATGGTTAAGCCCGGCAGATAAACAAAAAACCATAAAATGACTCCTTGTGAGTCGTTTTATCTGGGTAATTGGTCTTAAAGATCAAAAAGATTTTTAAGAAACTAAAACCCCGCAAAAAGCGGGGTTTTAATGTGCCTCTTTTTCTTATGTTTTCTTCTTGTAATAGTAAGTTCCAAAAATTCCTGCAAAAATTACAGCAAGGATTATCCATATCCACCAAAACCAAGTTTTACCTTGAGCTAAGGTTTCAGCTTGGACTTCATTGGATGGCTGACTCAGATTTCCAGATTTATCGTAAGTTTTAACAACAAAGTAATATTTAGAAGTTGGTTTTAGTTGATATATTGTTTTTTCATTAGCAGTACCGGTGTCGATATAATGATGATAATTTTTTGATGCATCTCCACGATAAAGAATATATCCGCCAAGTTCATCATCTTCTACCTTTGTCCATCCCAAGTCTGCATATGATTCAGTTATGCCTGTTAGGCGAAGTTTTAATAGGTCGAGTTTTGCTGGTTTGTCTGGTGCGTCTTGATCCAAGGGAATTTGGAAAAATTCTGAGACATCAATACCAGATTTTGTAGTTGCGGGCTCAATAGCTTGTTGAGCTTCTTCACCGGGTTGTTGGTCTTCTTCTGTTGGTTCTTCTTCCTCTTCTCCACCTATTTCAACAGACATTGCTCGGGTAAGAAAACTAAAATCCTTTTCTAATTCAGCATAACCTTCAAAATAAGCTTCTCCTCCGATATATCCTCCTGGATCCGTGTAATACATTAAGGTATTTTCTCCGGCAGCGCTATTTAAAAATAGGCGATAAATCTGTCCGGGAATGACATCGATTGGTTCAGAGAAAGTAAAAGAAATTTGAGTTTGGTCTGACTTTAAGTAGGTATAAGTTGTGCCTATAATTTGATCAGCTTGATTTTTTACTCGTAACCAAACTGTAGTATTGTTATCATCCGGGTGAATCCTTACAGGAAATCGAACTTGACAAAGCGTACTTTTGGTTGGTGTATAGGATTGACCCATTTTATTCTGAACATTAGTGAAATTTTTGGTGCCGGTAGTACTTCCAGGCCAATAAACCGCATCCGTAACACTACAAGCGGGCGTGGCATAAGCTTTTTCTATTCCTAAATTTTTCGCAGTTTGCTTAGTAATAGAAAATTTAAAAGTATTTAATATTCCATCTAAAATTTCGGACAAAGTAGTTTTTTGGCTATTTTCTGCAAGTACAGCGTTAAAAGCGTAGATTTTTTTAGCTTTTACTGCCATTACAATTGTCCAATTACCGTTCTCAGTATCATCTTTAGTAAGTTTAATAGCTTTTTGACTGTCTAGAGTGATATTTTTAGATATATAACCATCACTGATGTAATTTTTTACACTATCTAATTCTGAGAGGTCAGAAATTATACCTTCAGTTTGGGAAACTGATATTTGGACAAAAGTAAATTTATCAGGGATTTTACTTAATTTTTCAAAGTTGGCAAAGCGGATTGCATCTGGTGGTGCTGGCTGAAATCCCTGCGCATGTAAATACCAGTTACTTGGAAAACGAGCCGTATAATTATGTATAGTGTTTTCATAAGTTTGCCAATTTGAATATTGATCTTTTTCTTGGGCTGGACGATTTAGAAAATAGAAAACAAGGTAAACAATTAGTCCGATAATTAAAATTATCCCCAACACTATTGCCCATAATTTTTGATTTTTACTCACCTTGTACCTCCTTATTTTAAAGTTTTTATTGACTTATGTTTTTATTATAACATAAATTTTTTCAAAGATTTGTTATAATAAAGCTGTATTAAATAGAAAGGAGAGAATATGTATTGGTTAATATTGTTTACTGGTTTTGGCGGGGGATTAATTCGCGGTTTAGTCGGATTTATCAAATACCAATATTCCTACAAGGATGTAAGGTTTAAATTAACTTATTTTCTGTTTATGGTTTTTCTTTCTGGGGCAGTAGGAGTAGTTTCAGCGGCACTGCTATACAATATAATGTATCTTGATTCTGTTTCCGGACCTATATTTGGATTTATAGCTGGATATGCTGGCGGTGATTTTATAGAAAATATTTTTAAGATCACAATGAAAAAACCTTCTTTGTATAACTTGCCAGATTTAAAGTAAGTTTTGCCAATTAACAAAACTAGTTTAACGTATTATATTTGGAGTAGTATTTTATATTATAGGGAGGAGAAAAAATGAATTTCCTTACAGCTTAGATTTCGCAAATTTATTTTATACTATAATGTATAATATTTACGTATATAAATGTTTTTAAATGCACTACAATTATAAAAAATAATTTAGGAGGTAATTATGGGAGAAACATTAGGTTCAAGTCCAGAAGAAATGGGTATTGAACCAGAAAAAACACAAATCGAAGACAGCTCTGAAGTTCGCGAAGCCGGAGCTATAGAAAAACAAAGAGAATTTCAAGAAAGGTGTGATGTTTTAGAAGAGACATACTTTCACCGTAAAAAACTTTCCAAAGAAGGAAGAAATTTTATGTTGAGTGAAGTAGTAGAAACAGCGGACCTAGAAGCCAGAAGAGCGGGTGTTCAAAAACCCAGAATTGAAATATACGAAGACGTACTTCATCGTCTTTTTACTACTGATAAACGTTATGGGATTACTGGAGGCTCACCGGAAGCAATACGAGCTATAGATACAACTGGGAAATTTGAAACTCCTACCCGGGGACCTAGATTGGGAATGACAAAAGAAGAAGCCGATAAATTATCACAAAACGCTATAACTGGTAGCCAAAAAAGCGAAATAGCAACAGTTCAACGTTGTACGGAAAAAATGAGGGATGTTATAAGGGAAATGCGTGAGGAATTACCAGTTTCAGATGACAAAAAGAAAGAAATAGCAAGTTTTGGAATTTAATACAATTTGTTGCTTTACTTGAGATCTTTAAGTAAACATTTGCCAGTCATTTCCTTGGGGATTTTAATATTATAAAGTTCAAGGATAGTAGGCGCTATATCAGCTAGCGTAAATTCAGATTGGATTATTTCAGGTAAAAGGCTACCTCGACGAATTGATTCTGGAAGAGGGGATTTGGGTAATTTATTATTTGGCGTTATATAAATCAAGGGAACTGGATTTAGAGTGTGGGTGGTTTCCGGATCCTGTTGTATCTCACCAAGCATCCTCTCCACTTTACCGTGATCCGCAGTAATCATAACACTTGCTTCGGAGACTAAAGCGGCTTGAGTAATATTTTGAAGCGCTTTGTCTATTGTTGATACAGCACTAGCTACGGCTTCAATATTTCCTGAGTGACCAACCATATCTACATTACCAAAATTAGCTACAATAAAATCGTATTTTTTTGAACGCACAGCTTCAATAATTTTTTTTGCAATTTGTGGGGTTTGTCCTTCCGGAGTAGATTCGTAGACTTCAGGCCGCGGGGATTTAAAAAATGTTCGATCCTCGCCTTTAAATGGTTTTTCATGATAACCGTTAAGAAAATAAGTGACATGGGCGTATTTTTCAGTTTCAGCTAAGTGAAGCTGTCTAAGATTTTTATCAGACAAAAGTTTAGTCAGAGAATTATCAAACGGTTTTTTGGGGTAAATTATTTCAACGGGCAGATCTTTGTGATAATTGGTTAGCGTGCAGAACTGTATGTTGGGTATAGGGGACAGACGCCACAAAGGTCTAAATTTTGGATCTGTAAAAACTGTGGTTAACTGCCTAGCTCTATCAGCTCTGAAATTAAAGAATATTATTGAATCGTATGGTAATACTCTAGAGATAGATTGATTGTTCTCGTCCACTATAACAGTAGGTGGAATATTGATGTCAGTAAAATTGTTTTTATATGCATTTGCGCATACTTCTAAAGCGTTTTGGGATTTATGTGAAGCTTTACCTTGAGTGATTGCGGTATAAGCCTGTTTTATTAGCCCCCAGTTTTGATCTCGATCCATAGCATATTGTCTACCCATAACACTGGCAACCTGACCTGTCTTTTTTTTCTGCATATGCTTTTGAATTCTATCAAGAAAAAGTATACCTTCATTTGCTGGGGAGTCAACTCCATCAGTTATTGCGTGTAAAACCACTTTTTTAATCTTATTTTTTGCTGCAAAATCAATTAATGCTTTTAAATGATCAATATGACTATGAATCTCACCGTCACTTACTAAACCTATTAAATGTAAGGTGGAGTTATGTTTGGTACAATTTTTGGCAACTTTTTTTAAAACTGGATTTTCAAAGAATTTTTTGTTCTGAATTTCAGATGAGATTCGTGACAGATCTTGTAGTGGTAAAGTACCTGATCCAATTGCTGAATGACCGATTTCTGAATTGCCTACTTTATTATATTTTCCAACCATTTTTGAAAAAGCTTGTAACACTAGGTGCGGGTAATTTCGCCATAAATAGTTATAGACCTTGGGGTTTGCCATAGTAATAGCGTTACCTCCCCAGGCAGGACTTATACCCCAGCCGTCGAGTATAAGTAAAATTAATGGTTTAAAAAGCTGGGTTGATTTGGTTTTCATTATTTTCTACCTTATTATTTTGAATATTATTATCTAATAAGCTTTTTGAGGTCATTTCAGTTGGAATCTCGAGTTTCAATAACTCTAGAATTGTTGGTGCGATATTTGATAATGTAAATCTGCCTGTTTTACGTAAATGATATTTAGTTGACTTATCGGATATAAGAATAAACGGTACTGGGTTATTTGTATGTTCAGTTTTCATATTTCCTGTAACCGGGTCTATTAATTCTTCGGCGTTTCCGTGATCCGCAGTTAAAATTAAAACACCATTTGATTTTAGTATAGCATTAGTTATTTGTTCAATGCATTTATCTACAAATTCCAAAGCTTGTAAAGTAGCTTCTTGATTGCCTGTATGGCCTACCATATCCGGATTAGCAAAGTTTATCACTATAAAATCATATTTATTTATACTTTCAAGAGTTTTTTTTGTAATTTCACCAGCACTCATTTCTGGTGCAAGATCATAAGTTGCGACTTTTGGTGATGGAATTAATATTCTCTTTTCTCTTGGGAAAGGTTTTTCTCGGGCACCGTTGATAAAATATGTAACATGAGCGTATTTTTCAGTTTCAGCTATATGAAGCTGTGATAAGTCCGCGTTTGATATTATTTCCGCTAAACAATTTGGAACTTCCTCATCTTGAAAAACCGGTTGAACCTTACCTTTGTATTCGCTTTCATAGGGCAACATTGATACAAAAAATAAATCCGGAATTTGTCTGCCTTTGTGAAAAGAGATAAAATTTTCCTGAGTAAAAGCTTTGGTTAATTGTCTGGCGCGGTCAGCCCGAAAATTGAAAAATATTATTGAATCATTACTAGAAATAAAACTAGTTGGTTTATTATTTTTTTGAATTATTGTTGGTTTGATAAATTCATCACTGGTACCTTGTGAATACGACTTGCTGACCGCATTCATTGCGCTATCGGCTTTTTCTCCAATACTCTGGGTAAGTGCAAAGTATGCTCGACTGGTTCTGTCCCAGCGATTATCTCTGTCCATAGCATAATATCTGCCACATACAGTAGCTATCTGTCCAAATCCTAGTTTGTGCATAAAGTTTTCTAGATTTTGAATATATTTAAGTGCACTCATTGGATCACTATCTCTGCCGTCAGTAAAAACATGAATAAATACATTTGTACAATTTTGTTCTTTGCATATCTCAAGAATATGAAAAAGATGGTTGATGTGACTATGTATACCACCGTCACTAACTAGTCCCATCAGGTGTAGCTGAGAATTGTTTTTTTTAACATGCTGTATTGCTGTTAAGATTGTTTTGTTTTTTTTTAGACTGCCATCAGTAATTGCATTATTGATTTGAGATAGATCTTGAGGAATTAATCTGCCTGCCCCAATATGTATGTGCCCAACCTCAGAATTACCCACATCATGTTTTGGTAGTCCCACAGCTTCTCCCGCGGCTTCTAGTATCGTGTGGGGGTTTTCCCGCCACAGCTTATTGTAATTACGAACATTAGCAACTGAAAGTATATTTCCACCCCAAGCCGGGCTGATACCCCAACCATCAAGTATTACTAGTACAATTGGTTTTGGTCTGATAGGATTTGTCATATAGTTAATATATTAGTTAGTGAATAACCGGTCATTTCAGCAGGTTTTTTTATGTGAAGTAAGTCGAGTATAGTAGGTGCTAAGTCGGCTAGTACTCCGATTGGTTGACTATTCAGAAATTGATTAATTTGATTTTGGTCTGAAGGAATATTTTTTTTGTTTTGTGGGGTAATAAGTATTACTGGTACAGGATTAGTTGTGTGATCTTTGCTG
The DNA here is from genome assembly GCA_043820855.1 of bacterium. GTDB lineage: Bacteria > Patescibacteriota > UBA1384 > JBDRDK01 > JBDRDK01 > JBDRDK01. Next base: position 7,052 of record JBDRDK010000001.1, read on the forward strand.
ATTTGACCGGTTTCAGCAGTATACATCTCTTCAGCATTTCCGTGGTCAGCTGTGATCAACATACAATACGAATTTTTAGTAGCATTATTAACTAATATCTTTAAAGCGGAGTCAGTAGCTTCAACAGCTTTTACAGCAGCATCAAAATTTCCAGTATGACCTACCATATCCGGATTAGCAAAGTTTATTATAATAAACTGATGTTTGTGAGTATCTAAAGCTTTCCCAGCTTTTTTGACAATTTTAAATACACTCATTTCAGGTTTCAAGTCATATGTTGCAACTTTGGGCGATGGCACCAATATACGATCTTCGTTTTGAACCGGATCTTCTTTGCCCCCATTTAAAAAATATGTAATATGAGCATATTTTTCAGTTTCTGCAATATGTAACTGTTTCATTCCAGCTTGGGAGATAAGTTCTGGTAAGGTATTGATAATAGGTTGAGGTGGGAATATAATGGGGAAATCAAAGTGTTGATGGTATTTGATAAAAGAAATTAGGTTTAATTTTTTGTATGGGTTAGTATTAAATTGTTTTATTTGTTTGTCATAAAATGACTTTACTAATTGAACCATTCGATCTTCGCGAAAATTAAAAAATATAATACAATCCTCGTCATCTATCTTACCAAGCGGTTGGTTGTTTTCGTCGACAATTACTGTAGGACTAATAAATTCATCATTTAGATCTTTTTGATAGGCTTTTTGAATAGCTTCGTAGGCAGTTGTTGCATATTCTCCCATACCATCAGCAATAGCTCGGTAAGCTGCTTCAGTCCTTTTCCAGCGACTATCCCGATCCATCGCATAATATCGCCCAATTACACTGCAAATTTTTCCAACACGGGATACGCGAGCTTTATCTTCGATTTTTTTTATATCTGTCAAAGCGATTTTGGGAGGAGAGTCTCTGCCGTCAGTAATAAAGTGAATACAGGTTTCGGGTGAACCGTTGTGACTTATCAAGCTTAACAAGGCTATAAGATGATCTATATGACTGTGTACGCCACCCTGACTAACTAGACCTATGAGGTGAATCTTTTTTTTGGTTTTTTTAGCTTTGTGGCAAGCATCAACCAAAATAGAGTTTCGAAAAAGACTGTTATCAAATATTGCATTATTTACACGAGCCAAACTTTGCCAAATTACACGGCCAGCCCCAATATTGTAATGACCAACTTCAGAATTTCCTACTTCTCCCCAGGTCAGACCGACTTCTTCACCAGCCGCAGAAATACTACAGTGCGGATAATTAGTTAGATAATGGTCATAATTTGGTTTATGAGCTTTATTGATAGCATTACCAACTTTATTAGGGCTTATACCCCAACCATCCAAAATTAACAAAACCACCCCTCTGTATTTAGTAGAATCAAATTCAGTCATGATTATTTTTTATAATTTGGCAACGTTGAAATACCTGCAAAAGCTGATTTTTCTGTTAGTTCAATCTCTATCTGGAGAAGTCTATTATATTTCGCAATTCTTTCGCTTCGTGTAAGAGAACCAGTTTTGATCTGTCCACATCCTATACCAACTGCTAAATCTGCAATATAAGTATCTTCAGTTTCACCCGACCTATGAGAAATTATTTGAGAATAACGGTTTTCTGTGGCGATCTCTACTGTTTTTAATGTTTCAGTTAAAGTACCTATCTGATTAGTTTTAATTAATATTGAATTTGCTATATTTTGTGTAATTCCAAAATTAAGTTTTGCTGGATTTGTAGCAAATATATCATCTCCTACTATTTGCACCTTGTTTTTTAATTCATTTGTTATGTCTTCCCAGCCATTTTTGTCATCTTCGGATAGGGGATCTTCAAGTGAAATAATTGGAAATGCTTTTAATAATTCACGGTACATATTTATCATCCCGTCAGTATTTAGTGTTTGGGTACCCCTCTCAAATAAATAATTGCCATCTTTATAAAAAGTATTTGCTGCTACATCCAAAGCTAAATAAATATCCTTTCCAGGTATTAATTTGGTATCTTCTATTGCTTGCATGATTAAAACAAAAGCTTCTTTATTGGAGGCTAGATTTGGTGAGAATCCGCCCTCATCACCGACCCCAGTAGGTAGATTCTGATTTTTTAGTAATTCATGTAGCGCGTTAAATACTCTTGATCCCCACTCCAAAGCTTGGTTGAAACTGCTAGCCCCACCAGGAATTATCATGTATTCCTGAATATCTAAATTATTGTCTGCATGAACCCCGCCGTTAATAATATTCATCATTGGTGTTGGAATAAGGAAGTCTGATACTTTTTTACCAAGTTTTAAGGAAAGATATTTGTATAGTGGTATATCTAAACTGTTTGCCGCAGCTCTACTAACAGCCAGAGATACAGACAATATTGCATTTGCACCGAGACGTGATTTATTTTTAGTATTATCAAGCTCTATCATTATCTGATCAATTTTACTTTGCTCTTCGATATCTACGCCCTGTAATATTCGAGCTATTTTTTGGTTTACATTGTTTACAGCTTTTTTTACTCCTTTACCGGAATATCGACTGTTGTCTCCATCTCTAAGCTCTAAAGCTTCTTCTTTACCTTTTGATGCACCAGAAGGTACCATGGCTATACCCGATATATCATCATCACACATTACTGTGGTTTCTAATGTTGGTACACCACGAGAATCTAAAACCTCTCGGGATTTAATAGTTTTTATTTTACTCACTACTCTTCTCCTTTATTGTGGTTTTTAGTTTATTGATTATATCAACGGGATATGGATCGCACGCGTTTAAGATTGCTAAATAATAACTGACTAGGTCGCCTAAGTAAATCAGGGCTGTAGCTTCAACTAGCGGCGAATCGGACACAAAGTCAGCAGAAATTACCTCTATAGATATTTGTTTGGATTTGAGGGTTTTTTGAAAAAATTCCTGACGCAGCTTAGATTTGGGATGATTTAATTTGGATTGCAGTATAATAAAAGCCAACTTATCTTTTAATTCTGTTGGAAAATCTAAGCCGACAAGACTATTATGGCTTGATTCTGGTATTATTTCAGCGTATGCAGCAGATTTAGCATTTTCATTTACCTGGGTTTTCCATCTTACAGCAACGCTTTCCAAAAATTCAGTGCCGTAAATTATCGGAATTTTGCCATATAGTTTTTGAGCTAGCTTTTTTGCACGATTTTTTGGGGCTGGAACGTCTCGGTTAAGTTTAATGTGTTGATTTTTCAACATAGAGAGTGTGGTATTTAGATCTTGTTCAGCGATATCAATAATATTTAATTTTTTTAAAATTCCAATTACTGATATTAATAAATAACCTAGAGCAGCTCTAGGTGGAGATTTATAAGCAAAACGATAATAAGGTACCCGATATTTTAATGCTAATTTTTCCAACTCCCCGCCCGTAGTAACAGCCACTAACTTTGCGCCTCGTTTGTAAGCTTCAACAAAACCATCAGTAACTTCTTCGGTGTTGCCGGAATAGCTTATAGCAATAACTAATGTTCTGTCATCTACAAATTCTGGAATTCCATAATTATGGTGAGTGTGTATGGGTATTTCACTGGTTTTTAGTGTAAGACCTCGGGCTAGCTCGCCGCCAATACCTGATCCACCCATACCAAGTATTATTACTTTATTGGCTTTTAAGTAATATGAAGGCAATACTAATCTATTGATTTCTGTCCATGTATTTTCAAATTGGTCGGGTAGTTCACTAATATTTTTGTATAGATCCGAGGGATCTAATTGTTTGTATATACTTAAATCATCAAGATTCATACTGCTCCTGATCGTTATGTTGTCACCTTAAATCAATATTATCACTTTTTACCAGAAAATAAAAAATAATTAATTCTATTATTTGGTGGACTGTACCGGATTCGGACCGGTGACCTCTACAATGCGAATGTAGCGCCCCGATTGCCAAAGTATGGTGGAGACAGTGGGATTTGAACCCACGACCTTCGCAATGCGAGTGCGACGCTCTACCACTGAGCTATGTCCCCATACGGCGGGAAGGTCTACCAACTGAGGCCCAAAGGGTGGTCGTTGACCCTAACAGCCCATCAAAGATAATTTTAGCATATTTATCTTGAAACAAGCTCCAAAAAGCAGTATAATCTATGTGTATTTGGGCAAGTGGCGGAACGGTAGACGCGTAGGTCTCAAAAACCTATGAGATTAATCTCATGAGAGTTCGATTCTCTCCTTGCCCACCATTCGACTCACATTGTTTGCTCATGGCTTTCAGCCGAGATTATACATTGACGAGTAGAATGTCCTAAGTATAATCGAATGACAATTATCATGCTAAAAAAACTTTGGGAATTTATTAGGTTTATTGTGATTTTTCTACTCTTTTTCGGGTTGATTTATGGGGTTTTGAATTACCCAGCACTTTCTAATTATATGTCACATTATCAAGAAAGAGGTGAACATGTTGTTAATTTGCACAATAAAAATATTTTTACTGAAGAAGAAGCTAAAACAATTCCCAGTTCTCCAGAAAATCACTTAGTTATACCGGTGTTACATATTGATGTGCCCATAATCTGGGAAAGTAAAGAAAGTGAGATACTTAAAAATCTAAAAGACGGTGTAGTTCGATTTCCAAATACTGCATTTCCGGGTGAGATAGGTAATGTGTTTATAGTTGGTCACTCGTCAAATTGGTGGTGGGATAAAGCTAAATATAATAGTATTTTTGCAGCACTCGGTAGGCTTAAAAAAAATGACGAGATACTAATTAACTACAAAGACCAGCAGTTTATATATCAGGTAATCGGTAGTTCGGTTGTGATGCCTGATCAAACTGAAGTTTTGGAAAGTAGTGATAACAGTATTATTAGTTTAATGACGTGTACCCCAGTCGGTACAAACTGGAAGCGATTAGTAGCAACAGCAAAGCAGGTTTGGCCAGAACCTAATACAAATCAAATAAAAGACGATTTAAGTCCTAACGTAAATAGTTTGCCAAAGATCCGTTAACGGATAGAACCAAATCTTAGCACCCCATTTTTTAGTAATAACAACTCGGAATAATCTTTAGAGAACTCATATTTTGTATCTATATCAATATTTGTTATTTTTGTGGCATGTCCCGATAAATCTGATAAAGTTAATTCATTATTGGAGAAAAAGTATATATTATATTGATTAAAGAAGAAGTTTGATTCATTTATTGGATGACTTAATCTCCTAAGGATATAATTTTCCTCTGGTTGATTAAAAATATCTTTGTTATTTTTTTGATATATCCATAGTTCGTTGTTTGTATAATATGTGAGTGCCAGTTTTTCACCAAATTCAAGCCAGTTACGGTCATTTGTCCAATTAAAGTTTTGTACTTGTTTATCTAAAAGCACTAAATTTCTATCATCATAAATATATAGATCATTGTTTTTATTTAGTATGGAGAACTGTTTATCTTTTGAAACCTTTAATTTACTAGGTGAAGCTATATCTAACTTATCTTCTATAGTTTTTATATAATAATTATTAAAGTTGATTTGAAGTATTTGATTTTTATCGTAAACGTTTTGAATAGCATATATATAGGAATTTAAGTAAAAAGCAACAATATTTTCTGCAATTTTTGCGGATTGTTGATTTGTAATATTGTAAGAGAGCAAATTGTCTCCCGACCGTATTATTATTGTATTTTTATTGATTCCCAAATCATCGATTTTTTCAATAGATAACTGCTGGTTCAAGTCATAATAATTTCCGGTCTTCCAATTTAGCACATAGTATTTCTGTTCGGACTTAATAATTAAATGATCGCTGTTTATGGGTTCGATGATTCGTGATTTTAAATTAAGATCGTTGATTTGATGAATACTTTTGAGCTTGTTGTCTTTCATGTCTAAAGTACCGATATTTAATCCTTGATTATCGTATAGTACAAAACAGTTGTTTTTATCTTTTATTTTAAAATCTATGATTTTTTTGGGACCAATTTCATCAAAATTCTGACTTTCTAAGAGTAGTAAAACATCTTTTATTTTAGTACCCAAACCTTCATAAATTGTTATAGTTTTGCTGATGGTTTTGTAGCCGTCTTTTTTGATTTCTAAATCGTACTTTCCTGGTAATAAATATGAAACCCTTAACGGTGTACGACTGCCTTTATATTCTTTTTCTAAAAATACGTCAACAGATCTTGGGTTGGTTTGTACATATAACAAACCAGTTTTTTGTATTTTTCCAGTTTTAAAATTATAAGCATAACCCGATGCCCTGAAAATTAAAAAACTGGCAACTATGACAAATCCGATAATCACGATCAGCCAAACAGAAATATTTAGTAGTAATCTTTTACTTTTTTGTATTTTTTGAAAAAATTTTTTCATTATTAGCTTTTATCATCTTATCAAAATATTTCTTTTTTTAATAGATAAGCTAGGTTTTATATATAATTGAACATTGGTGTATAATCAGGTATGATGATATTCTATAATAGAAAACAAACAATATGTTAGTAAAAAGCTTAGGAATAGATTTAGGAACAACAAACACTTTGGTATATGTACCAAAGAAAGGTATTATTATAAATGAACCCACTGTTGTTGCGTTGTCAACTGCAGATAATAAGATTTTGGCAGTAGGACAAACTGCAAAAGATATGTTGGGTCGAACTCCAGAAAGTATTATCGCCAACCATCCGCTTCGTGATGGCGCAATAGCAGATTATTTTGTAACCGAAGCACTGTTAAGATATTTTGTTAATAAAGTGATTGGTGTAGTGCGGCTTTTTAAACCAGAAATTCTCGTGTCTATTCCAGCAGGATTAACCTCGACAGAAAAACGAGCAGTAATAGATGCAACCACTCATGCAGGAGCTAAAAACGCGTATGTAATCAAGGAGCCTATAGCTGCTGCTTTGGGAGCTGACATACCTATTGCAGCACCATCAGGTCATATGATAATTGATATTGGAGGAGGTACGACTGAAGTTGCTGTACTGGCTTTGGGTGATATAGTAGCTTCTTCATCAGTCCGGGTGGGAGGTATACGGTTTGATCGAGATATCGCATCATATATTCGAAAAAAATATAATTTGATTATAGGTGAGAGAACTGCTGAAGAATTAAAAATCAAAATCGGTAGTACCTTGCCTTTAAAAAAAGAATTAAAAATGGAAATATCTGGTTCGAATGTAATTTCCGGATTGCCTGAAAGTATCATGGTGTCATCTACTGATGTGGCTGAAGCTTGCAGAGATGGAATGAACGAAATTATTGGGGCAGTAAAAGAAGTATTACAGCACACACCTCCCGAGCTTTCAGCTGATGTTATTGATAAAGGAATTGTGATTACAGGTGGGGGAGCATTACTTCGTAAAATTCACGAGTTATTTAGCAAAGTTATTGGTGTAAATTGTGAAGTTGCTGAAAACCCATTATTATGCGTTGCAAAAGGTACAGGTATTGCTGTAGAAAATCTGGCAGCATATAAAAAATCAATTTTGTGGGCAAAAAATAAATAATAAATCTTAAATATGGAGGGGTTGTTGTTTTACAGTCTGGTAGTATTTTTTGGATTTTTAATCTGGTACTTTATATTTAAAAAACCTCTATGGGTTGTTTTATTTTTAGTGCTACTTCTACCGTTTCATGCGTTTTTAGTAACCTCATTTGATTATTTTCTAAATTTAAATTCTACACAAGTATCTATTTTAGCTTTCTGGAAAGAATTTATTATACTTAGCTTTTTCATAAAGATAATATATAAAAGCGTTTCTTTATCTAAACTACCTTTTAAGTTTAAGTGGTTTGATTACTGTATTTTTGGACTTTTTGTATTATCTCTAGCAGTGAATTATATTCAAGATATACCGTCTTTGATGACTGCTTATGGACTTAGATATGATTTTCTAATGTTTGGAGTTTATTTTGTATTTAGAAGTTTGAATTTTACCGATGAAGAATTAATGAAAATCATCAAAGGTTTTATGTGGTCTGGTATTATTGTGGTCGGATTTGGCTTGCTACAAAAACTGTTGCCACCAGATTTCTTGACTAATTTTGGTTATGCAGCAGTTACTGATTGGCATCCAAAAAATCTACTTAGTTTGCCTGCTTATTCATATATTCACGAAACAAATACTCAGAGGTTGCAATCATTTTTTTCCGGACCAAATGCTTTAGCGTCATATTTAGTTATTTTATGGGGATTGTGTTTATTTAATATCGCTAGAGCCAAGATAGGTAAAGGTCTTATATTTTATATTATTTATATACTTGCAATTGGAGTTTTATTGTATTTAACTTATTCAAGATCAGCTTGGATAGCAGTAATTATACTCACAATACTATTTGTGTTAAGTTTATTTAAAGAATGGCGAACCCGAATACTAATAATAATCATTTTATTTTGTAGTAGTGTTGTAGGAATTTTGAGTTTTAGCGGAAATCTATCAGAAAATATACTAAGAACTAACTCGTCTTTAAGCGGACACTTAGTACGAAGTGCTGCTGCAGTATATTTGATCAAAAATAATCCTGAAGGGTTAGGTGTTGGTACTGCTGGACCCTCGAGTTTAAGATTTGAACAAAATTATACTGAAATCCCTACTGAAGCTTATCCCGAAATCAAAAAATATCTGCAAATTATTGGTATTGATTCAAATCCTTCAAGCTATCACTTTGTCTTAAGGGATTCACTGGTACCTGAAAATTGGTTTTTACAAATCGGTGTTGAAATGGGTATTCTCGGATTAAGTATGTTTACTGCAATAATTTTCGGAATTTTTTGGAGTATGTATTATGTTTACACTAAAGTAGCCAACTATTTCCATAAAGAGTTTATTTTGATATGCTTGTTTATTGGAATTAGTTTGGTAACACACGGTTTATTTCTGCATACTTGGTCCGATGCGCCAACCACAATACTTTATTGGATATTGGTGGGATTGGTATTTTCAACAAATAGGGAAGTTTTTAATGGAAAAAATCAAAATACTGGGAACTGATGTAAGTAACTTGTCTTTTAATCAAACAGTTTCTAAAATAAAATATTTTATAGATAGTAAAAGAAAAGGATTTGTAGTTACAGCAAATCCTGAAATTTTATATAGAGCTTACAAAGACAAAAATTATCAAAAAATTTTGAGTCAAGCTTTTTTAATTACTCCAGATGGTGTAGGAGTACTTTGGGCAGCGAGAAGAAAGGGAATGAATATAAAAGAAAGAGTCACGGGTATTGATTTAATATGGGCTTTGGCAAAATTAGCAGAATCTGAAAAATATAGAATTTATCTTCTTGGCGGTGAGCCAGCAAAAGATGGAAAAGAAGAAATCGCAAAAATTGCAGCGCAGAGATTAAAACTAATACACCCTAATATTAACATTGTCGGTGCAACCTATGGTTTCTTAAAGGATCAAGGATCAAAGGAAAAAGTAATTGAGAACATTCAACAAACTAAACCACATTTGCTTTTTGTGGCTTTTGGTGGATCTTCTAGACAAGAAAAATGGATCGCTAAAAACTTAGATAAATTTAAAAGCCCCTGTGTAGCTATTGGTATTGGTGGAGCGTTTGATATGATAGCTGGTAAATTTAAACGCGCACCGGTCTGGATGCAAAAAACTGGATTAGAGTGGTTGTATAGAGTGATCCAAGAACCGAGTCGTATTTCACGCCTTAGGAATGTACTAAAATTTTTATTTATTAGTTTTTTTACCAGAGATTAGCTTAGTCCGCCCGTCCTCCATAGCTTTATGCGAAGGAGGAAACCCGACCTGCGGAGCCACGCACCATTCGGTGCATGGCAAGCCACACAGTATTCAGGTATATGGGCAAGCCATGTATCGAATAAGTAGTGCCCTCTGTACCGTATGGTACTGGGGCATAATAAAATAAAGACCTTTTTGAGGTCTTTTTTGATTTATGGTGAGTTTATCGAACCATTGACAAAATAAGATTTTCATGCTATTATCGTACGATGTGATTGAAGATGGTTATGCGGACCTCTTTAAGAGGTTCTTTTGTTTTTTTAAGTCCTCGATTACAAATACATTATGAATAGATACGCAACTAAATCGTCCAGTAGACCAAAGTGGTCAAAAGGACAGAGTACTTTTCATGGATCGCGTAAAAACGGGTCTTATTCGCGCTTTTCAAGAAACAACTCCTCTAGTAATAAATATGGTAGGAGGAATTTTGGTACCAAACCAAAAAATAAACAAATAGACATATCAAACTTAATTAATAAAATGTCTATAACAACAAAAGAAGTTGAGGTCTTTACACCCAAACATACTCTCTCTGATTTTATTGAAAGTCAACCATTTTTAAATCAAGTTATAAAGCGTGGGTACAAAAGTTTGAAACCTATACAGGATGAAATTATTCCGTATATCAGTGATGGGAATGACGTAGTAGGACTAGCAAATACCGGAACCGGAAAGACAGCAGCTTTCTTGATACCTTTGGTAAATAAAATTTTGGCTAATAGAAGTCAGCAAGTTTTAATCTTGGTTCCTACAAGAGAACTTGCTTTACAGATCAATGAAGAGCTAAAAAGTATTACACATTCTTTGGGGATTCATTCGGTTGTTTGCGTAGGTGGGATGAGTATAGGGTTACAGATAAGAGACTTAAGAAGATTCAATAATTTTATTATTGGTACTCCAGGAAGAACCTTAGATCTAATGAAACGAAAGGTGCTTAAATTAGAAACTGTAAAAAATGTAGTACTTGATGAAGCTGACAGAATGCTGGATATGGGCTTTATTAATGATATTCGGTTAGTTATGAAGAGCGTAAACCCACAACGTCAAACCCTATGCTTTTCAGCTACTATGTCTGCAGAAATTAATAAAATTATCAATGAATTTTTGAATGATCCAATAACTATTTCTGTGAAAACTAGAGATATAGCTTGCAATATCGAACAGGATATAATTAGATTACAGGGTCGTATTAAGATCGACGTTTTACATGATTTACTTAAGAATTCTGAATTTAGAAAAGTATTAGTATTTGGTAGAACTAAACATGGTGTTGAAGATCTATTTCAAAAACTTGAAAAACGTGGAATTAAAGCCGGATCTATACATGGAAATAAAAGTCATAACGGCCGACAAAGATCATTGAAGAATTTCAAATACGGTTTTATTAACGTACTTGTTGCAACTGATGTTGCCGCTAGAGGGCTTGATATAGATAATATAAGTCATGTTATAAATTATGAACTTCCTGAAAATTATGATGATTATATTCACAGGATAGGACGAACAGGAAGGGGAGATAAAAAAGGTAAGGCGTTAACATTTGTTAATTAAAACTTATGGAAATACGTAATATCGCAATAATAGCTCACGTAGATCACGGTAAGACCTGCCTTACTGATTTTTTGATGCGTCAGACAGGGGCAGCCAAAATAGGTGTAGGTATGGATTCAAATGTATTGGAGCAAGAAAGAGGTATAACAATATACTCAAAAAATGCCTCTATTGATTATAAAGGTACTAAGATAAATATCGTTGATACTCCGGGTCATGCTGATTTTGGTTCAGAAGTGGAACGAGTATTGCGTTTTATTGATTCAGTAATATTAGTTGTTGATGCTCAAGAAGGTCCTATGCCTCAAACCAGGTTTGTTTTGAAAAAGTCTCTAGAATTAGGTTTGAAACCTATAGTAGTAATAAATAAAATTGACAAAACTGCTTCTAGACCAGAATGGGTTCACGAAAAGGTTTTGGAACTTTTTTGGGATCTTGGTGCTAATGATGAACAATTAGATTTTACGGTTATTTATGCAATAGCCAAAAACGGTACTGCTAAATTAAATCTAAATGATGAGATGAAAGACCTAACCCCACTTTTGAATGTAATCCTAAAAGATGTTCCGGTTGCTTCTACAGAAATTCAGCTGAAAAAAGAATTTAAGTTTCAATCATTTAATTTAGCTTATGATAACTTTCTTGGACGTTTGGCAATAGGTAGGATATATGAGGGCGTTGTTAACGTAGGTGATGGAGTATTTATCAAAAAAGCTAAGGATGAAATTAGAAAAGGTAAAATAACAAAAATATATACTTTTCAAGGTTTAAATAAAAGGGAAGTAAATGAAGCTGGAGCAGGAGATATTGTAATGATTGCAGGAATAGATGATATAGATATAGGTGAAACAGTTTGTCACAGCCCATCTCAAGATGCTTTACCAGCTATAAATATTGACGAACCAACAATATCATTGAATTTTTTAGTAAATGATTCTCCGTTTTCTGGCAAAGATGGTAAGTTTGTTACTGGTAGACAGATTAAAGAAAGATTAGAAAAAGAACTAGAAGTAAATGTAGGTTTAAAGATTGATATGTCAAACCACGATCATTTCAAAGTTTATGGCCGAGGCGAATTACATATAGCAATACTTTTAGAAAATATGCGACGTGAAGGTTTTGAATTACAAGTTTCACAGCCAAAAGTTATTTTTAAAGAAAAAGATGGTATTAAGACCGAACCATTTGAAGAAGTAACTATTGACATCCCTAATGATATGATGGGAGCTATTATTGAAAAATTAGCCAAAAGAAAAGGAGTTATGATAGATTTATCACCGGAACAAGAACACACACGAATTATTTTTGAAGTACCAACTAGAGGTTTACTTGGATATCGTGGTGATTTTATGATTGACACACGCGGTGAAGGTATCTTGTGTCGTCGTTTGATAGACTTTCGAGCTTTTGTAGGAAAGATTGAAAAACAAACAACCGGTTCTATGATTTCTATGATAGGTGGCAAAGCGCTAGGTTTTGCCCTAAACAACTTACAAAACAGAGGTGTGTTATATATTAAAGCTGGTACAGAAGTATATGAAGGTATGGTTATTGGTAATACTTCAAAAGGTGAGGATATGAAAGTGAACCCAATAAAAGGTAAGCAACTTACAAATATGCGTTCAAAAGGTTCTGATGATGCAATCATGCTTACCCCTCCGTATAAATTAAGTTTAGAAAGAGGGCTTGAGATTATGTGTGACAACGAATATCTTGAGGTTACACCAGAAAATATTCGTTTAAGAAAGATTAATTAGATATTGATTTAGAAACTTGACAAAAATATAAATTTATTATATATTTTAATTGAAGAGTGAGTCAGTAGACGCGCTCTTTTTTAACAAATACCAGCTAATGTTTAGCTTGTATTCCAGCTATTACAGGCAAACTTAAATAGCGTCCCACTACGCATAAAGCTACGCGGGACTTACCCCGCAATACGGGGTAGCAAAGGAACTATGGATAAAGAATTTGAACTAGCTATTCAGCAAATTTGTGATGAAAAAGGCGTATCAAGAGAAATAGTTATGGAAACTATGAATGCGGCAATAGCTTCGGCGTATCGAAAAGATTACGGCACTCCAAGCCAAAGAATAAAAGCTGAATTTAATCCCGAAACTAAAGATGTAAAAGTATATCGGGTTTTTGAAGTTGTAGAAGAAGAGGATTTAGAAAATGAAGAAGCTCAAATAATCTTAAAAGAAGCAAAGAAAAAGAAAAAAAGTATTAAAATAGGGGATGAGATTACAGAAAGAATTGGTAACCCCCCTACTGACTTTGGACGAATTGCGGCTCAGACAGCTAAGCAGGTAATTATTCAAAGAATTCGAGAAGCTGAGAGAGATGTACTATTTTCAGAGTTTCAAAGCAAAGAAAAATCAGTTGTAAACGGTACTGTTCAGCAGATTGAATTAAAAAGCGTAATTATTGATCTTAGGAAAATTAATGGGATTTTGCCAGTATCTGAACAAATTCCAGGAGAGAAATATTATATCGGTCAAAAAATGAAGGTGTATGTTAAAAGCGTAGAAGAAACTACCCGTGGACCACAAGTTATTCTCTCACGAGCCGATAAAGAACTAATTCGAAAACTATTTGAAATTGAAGTTCCAGAAATTACATCTGGAAGCGTTGAAATAAAAGATTTAGCACGAGAACCAGGTCGTAGAACAAAGGTTTCTGTTATTGCTACGCAAGAAGGTGTAGATCCGGTTGGTTCATGCATAGGTCAAAGAGGCACCAGGGTACAGACAATATTAGCTGAGATTTGTGAAGAAAAGATCGATATAGTACTTTGGGACGAAAAGGACGAAACTTACATAATCAATGCATTATCCCCTGCAAAAGTTAAATCCGTTAAATTGATGAAGAATAAAGAAACTAAAGAAGGTGGGTATAAGGGTAAGGCTGAAGTGATTGTTGAGTCTGATCAATTATCTTTAGCAATAGGCAAAGACGGTCAAAATGTTCGACTTGCCAGTAAGTTATGTAATTGGGATATAGATGTATCAAAAATCGAGGTAGAAGCTGAAAAAGAGGATAATAAGAAAAAGGAAACAATAAAAGGAAAAAGAGCGAATAACCTTAAAGATAAACAAGAAAAAAACAAAAAAGAAAAGTCAAATAAAACTGAAGAAAAAAAAGATCCCAAAAAAGATAAAAAATAATCTCAATAACGTGCCAAAAGATAGTTTTTATCGGTTTACTAAAATATCAAAACAAATATTATTAAAAAGTCAGGATATTGCCCATAATATGCATAATAATATTAATTCAGGGCATATATTGCTGGCTATTTTTGAGATTAAAGGTAACGGTGACCTAAAAAATATATTAAGAAGTTACGGAATGACCTTTGATAAAATTCAGATTGCATTAAATTTTTCTGAACTAACCAAAACTTGTATTGGATCAGGTATTACTCTGGAAGCAAAAGAACTAATAAAAAGCTCTATGTTTTCAGCAAAACATTTGCAATCTAGTAGGGTATTGCCTGAACATTTATTAATAACAATACTGGAAGACAAAAATTTTGAAGGATATAAAATATTAGAAGGACTGGATGTAGATATTAAAAGTTTGTTAAATAAATTACAAAGTCGAATTTCTGGACAAACAGATTATAGTGATTTAAAAAACTTTCAAGATACAGCCACTCAAGACGATTTGTTTTCCGAATCACGTCATACAGGAGGACAATTTCAGTCAATGCCAATGGGTATCCAGACCATCAAAGCTCCGGTAAAATCTTTAAAAAACTATGCGGTTAATCTTACCGAAAAAGCCAAAAAAAATGAACTGTTACCAGTGGTAGGTAGAGACATTGAACTCCGAAGGGTTATGCGTATTTTAGCTCGAAAAACCAAAAATAATCCGATTTTGGTAGGTGAATCGGGAGTGGGAAAAACTGCAATTGTTGAAGGTCTGGCTAATGCAATTTCCCAAGAAAAGATACCAGGTGAATTGCAAAATAAACAAATATGGGCGCTGGATCTAGCTTTGTTGGTAGCGGGAACAAAATACAGGGGTGAATTTGAAGACAGGGTAAAACTAGTGTTAAAAGAGATCCAAAACAATCCCAATCTTATTTTATTTATCGACGAAGTTCATACAATTGTTGGAACAGGCTCAGCAGAAGGTTCAATGGATGCCGCAAATATTTTAAAACCAGCGCTTGCACGAGGTGAAGTTAAGGTAATTGGTGCAACTACATACGATGATTACCGTAAATATATTGAAAAAGACTCTGCATTAGAACGTAGGATGCAAATAGTTAAGGTCAATGAACCCACGACCGCTCAAACAAATAAAATATTGCAGGCGTTGAAACCAAATTTTGAAAAGCACCATAACGTAAGGATCAGTTTGGAAGCTATTCGTGCTGCTACTGAGCTGTCGGAACGATATATAACAGATAGGTTTTTACCTGATAAAGCTATCGATGTTTTGGATGAAGCTTGTGCTGAGTTTTCACTGGAAGGCTCTATTTTTAATAATCATTCTTATGAATTTGAAGTAGATAAAATTAAAGATGAATTAATAAAAAACAAAAAATATAACCAAGCAATAAAACTTAAACCAAAATCAAAGAAAGATTCTAAAATTAAAAGGCCTTTTGTAAAAAATGAAGACATTGCCAAGGTAGTCTCAGAATGGACCTCAGTGCCGCTTTCAATAATATTAAAGGATTCAAAAAAAAGATTCGCCGATATTGAGAAAAAACTTCAACAGAAAATTATTGGTCAGGGTGAGGCGATAAATGTACTGGCAAACACATTAAGACGATCGGAAACCGGTGTAAGTCTAGAGGATAGACCTTTTGGATCGTTTATATTTTTGGGACCAACTGGTGTAGGAAAAACCGAACTTGCCAAAGTGCTGGCTGAAGAAGTTTTTGGCAACAAAGACACCCTATTTAAGATAGATATGAGTGAATTTATGGAAAAACACAACGTGTCACGATTAGTAGGAGCCCCTCCTGGTTATGTAGGTTTTGATGAATCTGGTAAACTTACTGAGGCAATTCGTCAAAAACCATACTCAGTTGTGCTTTTTGATGAGATTGAAAAAGCTCATCCTGATGTTTTTAACTTATTACTTCAAATTTTAGAAGATGGATATTTAACAGATGCTAAGGGCCGAAAAGTAGATTTTTCAAAAACTATTGTAATTATGACATCAAATCTAGGTACAAAGGATATAAGCTCAGGTTCAGAAATCGGATTTTTTAGAAATGAAGGTTTGGATGAAAGGGAATATTACTCAAAAATTCAAAAAAAAGTTTACCATGAGCTTAAAGATTTTTTCTCCCCAGAATTTTTAAATAGAGTTGATAGAGTTCTAATTTTTAGACCTCTTACAAAATCCGATTTGAAAAAAATTACTAAAATTCAATTAAATTTACTTGTTAAACGACTAAACAAAATCGGTGTTAAGATAAAATATGATAATAAAATAATAGAATATATTGTTGAAAAAATTACAGATACTGAAAATGGAGCACGACCCATACGTAGAAATATATCTAAACTACTCGAAGACCCAATTGCTGAAATACTAGTAAATAAAAAAATTAAAACTAACAAAAACATCAGTATTAAGATAGATAACGATAAGATAATTATAAAATAGCTTGCATTACTTGATAGTGATTGTGTTATACTACAATAGTATTTTATCTAAAACGAAAGGAGGTGATATACATGGACGACCAACAAGCAACTCCACCGGTAGGTGATGATCAACCAAAGCCTGAGGGAGAAGAAGCTACTCCTGAAACTCCAGAAGCTCCGGCTGTACCTGAAGAGGGAGAAAAAAAAACCCGAAGAAACTCCAGCAGGTGGGGATCAACCAGCGGCATAAATAATGTGAATATTTTAGTTAAATATTTGATTTTACAAAAGACTAGAGTGAATTAATTTCTAGTCTTTTGTATTTTATACAATGAAAATATTAGCTTTTACAGATATACACGCTTCAAAAATAGCGTTTAAAAAACTACGAGCTTTTATCAGTCACAATAAGATCGATTTGGCAATTTTTTGTGGTGATTTTACGAATTCTTGGGTTGAGGATATTGATTTTGTAAAAGAGGTTATCACTTACTTCAAAAACAAAAAAACTCGTTTTTATGCAGTTCCTGGAGATAACGACAGACAACAAGTCTTGGATTTACTGTCTGACCAAAATGTTAGTTTACATTATCAACCTAAAAAAATAGGTAATTATATGTTTTATGGGATTGGAGGATTGGGAGCACCCGACGAGTACATATTAGTTGAACAAAGATTTCATAAAATCGATCCAAATACAATATTTGTAAGTCATGTACCACCAAAATTTAAGTTAGTAAAAAAAGCTAAGATCTTACCATCAGTACATATTTATGGACATATTCATTTTCGGGCCTATAGTAAAACAGTAAGAGGTTGTTTATTTATTCAAATGTCCTCGATTTTAAGATCTCAAGTTGCTATATTAGAATTACCAAGCAAAAAAGTAGAATTTATTAATATATAAAAAATTAAGTGGAGATCTTATGTCAGAAAGAATTACGCGAACTGGATCACCGGGAGGTATACCTTTTAGGGTTGAGTCCGATGAGAAAAAAAGAAGGGTTGAAGAAACTGAAAAAACTTCACCCCATATAGGAATTAAAAAAGAACCCAGAACTGATGTTTTTGAATCTACTCAGGAAGAGCAAAAAGAAGGTTCGTCAATCACACCAGATGTGGCGCAAATTGAGGAAGAAGAACCATCTGAAATAGCAAAAGATAAAAAGGAAGAAGATTCACAAGAGAGCATTGATATCTACGCCTAAATTGCAAGTTTCGAGTTGTTAAATTATTGAGTACAGACTGAGTTTATTCCGAGTCGAGGAATAATATAAATACTTTTTAGTTTTAAACTGTAATTTTGAACCTTAGTAATGTATATAAATTGGAGTACCTATAGACGCCCAACTATATAAATAAGCGGCTGGACCCACCCCTAATCGTACACAGCCGTGCGAAACCCTTAATCCCAAATGATTTAAACCTTCCTTATATCCACCAGGCCATTCCGGAAGTTCGTGGATACCGTGGCCAGCACTGGTAAAAGCCATCCAATAAGGCATATAAAGACCGTATTTACTTGACCAAGCTCGAATATTCTTGCTCATAACATGGTATGTACCAGTTGGTGTGTAATAACCGGGTTTACCGCTAGATATTGTATATGTAGCAATTAATTTCTTTCCTTCCCATAGATACATTTTTTGTTTTGCTGATATATTTAACTCTATATATCTGCCCGGGTACAACCCACCTATAGGAGGTGAATCTGGGTATACTATTTTTTCTGCGGGTTTGATAGTATTTGTTTCAAGTGTTATTCCTCTATCGGAATTTTCAAAAAATATTTCGTTGATTGTTTGAATTACTAAAGTACGATTTAGCTGTCTACCTTCCCGACCTTCACGCTTTGTGGTTTTTTTTGTACCTGTTAGTTCAATGATCGTATCAATCACGGGTATGTCTATCTTTTCTGCTATGATATCCAGATATTTGTTTAAAGCCAATTCATCTATCTCTATTTGAGTTTCTCTGTTTACTTCAATAAAATCTAACCATTTAGCTATATCTGAAGGTTCTGCAGTAAATTTTAGATTTCCGTAGTTAAACACAAAAGATTTAGATATAAGTCGGTTTGCTTCTTCTTTGATACTAGATAGGTCATCGCAGATAATCGTTGGTTTATTTGATGTGGCTTGTAATTCTATTGTGCTTAACTCTTGGTTTGTGATATCTGTTTTGTGTTGTATCTGATCGTTGATTTTATCTGAAGCTGAATCAATGTCGATTATTTTTCCCACCTCTTCTTGTACTATTTCAAAATAACTATTTGAATTTTTATCACTATATATAAGTGTGGCGTTTTGTGCACGTTGGATATTATCCTTTCCAATATGTTCTAGGTATGAATGCAGTTTTGCGAGATCAACCTCAGATGTAATTTTGATATTTCTACCAAAAAATAATATTTTAGAGGTTTGCCAAAATCTGGATATGAAATTCCCGCCTCTGTTAAAATTTATTGCTTGTTTGGCTAGATCAGATGTATTCAATGTTACACCTATTTGATCTAACGCTGGATGAAATCTCTCATCTTGAAAAGTTAGGTTTACTCCGGTTTGCGATACCTGCCAAAACTTTTGTTCTAGGGTTTGTTTTGTTTCTAGCTCTGTTTTACCTGTTAGATTAATACCCGATACTTGAACACCCAAACCTACTTTATGGGCAAATACTAAATCAACCCCCCACATTAAAAAACTAATAAATATCGTTATTGCAATTACTAAAATCGCTGAAAT
This sequence comes from bacterium, assembly GCA_043820855.1. GTDB lineage: Bacteria > Patescibacteriota > UBA1384 > JBDRDK01 > JBDRDK01 > JBDRDK01. The sequence continues at coordinate 26,671 of JBDRDK010000001.1, forward strand.
TTTTATATGATGATGAACGTGATGGTACATATGTTTATTACACCAACTAAAATCGCTTGTGTCAATCTTTTATAGGTGGTAAGATATATTTATGAAAAATGAAAAAAATGAGAATTTATCAGTAAATATTAGGAAGTCAAGTGATTACAAGTTTGAAGATTTTGAAATTTCTGAAAATGAAGAAAGATATCGTTATTTCAAAAACGGCACTGTACAAAAAATCGAAGATTAATCTATGGAAACGGAGTTAATATGGAAATAAAATGGCATGGCGGAAGCTTAGTAAGCGTAAAGACCGGTTTCGCAATTGTATATTTCGACTATTCGATCGATAAATTACCCGAGCCAGATAAATATAAGCAGATTATTGTCTGTACGATACCTAATGATATAAACCCCTCTTTAAATAAACACAAAGATAGATTTATCATTAATCAACCAGGAGAATATGAGATTTCTGGTGTTGAAATAAGAATTATCCCTGTAAATAATCGGCAAATTGCTATTCTGAAATACGAAAACAATACACTGGCTAGCTTTAATCTTGACACTACCCCAAGCGACAAAGTATTAAAATTAGTAAATGGGATAAATATTTTACTATTGAGTGTTGGGAAAAATAACTTAGATATAAAATCTTCCTCCAGTATATGTAATCAAGTTGAACCACAAGTTTTGATACCTATCGATTATCAAGAATTAAAAGAAATAGATTTGTTTTTAAAAAACGAGAACTTTAATCGTGAAGATATTTTGGATAAATACCAATTTTCAAAAAGTGACCTGAACACAGAAGAACGTCAAAATGTACTTCTTAAACCACAAAAATAATGATTGCCGGCATAGAACTCAAAGAAATTCCCGAAGCTATAGATTTATTGTACTCTAAGCAGAATATTTTAATTTGTAATCCCAAAAAACCAGACGGTGATAGTATGGGTTCTGCGATAGCATTATATTTAAGTCTAAAAAAACTAAATAAGTGTGTCGAGCTGTATTGCCCTGATAAAATACCTAAAAAATTCAGTTATTTATCCGGTATTAAACAGTTTCAACAAGAGCTTGACTCAAATAAATTCGATTTAATTATTACGCTAGATTTTGGTGACATCCGAGGCTTTGCATTGCCAAGTAACATTAAAAGTGACAATAGCTTGGTAATGTTAAATATCGATCACCATATAACTAATACACATTTTGGTGACTTAAATGTTGTTGATCCTTCTTCCGCAGCTTGTTGCGAAGTAGTATATTTTATTATTAAAGGTTTGGGAGTTAACTTTGACCGAGACATATCTACAGCATTATTAACTGGTCTGTCTACAGACACTGGAAGTTTTCAGCATTCAAATACAAGTTCACGAGTTTTGAACATCGCTTCAATATTATTATCATATGGCGCGAAGCTCAAAAAGATTACATCTGAAGTTTACAACAACAAATCAGTCCCAGCACTAAAATTATGGGGTCTTGCATTAGAAAGATTACAATTTGATAAAAAACGAAAAATTTCATATTCAATTATTACCCAGGATGATTTTGATGCACTGCAGGCAAATCTATCAGATTTGGAGGGGGCTATAACACTATTATCAAATGTACCGGGTAGTAAGGCCACTATCCTTTTTTCTGAATACGATAATAAAATAAAAGGTAGTTTGCGAACTGAAGACGATAAGGTTGATGTTTCTAAGCTCGCTGGTTATCTGGGAGGCGGGGGACACAAAAAAGCTTCCGGTTTTACTTTAAGTGGGCAGATATTCTCAGCCCCAAAGGGCTGGAAAATTGTCTTAGTATAAGGTATAATTATTTCGTGACTAGCGGCTAGTTACTGGTTATTAGCAACTACATAAATTACTAACCACTAATAACTAATCACTGATAACTAAATAGGGGCGAGTGGCGGAACGGTAGACGCGTTGGACTTAAAATCCAATGGGAATAATATCCCGTGAGAGTTCGATTCTCTCCTCGCCCACCACCCTACGCTTCCACCTACGCCACCCACTACGCCAAGGCTTCGAGGGGGTCAAGAAGGCTACGGCGGACGAGCCGGCGGACAAGAAAGCTTCGGGTGGCAGACCATCTTAGTGAACCAAACGAACCGTAAGAAGTATATAACCCGTAGCCTTACGCAGGGGTTACACACAATATTACGTATTTTGTTGTGTTATAATAAGAGATATGGCTCAAGATATAGAGTTAAAATTTGATGATGATAAAGATGAATCTTCTCAAAAATTAAGCGTTGAAAGTGATACAAATCAAGACATTGCGAAATCAGTAAATCCTGATATCAAAAATGATCAACAAATTAAAGTCGGTATCTCAGAAACAGAGGTAAAAAAAGATACTCCAACACAAAAAAACTCGATATCTCCAGAAATAAATTCACAAAACAGTACGGTTGAGATTTCCGACGATACTGCTTACAAAACAGGTGTACTCGCTATAGGCGTTCCAGTATTATTATTTATGATAATTATGGGAGTAAGTACCCACAAACCTAGAGAAAAAAAAGAATCTAATAAATCAGAGATAAAAAATGAAGAGGTAATAGTTGAAACTGATGAAGCTGATTACACCCCAAACAATAAACAACTAGACAGTAGCATTACTAATGAACAAGGTTCTGGATTTGCTGATGGGGAGCTATACACGGTTAAACCGGGTGAAACATTATACGAAATAGGACTGGAGCTTGATTTGGATTGGAAAGTTATTGCGGAAATTAATGGGATCGAACCCCCGTATGATTTAAGATCAGGACAAGAATTAGAGCTTCCTAAATAAAAGAATATAATATATAGATATCTAATAAATTGGGCTTGACAAAAGCTCTTTTTTGTTATACACTGTAATGTTTAAAAAAATACTATCTCAAAAAAAGCAGGGATTTAGCTGGGAGTTAGGAGATATTCGGTGGTGGACGAGAGTCGGGTTATATTAAGAACTTCAGTCTATCGACTGCATCATCTAACTACCTTTTTCCTGGCTAAATCTTTGCCTTTTTTGAAAAATCTGAAAAAAACCCGAAGGAGGAAAATCATGAGGCAGAGCATCTTTGTATTTTTAACAATTGTGTGTCTTCTTGTGCCAAGTCAGGTAATGGCGTTAGGCGAGGAAGATATTCTCAACATTTTGAACGGTGCCAGCACATTGTCCGGCACTGGTCGGGATTGGACTGGCACTGGAGCAGTATTTGCTCCACCGGTACTCGTCGATCACTCAGGAATTCCGACTATAGGCTCATTTCATGAGCTGAATACCGGAGAGTCGGCAGAAATCCATTTATTCATTGGAGACCCTGAAAACCGGGCACGGTGGGTAGAATGGGAGGCAACGAATTTGGAGGGTACCATAGTGGATTCTGGCGAGATCGACTGTTTGGATATGACTTTGGCTCGAATCCCAATTCGTTTTGAACAGCCCGGACTTTATTACATGGCGTTTTATTTAACGTCAAAAGTCCGAGGACAGCAACGCTTTATATTCTCCTGGAACGAAGCGATTCAAAGAAACACTGACGTTAGCCAGATGTTGATAACTGTATCAGAGAACTCGAGTGTCCGAAATAGTGATTTAAATAATTCGGAAAATACGGCTAACGATGGTGCGGGATTGTATTTGGTTAATTCGGGAGTAAACTTTGGAAGCTTACCGAGATATTTCGTTGGTGGAATATCAAACTTTCAGATTTGGTCAGAAATGCCAACCAACTGGACGGTTTACGGTCCAAACGGAATCCAGAGTTTTACAAATGAAGTATTTTTAAATTTGACCATTGATCAACCCGGTTACTATCGATTTCAGACAGATCGCGACAGCATGGAGATCTATGTTTCGTCAGGAGCTTCTCGGTCTCATGCAATATCGGATTCGCGTATATGTGCCGATACGTCTGAAGGTTTAATAAGTATTTCGCTTTCAGCTCATGCTGAAGCATATGCTGAATCCAACCCTATGTTTATTATAGGAATTGGAGAAACTGTCAGAGAGGAGATTGATAATTCGAGAGCGAATTGGAGTAATTATTATCCAATCAACGCTCGGATGTTCAGGGTTGGTATTCCCCAAAATCAACTGATACGCTGGTATTGGGACGAGGGTACTTGTCCACAGGTAGACCCGACATGTGGTCTGCCCCCAAGCGATTGGGGATGGGAACCACCGGTTCCGCCCCCCCCTTCGGATTCGTGGTCGCCGGAAGTACCTCCGATACCGTAAAATATTTCAACTTCATAAACCCGTATGATTCAGTTCATGCGGGTTTATTTTTATCAAAAAACTTGACAAATTATCATATCTCTGATAGTTTATAAAGTTAAATTAATTATAAAATTGAGGAGTGAAATGTTAGATTTACTTAGAAATATTAGTTGGGACTGGTCTCAAGGGATAAAAGATTATTCTAATCATCTTAAGAGTCAAGTCCAATCCAAAGCTTTTCGCAATCTGTCAGTGCTTGCAATAGCTTTTTTTGTGTTTGTACAAGCTTTGGTTCCTGGTAGTGCTAGTGCTTTAAATCCAAAGTTCAATTTTATGACCGGAGATTATGAACTTTTACGAGGTGCTAACTCTACTGCCGGGGAACAAAATTGGCATGATCCAATATCTGGCAAAATCGGTGATGTTATTTCCTGGAATGTGTATTATCATAACGGCGTTGAACAAACAGTAGCTCACAATACTACAATACAAGTCCAACTTCCCGTTGAATCTAGTACTCAATTACAACTACAAGGAAAATTATGGGCTGATAACGCTGACCTGGTAACTGATACGGGTATTGTTAATTTAACTGCAGCCGGTAAAATTCGCTATATTCCCAACTCAACACTTTGGTATCCGAATCGATCTACAACTCCTCAGAGTTTATCTGATGGAATTACTGAAGCGGGAGTAAACCTAGGTGATATTATAGGTTGTTGGCCATATGCCGGATTCGTAGTATTTCAAACCGAAATAGTATCTTCTGTAGTTTCTATTGATATTGATAAAAAAGTCGGAAATTCCAGCGAAGATCCACATACGCAAAACTGGTATAAGGAAAATACTGCGAAACCTAATCAAACATTGGCTTATCGATTACATATAAAGAATACTGGTAACGATACTATCCAAAATTTAAAAGTTCGAGACATCTTACCAGAAAATGTAAGCTATCTAACTGGTACTACCAAAGCTTATACCAGTGAAACTGGTGCTATTGGTCAAACATTACCTGATGGTATAGTATCTAGCTCCGGAATTAATCTAGGTACATACGAACCAGGTGATGTAAATTCTGGCTTTATTGTATTTCAAGTTAAAGTTGCAAATCTTACAAATCCCGGAACTTATACACTTACAAATACTGCCGAATCTTGGGCAGATAATGTTGCTAAAAAACAAAGTACAGCAACTACTATAGTAAATGTAGGAGCTGCAGAAATCCAAAAATCTAAAACTGCTTTTAATCAAAATCAAAACCAAGACGCAACTAAAGTAGTTGCCAAAGCAGGGGATATAATTAATTACAATTTATGGACTAAAAATAACGGTAAAGCAGTTGCAAAAAATTTTGTAGTAAATGATGATATTACTGATATTTTAGAATATGCAGATATAACTAATATGTATGGTGGAGTGATGAATGGTAAAACCATCACATATCCAGCAGAAGATATATTAGCTGGTAAAACTATTAATAAAACATTCACAACAAAAGTAAAAAGCCCTATCCCTTCCAATCCTCAAACAGGTAAATCCTTTGATTTCAAAATGGAAAACATCTATGGTAACTCTATAATTGTCAACATCTTTAAATCTCAAATAGGTTATCATTTCGATAAAAAAGTTCGAAATGTTAGCCGAGGTCAAGCTAATTTTGTTGAAAAAGTTGAAGCTACATATGGTGAAGAATTGGAATACAAAATTGATGTAGCTAATACAGGAAATACTGCCTTAACCAATGTATTGCTTTGGGACAAACTACCTCAATATCAAAAATTGATTTCAGGTAGTGTTAAATTTTACGGACCAAATGGTGGATCCTTACAACTAGATGACAGTATTGTTGGTACTGGCGTACAATTACAAAACTTTAATGCTGGATTAAGTGGTTATATTGTATTCAAAATTCGAATAGCTTCATGTCCTCCAGCTGGTTCATACGATTTAATCAATACTGCATATGCAAATACTCATGAAATTGGTCAAATTACTGATACTGCTCAAATTCACTTAACAGTATATCCACCAATAGAACCACCAATTAAATAATTGAATAAAGAATACTAATATGAAAAATATTTATAAATATTTACTAACTTTTTTAAGTATATTTGTTGTTAGTTTTAGCATAAGCTCAGCTTTTGCTACTGGAGATATGCCGATTTTCAATTATTTAAACGGTGATTATAAAACTCTTCGTGGAGCTAATTTAACTCAAGGTGAAAAAAACTGGCACGATCCAGTAAATGCTAATCTTGGAGATATAATTAATTGGAATGTGTATTTACATAACGGCGTGGAAGGTACAACTGCTCATAATGTAAAGGTTCAGGTAGAATTACCTCAAACTGAAACTGCCAGTCATAAACTACAAGCCAATATTCAATCTGACAATACAAAGATTTTTACTGACTCTGCTACACTTATTACATCTGGAGATTCTAAATTGAATTACATCTCTGGTAGTACAGAGCTTTGGGACAGAAATGGCCACAAAGTTAAAGATTTACCAGATGGAATAGTAGAAAATACCGGAATTAATATTGGTGATATTCAGGGATGTTGGCCATACGCAGTATTTATCGTGTTTAAAACTAACACTTCGATTACGCCAAAGGGTTATGTAGATATATATAAATCAGTACGAAATATTCAAAAAAACGAACAATTTTCTAGCTCGACTGTGGCTAAAACTACGGACAAACTTGAGTATCAGATTATTATTGAAAACAATACGAATCATCGAGTTGATTTTAAAATAATTGATCATTTACCAGAATTTGTTAATTATATTCAAGATTCATTAATTGCTGAATTTAACAATAATCACGTAAATATATACGAAACTCAAAGCGAATTATTTGACACTTACAAACAACTTCACTTAGAAGTCGGAAAGGTTTTAAGATTAACCTTCAGTGTAGATATAAAAACCTCTACTCCAGTTGGTACAATTTTTACCAATACAGTAGACTTGATAACTCCAGATGATTTTATGAACGCCAAAGCTAGCACAACTGTTGTATCTATTCCAGTACTTGGTAAGATTGGTGAGGTTTTAGGTGCAAGTACATTACCGGTTACTGGTAATCCTATTACGGTATCTTTAGCATTAGCTTTTGCAGCTACTTGCGTTTACTATACTATCAAGGAAAGAAATTTATTCGAACTAGACCTTAGAAAAGTTCGAGTTTTGCACTGAAATAAAAATTAGAAACTTGCTATAATATAATTGATTATATAAATCAAATAATTTTATATATGAAAAACATCAAAGAGATAATACAAGATACTAGACAAAGGTTTGTTGAGATAGAGAGGTTACTTTGACCCCGGTGGTCTAAATACGCAGATCTCTAAACTAGAAAAACAAACTCAAAAAGTTGATTTTTGGAAAGATCAAAAAAACGCAAATAACGTTTTTGAAAAATTAAAAACCCTAAAAAGTCAGTTAAAAGATTTGACCTATATCTCCTCAGCATTAAAAGATATTGGATCTTTATCACAGTCAGATCAAGATTTAGCAGAATCAGAGCTTCTGACTGTAAGACAAAAAATAGAAAAATTAGAAAATACAGCATATTTTTCACAGGAATATGACGATGCAGGAGCTATTTTAAGCCTTTCTTCGGGTACTGGGGGTGTAGATGCTCAAGACTGGACAGACATTTTACTAAGAATGTATTTAAAATATTGTCAAAAACAAAAGTATCACCCAAAAATTATAAACAAAGTGACAGCCAGTGAAGCTGGTATAAAAAACGCCCTAGTAAATATACCCGATTTATACGCATATGGAAATTTAAAAAGTGAAAACGGTGTGCACAGATTAGTTCGAATTAGTCCTTTTTCTAGTGGAAAATCCCGTGAAACTTCTTTTGCCTTAGTAGAGATAATCCCGATCCTACCCGAATCTCAGCAGATCAATGTTCGTGATGAAGATATTAAAATTGATACTTATCGAGCTTCTGGTCACGGTGGACAGAGTGTAAATACAACTGATTCTGCGGTTAGGATTACTCATATACCCACTGGAATTGTAGTAAGTTGTCAAAACGAAAGATCTCAACTTCAAAATAAACTTACAGCGTTAAGCATCCTAAGATCCAAAATAACTCAACTTGAACAAGCGAATAAACGATCTCAAATAAATGAAATTAAAGGTAATGTCCAGGCTGCATGGGGAAATCAGATCAGATCTTATGTTATGCAACCATATACCATGGTAAAAGATCATAGAACCGGTTATACTACATCTGATATTAAAAAAGTTTTAGACGGTAATATAGAAGATTTTATAAAATCCTATTTAAAATACATAAATAAGCGCCCCACTACGCGCAAAGCTACGCGGGGCTTACCGGGCTCAGCTCGGTAGCGGAGGTTATATGTTTGATAAGATGAAGGAATTATATCAATTACAGAAAAAAGCAAGAGCGATTCAAAAAGAACTGAAGAACATCGAGGTTGAGGCAACTGCTTTGGACGACAGAATAAGAATTATTTTTAACGGTGAACAAAAAATTCAAAATTTAGAAATCGATTCTTCTTTATTTGAAGAAAGTAACAAAAAAACGGTTGAACAGGGATTGTTAAATGCAATACGAGAAGGTATTGCTCGCTCCCAACAAATAGCAGCTGAAAAAATGAAAGACGTTGCGGGAGACTTAAATATTCCGGGCTTAAGTTAAATATGAAAATAATAGTAGGTCTAGGAAATCCAGACAAAAAGTATCAAAACACACGCCATAATATCGGATTTAGATTTATTGAAAAACTGGCTGAGATGCCAGATATCTGTCCAGTTGATAAAAAGCTAAACTTCAAGGACAATAAGAAATTTCAATCCGAAATAGCAGAAACAAAAACCAATGGTGAAAAAATTGTATTAGTAAAGCCTCAGACGTATATGAATGTATCAGGTACGGCAGTTCAAAAGATATTAGGTTATTATAAAGCAGAAAATACTGATTTAATTGTAATCAGCGACGACATAGATATTCCTATAGGTAGCTCGCGGATACGTTTAAATGGATCTAGCGGGGGACACAAGGGTATTCAAGATATTATACAATCCCTTGGTACTAATAATTTTATCCGGATTAAAATCGGTATAAACACAATAGATACTGATATAGACCCTAAAAATAAGATCGACACCACGGGTTTTGTATTACAGCAGTTTCAAAAACGAGAGCTCGCAATAATAAAAAAAGTTGTAGATTCTACTATCGCGTTTTTAATTCCTTTTTTCGGATCAAAAAAGACAATAAAAGCTAAAACACTCCACTCGTTATAAGCTCGACTCTTGATTTTAATATAGAAATACGGTATTATAAATATTATTTAATAAAAAGTGGGAGCCAATAATATTGGCATATTGACCACAAGGGGATCAAAATGGGTAAGAAAAAAATTCAAACTATTGGAGAAACAATTGAGGATGTACAAAAACCTCAAAAGCCGGATAAAAGAAATTTCAAAATTGATAAAGAAAAGGCGGACAGTAATATACAAGCTGAAAAAACTAAAAATTCAGATGTTAAGATCAATACAAAACAAGAAAAACAAGCAACAACTGACTCAAAGAGCAAAGATCTAAGATCACAATTAAAACGCGGTAAAAACAAGATTCGAAGTAAAAACTATCAAAAAGTAAAAAAATTAGTCGATAGTGATAAACTATACGATCTAGTTGAAGCAATAATACTAATCAAAAAAGTTGCATACTCAAAGTTCAAATCAAATATCGAAGTTCATATTCGTCTAAATATCAATCTATCCAAATCAGATGAACAGGTTCGTACAATAGTTAAATTTCCCAAATGTCTAGGTAAAAAACCGAAAATCCTAGCAATTACTCGTGATAAAGATTCAGCTTTAAAGGCCGGCGCAACTTACGCTGGTAATGAAGAAGTTATCGAAAAAATATCCAAAGGATGGATAGATTTTAATATGGTAATTGCTGAACCAGAATATATGTCCAACTTAGGAAAAGTTGCCAAAACCCTTGGCACAAAAGGCTTAATGCCAAATCCGAAAACTGGTACTATATCTGAAGATGTTAAATCAAAGATAGCTGAAATATTGGCTGGTTCAACTGAAATAAAAAATGATACATCTGGAATAATTCATCAAGTAATCGGAGCAGTTGATGATTCTGATAAAGATTTAATTAATAACTTTCAAATACTATATAACGCTATCAGTAAAAACAGATTCAACAAAAAAGACCTCATCAAAACTATTCACTTGAGTCCAAGCATGGGTCCATCAATTAAAATAGATGTATCTACCATAAATACCGATAAAGTTCAGAAATAGCAACACTTGACACTTGGTTTTATATTTGATATGCTGATATCACTGTCAAAGACAGCAGGCGCGTAGCGTCCCGAGTACAATCGAGGGATACGCGACCATAAGACCTGCCGAGACAAAAATCAGTAATTAGTTATTTCAGCCAGAGGCTGATCGTCATTGGGACGAAGTTATAGGTGACTAGTTATTAGTTAACTCGGCATTAAAGCGGAGATTTTTTTATGGCAATTGATAAAGCTAAGAAAAAAGAAATAGTAGGAGAAATACAAAATGCTTTTTCCCAAAATATATCAATAGTTTTGGTTGATCCTACTGGTTTAAATATGAGTGAAATTGAAGAAATTCGTAATAAGCTTAGTGAAAAAAGCATCAAATTTAAAGTAGCTAAAAAAAATCTGATAAAAATCGCTGAAAAAGCTAAAGGATTGAATTTTGAACCTGAAGTTTATGCTGGAAGTTTAGGATTAATAATTGGTTATGAGAACGAGATCGAACCAATTAAAGCTACATACAACTTATCAAAACAATTTGAAAAATTACAAATTCGTGGCGGTATTTTTGAAAAAAAATATGTAAGCAATAACTTTATTATAAAAATTGCAAATATACCCTCACAAGAAGAGTTATACACAAGAATAGTTGGGTCGATTGCCGCACCAATTTCTGGACTAGTAAATGTCTTGTCTGGAAATACCCGTAATTTAGTTAATGTATTAAAAAATTGTCAGGAAAAATTAAGTTAATTTAATAAATAATTAAATGTCTTCCTACGTTCAATCTTTTGCAAATTTCAGAATATTTGGAATTTGCAAGCCAAAGGCTTCCCACCGAAGGCGTCCCTTAGGGACTTTGGGAATTAGATATCACTACGGCGGACTTACTGAACCGGCTTAGCCGAGTTCAGTAGCGAAAGGATATTATGGCAGAAAAAAGTAAAAAAAGTCAACCAGAGGCTCCCTTGTCAGCCTCTGGCGGGGATCGTCTCGAGACAAAGTCTGACTCCGCTCTGGACGAAAAAAGCAAAGAAGAAGAAGAAACCAAAACAGAGAATAAAACCGAGGAAGTGAAAAAAGAGTCGGGAGAAAAAGCCGAAGAACCTCAAGAAGAAGAGAAAAAAGTCGAGAAATCTGCGGAAACTTCTATGGAAAAAAGTCAGCCAAAGGCTGAAAAACCAAAAACTGAAAAAACAGTTAAAAAAGCAGAACCCTCTGGAAAATTTAAAAACATTATTAAAGACATTGAGTCTCTGACAGTTCTAGAACTGTCAGAACTAGTAAGAGAACTGGAAGATCGCTTTGGTGTATCTGCTGCTGCCCCTGTAGCCATAGCAGCAACAGGCGATACTGGGACCGCAGACGGAGAAGCTGGAGCTTCCGAAGGAAAAGCTGCTTTTGATATTGAACTAGCTTCATCTGGAGAACAGAAAATAAACGTTATTAAAGCATTACGCGAAATTAATCCAGATCTAGGTTTAAAAGAAGCTAAAGACATAGTAGATGCAGCACCTAAAGTTATCAAACAAGCTGTTAAAAAAGAAGAAGCTGAAAAAATCAAAAAGAAACTTGAGGCCGCTGGCGGAAAAGTAAACTTGAAGTAAATAAAAACCCCCGCACTCGCGGGGTTTTTTCATATATGTTTAATTTTAAAATAAATAAAACTGACAAAAAAAGCTCAGCAAGAACTGGAGAATTTCTTACACCACATGGAAAAATCCACACTCCTGTTTTTATGCCAGTAGGCACTCAAGGATCAGTTAAAGCAATAAGCCCAAAAGAACTCGAGGAATTACAAATAGAAATTATTCTTAGCAATACTTATCATTTGTTTTTACGTCCTGGTTTAAATGTAATAGATAAATTTGCTGGTTTGCATAAATTTATTGGTTGGGATAAACCAATACTTACCGATAGTGGTGGTTTCCAAATATTTAGCTTAAAAAAAACCAAAATTACAGATAAGGGTGCGTGGTTTAGTTCACATATTGACGGTTCAAGACACTTTATCACTCCCAAAAAATCAATTCAGATTCAAAAAAAACTCGGTGCTGACATTATTATGGCTTTTGATCATTGTCCAGCAGGAACTCAAAGTAAAAAATATATTAAAGACGCCACCCTTCGAACACATAAATGGTTAGATCTGTCAATAAACGAGTGGTCCCTCGACTCCGCTCGGGATAAACAGGCTCTTTTTGGCATAGTGCAGGGCGGAATATTCAGAGATCTGCGTGCGGAATCTGCTAGATATATTATTAGCAAAAATCTCCCGGGCAATGCAATAGGTGGATTAGCTGTAGGAGAGGACAAGTCTGCGATGTGGAAAGTTATTCGCCTAATGAATGATATGTTCCCAAAAGAAAAACCAAGATATTTGATGGGGGTAGGGGAACCGAGTGATTTAATTACTGCTATAGGATATGGTATGGATATGTTTGATTGCGTATTACCCACCCGCATAGCGCGAAACGGCGTGGTATTTTCAAAATACGGCAAAATCAATCTATTAAATTCAAAACATAAACTTAATACCAAACCAATCGAAAAATCATGTAAGTGTTATAGTTGTCAAAACTTCTCTCGAGCTTATATTCGTCATTTACTGCTAAGTAAAGAGATTTTGGGAGTTCGACTTACAACAATACATAATTTATTTTATATTCAGACACTTATAAATAATATACGTATCAGTATAGAAAATAATCAATTTTTGAAATTCAAAAAATCATTTTTAAGTACCTACAAAAAATAATTTGTGCTATCATATAAAGGACAGGGGATAGATATTATCCTTAATTTAAGATATCAGGAGGGGTTTGGACGATCAAACAAACCAAACTAGCTCAAGCGCTGAGATACAACCCCCATCTCGAAAATGGGATATTTTAGATTCTACTACCAGCGATATTACACCAAAACCTAGTGCAACAAGTGCAACAAGATCACCAGAATTAATAAATCAGGATTTATTATCAGAATCAGAAATAAATGTTCGTTCTCCTAAATACGCTGAATTACTAAAAGAATTAAGCTCGGCGATACAACCAAATTCAACTCAAACAACTCGAACTACTGAAACGCTTCAACCTCAAGTTTCGCAACCAGAAATTCAAACCATTACTCCCGAAACAGCCCCAAATCCATTTCAAATACTTAAAAACAACTTAGGTCAAATTGATCCCGCATATTCTGCTGATTTGGATCAATTACAGATCCGCGCTCGAGAACAAGGCTTGAATACGCAAGTAATTAAACCTATCATTCCCAGTATTTTAGATCTAAGTAATCACACTATCACCGAAATTAAACAAGCTCAATCAGAACAACAATCCCAAAACCCAACTGGATTAAGTTCAATTGCCGAAACAGTAATCCCAAGATTATTGACTGGTTCGCTTAGTCCACAAATTCAAACAGCTTGTGATGAAATTACTAGAATTTATCACATTGAACCGGCTACACAAACTACTAACCCAAAACTGGAAATACAAAAAACACCACCAACAAGCCAAACTCCTGAAGAAGAAATTCAAATCCTAGGTGGTGAGATTATTCGTTTACAGGGTGATAAAGAATCACTTGAAAAACAATTATCAGATACTCAGATTAGCAATACTGATTTGGAAAATCAATTTAAAGATTCTAAAGAAAAAGCCAAAACAGCACAAGCTCAATATACTGAAAATTTTGAAAAATTACCCTCAAATAAAAGATTAGCTGCCTAAATATGAGTCAAAATCAAGTTATTAATTTAGAAAATTTAATCTCTCAATTACAAAAAAATTTAAAGGATATTTATATAGTTGAAAAAGAGATTATTCGAATTGACCAATTACTTATTGCTGGTAAAAATACGGAACAGGTGATTCAAAAAAAACTAGAGGAAGTGAACCAAAAATTACAAAATTACCATACCCAACAAACCAACCTACAAAAGATCCACGGTGAATCATTAAGTCAAGGTTTCAAAGATTTGGCTATAAATCAATTTAATAACTTACAAACTTCATGGCAATCTCAAAATCCTCAAGCTCTAAGTATAATACTTAAACAAATTAGCAAATATACTCACTTGTCTAAACATTTTTATATGCTAAAAAATCGTACACTTAGGTTAATAGGTATGGATAGATATTTCAACTATCATTATATAGATATTAATATTCCAGAATTATTAAAAATATAACATGGAACAAAAAGAAACATTTATCGGAAAAAAAGACGAATTAATCTCATTAATTAGAAAGTCAAAATTACCTGATTCTGAAAAGGAAGCTTGGCTAAATCTCCTAGAAGAAATGTTAGAGCATGAAATTCAAGAATTTATTGACATACTAAAAGACGAAGAGGGTAATTTACAAAGACTGGAACTAAAATATCAACAAAAGATAAAAAAGATTAAAGTTGATTTCAATGAAAAATGGCAAAATTTTATGAGTCAAGCTGAAAACGAGATAGACAAGAGTCAAAAAAACAAAATCCAACAAAACGAAGCTCAGGAATTAGAAATGCTACGTCAGCAATTAAAATAAATTATGGATGTAGGAAATATTATAAATTTGGTAGGCATAGGATTATTACTAATTGCGGGAGTGATAATTATCTTCACTATGAGTAAATTTCTTAAATCATACCTTTTACAAAAAAAAGAAACTAAGAAATTTCAAGACCGAACTCTGTTTTTAGTTCAAGTCCCTAAATATTCTGGTACAAAAGAAGAACAAAACACAAGTAGTCGCGACCTGTCAATATTATGGACTGGCGTTATGGAACAGTTTTTATCAAGTGTTACTGGAATATATGAAGGAGATTGGCAACATGCTATATGGGGACAAGAATATGTCAGCCTGGAGATAGTATCTAAAGGAGGTCAAATAAGTTTTTATGTATCTTGTCCAGGGCATTTATCGTCTTTAATTGAAAAACAAATTCACAGCTTTTTTCATGGAGCACAAGTAGAAAAAGCACCCAACTACAATTTATTTGACAAAATTAATCCAGCAAATTATCTAAACCATACTACTTCTGCACAACTCGGGCTTGCCCGATCATTTATTTATCCGATTCGTACCTACAAAGACCTTGATCACGATTCATTAAATAATATTACAACCGCCTTAAGTAAATTGGGTAAAGACTCGAGCGCTGCTATCCAAATGATGATCCGTCCCAGTGTATCAAAGTGGCAGAAACAATGTGAAGAGAAAATTAAAAGTATATATGAAGACAAAAAAACTACCGGGATACAAAATATCGTTAAAGAAGTGGGACAAGCTGCTTTTAACCCACAAAAAAGCGATAGCAAGTCTGATATCAAGGCCCCGCCCACAATAACTGCCAACAAAGAACAAGAGATTAATCTAATTCAAAAAAAAGCTTCAAAGGTTGGTTTTGATACCAAGATACGTTTACTTGTTGTATCTAATGATTTGAACTTAGCCAAGTCCAACTTACAAAATCTATTAAGTTCATACGCCCAATTCACTGACCAAGGGGGGAACCGATTACAAAAATTAAAGTATCCTTTCCGCAACGTTCAAACTGAGGTATTTGACTTTGTACTTAGAAGGTTTGGTAATCCTAACTTTGCCACAATATTAAACACTGAGGAATTGGCAACCCTTTATCATTTCCCAAACAAAAATATTGCAACTCCTAACATAAAATGGTTGGCTGCAAAAACTGCAGCTGCTCCAGTAAACACACCAACAGAGGGTAGATTGCTTGGTGAAAATATTTATCGTGGGGAAAAACAAAAGGTTTACATAAAGGATGCGGATCGGTTACGACATTTATACTGCATAGGTAAAACCGGTGTAGGTAAAACTACTTTATTTACAAATATGATTATTGACGACATTGTTGAAGGAAAGGGTGTATGTTATATCGATCCACACGGTGATGCAGCAGAAACCATCTTGCAAAACATCCCTAAAGAACGGGCTGAGGATGTTATTTATTTTGATCCTGGTGACACTTCTAGACCTATGGGATTAAATTTACTCGAGTATCAAAAACCCGAACAAAAAGATTTTTTAGTACAAGAAGCTACTTCAATTTTCTATAAATTATTTGATCCAAATAAAACTGGTATTGTGGGACCACAGTTTGAACACTGGTTAAGAAATGCAGCATTAACACTCATGTCCTATCCAGAAGGCGGAACATTAATAGAAATTCCTAGATTGTTTACTGATAAAAAATTTGAACAAGAACGGTTAAAACACGTTCGAGATCCAATGGTACGTGCTTTTTGGGAAAAACAGCTAAAACAAACTTCTGATTTCCATAAATCAGAAATGCTTAATTATTTTGTTTCGAAATTCGGTCGATTCATGACAAATAATATGATGCGTAATATTATCGGACAGACCAAATCAGCGTTTGATTTCCGTGAAGTTATGGATTCCGGAAAAATATTAATCCTTAATTTATCCAAAGGTAAGTTAGGCGAAGTTAATGCTGAACTCCTCGGTCTAATCACTGTAGCAAAATTAGCTATGGCTGCTTATTCACGAGCAGATATTCCCGAAGATCAAAGAAAACCGTTTTATCTGTATGTAGATGAATTCCAAAACTTTACTACATCTGACTTTTCTTCAATTTTATCCGAAGCAAGAAAATACCAACTATCTTTAAATATCACCAATCAGTACATAGAACAGTTAGATGAAAAAATTAGAAATGCAGTCTTTGGCAATGTGGGCAGTATTATCTCTTTCCGTATAGGCGTAAGAGATGCTGAATTCCTCGAAAAAGAATTTACCCCTGTCTTTAGTCAAGAGGATCTAGTTGACATAGACAAATATAATGCATATATTAAGTTATTAATTGACGGTGCTGCATCTAGTCCTTTTAGTATCAAAACTATCGCACCCAAACCCCCACAGTCACAACAAATTTACGAGGCCATTCAAAAAATTTCTAAATTAAAGTATGGGAAAAATCAACAAACAGTAGATGAAGAAATTAGAAAGAGATCAGCAATAGAACAGGTTGTCAAAGAGTTTGGATCAAGTAGTTTATCCAAGGAACCAACACCTAACCAACAACAATAAAT
This sequence comes from bacterium, assembly GCA_043820855.1. GTDB lineage: Bacteria > Patescibacteriota > UBA1384 > JBDRDK01 > JBDRDK01 > JBDRDK01. The sequence goes on from JBDRDK010000001.1 coordinate 44,263, forward strand.
AACATGACAAATTATTTAGGATTATTACCAACAATTATAATTACCCTGGCTCTTGTAGTCGGATCTTTATCTTTGAGTTATTTTCTGCAAGTTAAAAAAAGCAGACAAGCCCTGAAAACAAAGAAATATAGCTTACTGATGATTTCGGTTCCAAGAGAAAACGAAAAATCAGCACTCGCTGCTGAACAAGTATTTGCTAGTTTACATGGAATATTTCGCGACCCAGAACAATTAAAGAAAAGCGGGGATATTCAAGAGTGGTTAAGTTTTGAGGTGGTCTCATATCAACAACACATAGAATTTTATGTATATACTCCTGAAGAATACAAGGAATTTGTAGAAGGACAGATATTTGCACAATACCCAAATATCGATATCAGAGAAGTAAAAGATGATTATACTCATCGAATAAAACAAGATAAAGTATTTGGTACAGCAGAACTTGTATTAAATAAAAATGAGATTTTTCCAATCAAAACTTTTACTGATTTTGAAGTCGATCCACTGGCGGGTATTACAGCAGCGATGAGTAAAATTCAAAGCGGTGAACAAGCCTGGATGCAAATATTGTTAAAACCAGTTGAAGATGATTGGCAGAATAAAGGTATAAAATATGTTGAAGCTGTTAAGGCTGGGAAAAATCCCAAACCACCTATGTTTTTTGAAGGATTACTTAGTTCGTTTACAGATTTTGGGAAAGATTTAGTCCAAGCTGCGATAAATCCAGAAAAAGCCGCTGAACCAGCCAAAGAAAAAGAAACTCCGAAATTATCAGGACCAGTTGATTCGGGATTGGCAGGAATTGAAGAAAAGATAACCAAACTAGGTTATAAAACAATAGTTAGGCTGTTTATTATTTCAGATAGTGAATTCAAAATTCAAAATCGGGTCTTAGCTATAGCTGGATCTTTTAAACAATTTAACCTAAGTAACTCTAACGGATTTAAGGTAGAAAATTTCAGTATTAATAATATAAATGAATTTCAAAATTATCAATTACGATTATTTAATAAAGACGGTTATGTATTGAATATTACTGAGCTTGCTAGCTTATATCACTTTCCGCATGTTTCTGTAGAAACCCCACATATAAGTTGGACTGGTTCGAAAAAGGGAGAGCCACCAGGCAACTTACCCACACAGGAAAATACTCGGGCAGATGAACTAACGATTTTTGCCAAAACCGATTTTCGTGGTACTGGTACAGAATTTGGAATAAAAGCTGATGATCGCAGAAGACATATATATACTATAGGTAAAACTGGAACAGGAAAATCTACAATGCTAGTAAATATGATTATGTCAGATATTTACGCAGGAAAAGGCGTAGGCGTGGTAGATCCGCACGGAGACCTAATTGATGATTTATTGGACTACATACCAAAAGAGCGTCACAAAGATGTACTATTATTTGATCCTGCTGATCGTAAATATCCAGTAGGTTTTAATTTGTTAGAAAGCGTTGATCCGGATATGAAAAGCATTGTAGCTTCGGGACTGATCGGAATTTTCAAAAAGATTTGGGTAGATTCTTGGGGTCCAAGATTAGAATACATACTACGAAATACTATACTTGCATTGCTAGATTATCCTGGGTCCACAATGCTTGGAATACTAAAGATGCTTTCAGATCCTAATTTTCGGGCCCGGGTAGTTGAAAAAATCAAAGATCCAGTAATTAAAGATTTTTGGGAAAAGGAATTTGAAGGATATACGGATAGTTTTAGAGCAGAAGCCATCAACCCAATACAAAATAAAGTTGGTCAGTTTCTGTCTTCGGCCACTATTAGAAACATACTAGGACAAGAACAGAGCAGTTTTACTATGTCTGATGTTTTAGATAATCAGAAAATATTCTTAATAAATTTATCTAAAGGCAAAATGGGTGAGGACAACAGTGCTCTACTTGGCGCTATGATAATTACCAAGATACAACTTACTGCAATGCAAAGAGTATATACCCCCGAAAAAGAACGTAAAGACTTTTATTTGTATGTGGATGAGTTTCAGAACTTTGCAACAGAAGCTTTTTCTGGGATACTATCCGAAGCTCGCAAATATCGCCTTAACATTATACTAGCAAACCAATATATAGCCCAAATCCCAGAAGCAGTACGTGAAGCGATTTTCGGAAATATAGGTACACTGATCGCTTTCAGGGTTGGTCCTTCTGATGTGGATATGCTCACCAAGGAGTTCAGCCCAGTTTTTGATGAAAACGATCTAGTTAATCTAGATAAATATAATACATATGTAAAAATGGCTATCGACGGAGTAACAAGCCCCGCGTTTTCTGCTATAACATTACCCCCCTTTGCTAGTAGAACTGCTTCAAAGGATATCGTAATAAAACAGTCAAGAGATAAATTTTCAAAAGAAAAAGAGACAGTTGAAAAACAGATCGTTGATTGGAGTCAAAAAGAAAGTTTACCTCCAGCTTCACTAATAGCTAAAATTCAAAAAAAAGACCAGGAAAAAGAAAATAAAACCGAGATAAAACAATTCGAAAAAATCGGTAAAAACGAATACCGCAGATTCAAAGATTCTACTGAAAAAGGTTGGTACATCCAGGTAGAACCACACGAAAGTCGTATAAAACAAGAACAAGTAAATATATCTACCAATACTGACTCATCTATATTAGAAAAAATATTAAAAAACTAATTAATTATTGTGAGAGAAAACTATAGTTTGTGGGAAAAATTAATTATTTTAGCAGCCGCAGTACTGATTATTTGGGGTGTGGTTTACTTGATTTTAAAACATCAGGGAGATGAGCCACAAAATACCCGGTCCAATACTGCAGAAGAGGCCCAAGATTCAACTGAAAATACAGATACAGATAATACCCCAGAAGAAGGCGAGATATCAACCCAAGACACAGATCAAGAAAGTATACCTTTTTAATTTTGCTATTTAAGGAACTACTTGGTATAATATATCTGTAAAAGCTATTTATTAGCTAATATTTAAATTAAATGAATCGCAGATCTGCTAAAACAGCTCAAATAATTCAATCAAGTCTTGCCCAAACCCTAAGTAAATTCCGAAAAGGTAACAAATTATACACAGTTACTAATATTCAGATGTCACCAGATTTAAAAGTAGCCAATATCTGGATAAGTAACCTTGGTAATGAAAATTGGAATGTAGATAATATCAAACAGTTTATTCCTGAATTAGTAGAAGGATTAAAAAAAACTCAATTAAAGTATATCCCCAAACTGCGTTTCCAAAAAGATAAATCTGGACCATATAACGAAAAAATCGATAAGATTTTTAAACAGATTGATGAATCTTAGTTTATATATTACATTTTTGAATTTCATAGGCGTATTAGGTTGGATATGTGTTTTATTTCTAGTTTTCTTTCTATCTCCCTACAGCAACATTCAACAGAATTTAACGTTATTTCTATTTAGTTTTTTTATCGCTGTATGGGGATCCTATAGTTCTTTAGAGTATAATTTACGAAAAAAAATGTTCAGTTTAACAAACCCAATGTCCCAATTAAAGGATGCATCTAGGCATGGCTTGTTTATTGCCTTGGTACTCACTGTCATACTTTTTTTGCAGTATTTGAGAGTTTTAACATGGTGGGACGCAGGTCTTTTAGTGTTAATAGCTGTCAGCGCTGAACTTTATTTTAAAGGAAGATAATGGCAAACTTACACCCAATCACACAATTTATGAGAAAGTCACTAGATTTTTTTCAAAAAAAAGGATTTGAAATAGTAGATACACCGGAAATAGAAACCGAATATTACAATTTTGATTCTTTGAATATACCAGCTACTCATCCATCACGAGATACTCAAGATACTTTTTGGCTTAAGGATGGTAGAGTTTTAAGAACCCATACTACAAGTGCTCAAGTAAGAGAAATGGAAAAACGCAAACCACCAGTAAGAATTGTGGCGCCTGGAAGATGTTTTCGAAATGAACGAACTGATGCTGGTCATGAAGCAACTTTTTTCCAGTTAGATGGATTTGTAATTGATCGTGATATTCGAGTCAATCATTTACTAACTATAACTGACGATTTTGCAAAACATATTTTTGGTAAAGATATAAAAACTCGCATCCGTCCCCATTTTTATCCATTTGTTGAACCAGGATTTGATATTGATATAAATTGTTTGATATGTGCTGGTAAGGGTTGCCCTGTGTGCAAAAAATCCGGGTGGTTAGAAGTAATGCCCTGTGGCATGATTCATCCAACAGTTCTAAAAAATATGAAAATCGATTCAGAAAAATGGAGTGGTTTTGCTTTTGGTTTTGGGATAGACAGGTTGATGATGCTTTATCACGGAATAGATGATATCCGATTTTCTTATAAAAACGATTTTAGATTTTTAAAACAATTCAAATGAACCTACCCGTTAAATGGTTAAAACAATTTATCAATACAAATGATTCTGTTCAAAAAATAGCTGAGATTTTTACTAGTATAGGTCATGAAGTGGAGTCGTACAACAGTACTGTACTTAATTTGGATATTACACCCAATCGCAGTGATTGTTTCAGCATACTTGGATTAGCTAGGGAATATGCGGCAGCTACAAACAAAAAGCTAACCTCTCAACAAAAACCACAAATCCCAGAAACTCAAACTTCAACTTTAAAACTAAAATTCCTTAAAAAATCAATATGTCCCAGATATACATACAGAATTATTGAACATATAAAGATACAACCTTCACCCAAATGGCTACAAAATCATTTGATCAAATACGGTTTTAGACCGATAAATAATATCGTAGATATTACTAACTTTGTAATGATTGAACTTGGCCAACCTCTACACGCGTTTGATTATTCTAAAGTTTCGGGTTCGAGTATGGAAATATGTCTATCCAAAAAGGGTCAGAGTTTAACAACACTAGACGGAAAAAACTGTGATCTTCCGGACAGTGCAATTATTATTAAAGATGCTAATAAAATCATTGATTTAGCTGGAATAATGGGTGGTTATAATTCTGAAGTGGACAACAACACCCAATCTATAGTCCTGCAAGCAGCAGTTTTTAATCCAACGTTAATCAGAAAAGCTAGTAAAGCTCTAAAACACATTACCGACGCTTCGTATCGTTATGAAAGAGGTGTAGACCCGCAAAATACAACCTTTGCCCTAGATCGCGCTGTTGAATTATTACTAGAAAGTTGTCCCAATATATCCGTAGGTCCTATACAGGATATAAAGAACGAACCCATAAAAACTATAAGCATCCCGTTTAATACTCAGAAAATTAATAAATTTTTATCAACGAATCTATCAAATAATCAGATCGATAAAATTTTAACATCTTTAGGTTTTAAGATAACTAAAAACTCCATACTAGTGCCTTCTTGGAGAATCTATGATGTTAAAAATATACAAGACATAGTTGAAGAGGTGGGTAGAATTCACGGCTACAATAAACTAAAGAGAATCGAACTATCTAAGTTCAAGAATACAAAGATAAATAAACAATATTTATCACTCGAATTACTCAAAGACAAACTTGTAGCACGGGGGTATACTGAAATCATTGGATATCCGATGACAGCTGATAAAAACCCGATTCGTATAATAAACCCTGTTTCTATGGAAAATCAGTACTTAAGAAGCACTCTAACTGAATCGCTATTAAGGGTTGTTAGTAACAATCCATGGTATGCAGATATTAAAAGTTTTGAGTTGGGAAAGGTTTATCTAAAAAAGTCAGAGTTATATAATCTCGCGATACTTGAAACTAGTAAATCAACAAAAAATATCATTCAAAATTTACAGACAATAGAAAAAGAATTGGGCAGTAAATTAGATTACCAAGAAATAAAAGTTTCTCAAAATGATTTAGATAAACACAAAATAAAAAAATCAGTTAGTTTAATCAACGTTCAATTACCTAAATTTAATAATTCGATTAAATGGGAATCAATAAATATCCCCAAAAAACGAGTGAAATACCAAAGTATTTCTAAATTTCCACCCTCAACTAGAGATCTAGCATTTATAGTAAACACGAAAATAAACGCCTTGGACATCTCCTTTGATATACAGAAGATAAGCACAAGTGATGCTTGGGTAGTTATTGTAGAAAAGTTTGATGAATTTGAACATAAAAAATTCGGTCAAGGCAAGAAAAACTTGGCTTTTCATGTAGTTGTTGACCGTAAGAAAAAAATCACTGAAAATCAAATTAATTCCATATTCAGTAAAATTATTGATACAATAGAAAAGAAATATAAAGCTAAATTACGGGAATTTTAATATGCAAAGATATTATGCAAAAGATTTAAATAAGTCAGTAGGAAAAGAAGTGCTGTTATTTGGTTGGGTTCACAGTAGGAGAGATCATGGGAATTTGATTTTTGTAGACCTGAGAGATATGAGCGGACTTACACAAATAGTTATTGATCCAAAAACTTACAAAAACCTCAAGGAAGTAAAAAAAATACGACCTGAATATGTAGTTCAAATCAGAGGTTTAGTAAAATCACGTCCGGAAAAATACTTCAATCAAAAAATTATATCTGGAGAAATTGAAATTGAATGTACTGAAATAAAAATTATAAATACTTCAAAAACACCGCCCTTTGAGATAAATCAAGATACTCTAAAAATCGATGAAGAAAAAAGACTTGAATACAGATATTTGGATTTACGCACAACAAGACTATCTACTAACATTAAAAACAGACACGGTATTGTTAATTTCATCAGAAATCAACTCAATAAAAAAGGATTTGTCGAAATTGAAACTCCAATTCTTACTAAAGGTACACCTGAGGGGGCACGAGAATATATTGTGCCTAGTAGATTACAAAAAGGCAAAGTTTATGTTCTGCCTCAGTCTCCTCAACAATTCAAGCAATTACTAATGATCGCTGGTTTTGAAAGATATTATCAAATTGCAAAATGTCTGCGTGATGAGGACACCAGGGGAGATCGTCAACCCGAACATACTCAACTAGACTTAGAAATGAGTTTTATTGAGCAAAATAACATTTTAGAATTAATAGAAGAATTAATAATTAATTTAATATCGTCTTTATATCCTGACAAAAAAATTACCCAAAAACCGTTTCCAAGATTGACCTACGAACAAGCTATAAAACAATATAAATCAGATAAACCTGACTTGAGAAAAAACAAAAAAGATCAAAACGAGTTAGCATTTAGCTGGATTATTGACTTCCCGCTATTTAAAAAAGACAAAAATGGGAAATTGACATATTCCCACAATCCATTTACTTCACCTAAGAAACAATTTGAAGACGACCTACTAAAAAACAAAGATGTCTCTTGTATTATTTCTGAACAATACGATTTAGCGTGTAACGGTCTGGAAATAGGCGGTGGGGGAATAAGGATACACAAATCAGAAATACTATTTAAAGTTTTTCAAATACTAGGTCATGACAAAAAAACTATCGAAGATAGATTTGGTCATATGTTGAAAGCGTTTGAATACGGAACTCCACCTCACGGAGGTATAGCTCTGGGTTTGGACCGATTAATTATGCTTTTGCAAAACGAACCAAATATTCGAGAAGTTATCTCTTTTCCAAAAACAGGCGATGCTCGAGACCCATTAATGAATGCACCAACTATTCCTGATCCATTAGATTTGAAAGAGTTGGGAATTAGGTTTTCTAAAAAATAATATTATTTTAGGAGGGGAGTGAAAAAAAGATTATTTATTTTAACCTGCTGCTTAATCAGTATAAGTTTTATTTTCGGTTTCCAAGCTCAGGCGTCAATATTTGCGCCAGGTGATGATAAACACATTTGGCAAGCAGTAGAAAGAGCTGTAATTGTTCACGAAAACAATGATCAAACTATGATAATGTCACCTTTGTATGAAGGGGATAAAACTGATTTTGCATGGATCATACCCACACCCAGTAAATTACAGATTAACACAATTGACTACGATCTGTTTTCAAATCTAGATACAATTTCAAATAATGATTTCTCGATTTATAAAGATATCATTAAAGACAATATAGAACTCAGCGAGCTAGAGGTTGATTCAGAAAATTTATACACAATAAACACATTTAAATTTTCAGAAACTTCAGATATGCTTGATTGGCTAGACTCAAAAAATTACAATCTGCCAGAAAACTCAAATTATTTAATCCAGAGATATATTCAAAAAGATTGGTACTTTAATATTATAGAAGTCAATTCAGAAAATATAAAAGAAGATATGGGATTTTTACCCCCGCTATTAATCAGCTTTATATCCGAAGATCTAATATATCCAATTAAACTTAAATCACTCAGACTATTATGGCAAGACGCGATGCCAGGTGAATCTGGAGAAGGAGTCAAACAAGTCGAAGATGAGCTAAAAGAGGGACAAACTGATTTTGGTGCAGATTCAACATATCCAGTTGATTCACTGCCTGAAACTACCAAAATTGATATGTATATACTTTCAGAAAATCGAAAAACACACGCTGATTTTGAAACTACTTTTGGGAAGTGGCTTAATAAAGATCAAATTAACTCTCTTTCCCAGGATTGGTATTCTTGTCAAAGCTCAAAACTGTTTTTTACTAAAATGTATTCAACAATTAACTACATCGACTATACAAACGATTTAGTATTTGATGATGCTTTAGATAATCAAGAATTACTCAATAGTGGAACAAGCCCAGGGAGTTCAAAGATTAATATCTGGTTATACTTTTTGGTTGGTTTTATATTTCTCGCATTGTTATTTATCAGTCCAATAGGCTTATCTTTTGCAATGGGTTTATATTTAACAAAACAAGAAAGAGCTGGTATCCGAAAAACAACCGGTTTACTACTTCAGGGAATATCATTATTATCTTTGATCAGCTTGGTGGTGTTTAGTTATTTATTAATTTGGCAAGGTTACTTGAAAGATTTCGGTTGGGACAGTGTCAAGTTTACGTTGAATAACAATTATGAATTTGATGAAAACAATATCAAGTATTTTGTTGTAAGTACCTTAATATCTCAATTGTTGTTTTTAATATGGATAATTATAATATGGGTATTACAAAACAAGAAAAAAACCAAGCTAGTATCACATGATGGTACAACCAGCAAAGAACTGAATAATCATGACGAGATAGGGGATCATATTTTTGAAAAAAATATAAACAACAAAGACTACCAAGATCCAGAATTTGAAGTAGAGTTAGAAAAAAAATCACAAACACCAAAAAAAAGCGATGAGGATTTACCAACATTTAAAGAAGAAAAAGCCAAATCCAAAATAATAAAACCAAAAACAAAAAAGATAAAAGTAAATAAAGGTTAGATGATAAGTAAGGTTTCTATTATACTAATACTACTTGCAGATTTTTGGGGTACATCTCATAACTACCTGATAACAAATTATGAATCTCAAAATAAAATTGACAGTCCAGAGATATCCGAAATATCTCAAAATAATATATTTTCCAATTCTCAACTACAAAATCCAGAAAATCTAGACGCAAAAAAACTTACAGCTTCCGGAATAGCTTTGTTGGATCTCAACAGCAATACTTATTTGTATCACAAAAATTTAGACAAAGAATTCACTATCGCCAGTATAACTAAAATTGCAACTTCTCTAGCTATATTAGAAAATTATAACTTAAATGAAGTAGTAACAGTTAGTTATAGGGCTGCGTCTGTATACGGCTCAAGGGTGCATCTAAACCCATTGGAACAGATTACCGTAGACCAGCTTGTAATAGGTATGCTAGTGGCCTCAGGAAACGATGCTGCGTTAGCTCTGGCTGACCATTTTGGCGAAGATGAACTTCTGTTAAACATGAATCAAACTGCAAAAAATCTAAACTTAAATGACACTCAATTTTTTGATGCAGCTGGTTTATCTATGGAAAACAGATCTACTCCGAGAGATTTGGCAATACTTGCAAAAGCCGCCTTGTCACATCCTTTTATTTCCCGGGTTGTAAAATATAAAACTTACACAATGCGTTCAGTAGATGGCAGGACCGAACATTTGATACACACAACAAACAGACTCCTAAAGAACTATACGGATATCACCGGTATAAAGACCGGTTACACAGAAGAAGCTGGATTTTGCATGATTTCATCAGCAAGAAACAACGAATACAGTTTTCTGTTGGTACTTTTAGGTGCTGTGTCAGACAATTCACGCTTTAACGAAAGCAGAACTATACTTAGTTATGCCCAAAATAATACCCTGTGGTAATTAAACAAAAAATTGGATTATTACTCCAATCATAGATATCACAATAATAATACCCAAAACTTGAGATATAAATATACCAAGTACTACACCAAATCCGCTTTTAGCAGCGTCTTTTAAATTTTTTTTAGCAAAGATCATCTCTCCTAAGATCGCAAAAACTGCACCTAGAATCACCATACCCAAGATACCACCTGAAACAAATCCTAGAATCGCTCCTATTGGGGCTAGGTGACTTCCATATTTAGTAGCACCCATTTTTTTTGCACCCCAAGATGTCGCAAGAATATCAATAATTTGAGATAAAACCCATAATAAACCTAAAATAACTATTGGAAACCAACTAAATGTCCCGGAGGTGAGAGCTAATATTATCGCGCCGATAAATACCAATAATGCTCCAGGTAATAAAGGCAAAAAAACTCCTAAAACTCCTAGTAAAATTAAAACCCATGAGAATATTTTTAGCGCTATAATCAATAACCACATTTTAACTTATTATTTTGAGAGCCTGCCTAGCCGCTTGTATTTGAGCTTGCTGTTTGCTTACGCCAGATCCTTGAGTTAGTTTTTGTTTACCCAGATAGACCCCGATAATAAATTTCTTTGCATGATCAGGACCACTTTCGCTCAACACTTTATAAGTTGGTGTAATATTTTTTTGAGCTTGGCAAATTTCCTGTAATTGACTTTTTGCATCCAAATATAATTCATTTTTTAGAATAGTGCCAAGACTATCTAATACCTGCGCTTTAATAAATTGTGCTGTTTTGTCAAATCCGAGATCTAAATAAATAGCGCCTATTAAGGCTTCAAAGGTGTTAGCTAGTAGCAAGTCATTATCTCTACCTTGATTTTTCTCTTCACCTTTTGACAGTAACAGATATTTGTCTAAATCTAGTTTTCTTGCTACTTTTGCAAGATTTTTACCTTTTACCAAAGCACTTCGCAAACTAGTAAGCTCACCTTCGTTTTTATTATAAGCTCGATATAAATTTTCCGTAACAATTAATTCCAGCACAGCATCACCTAAAAACTCTAGTCTTTCATTGCTGGATAACTTAAAGTTTGAATGCTCATTTAAATAAGATCTGTGTACAAATACCTGTTCTAATAATTCCAGGTTATTGAAAGAGTCTCCGATAATTTTTTGTAAATCTACAAAATTAGGTTTTTGGATTTTCATCATTAATTTCTTTTATTTTAGGTATTTGCTTAATTCCGTTTTTCACTTTTTTGGTTTTGATTTCTTCTTCGCTTGCATCATATTTATCACTTTTTCTAAATACGGCACCTAGAACACCGTTTATAAATTTTGAGGAATTATCACCACCAAAACTTTTTGCCAGCTCTACTGCTTCATCGATCGCTACTTTTGGGGGAACTTCGTCGCTATATAGAAGTTCATGAATTGCTAAGCGTAATATGGTTTTATCAATAATCGCGATCTGTTCAAGTGGCCATTCTGGAGCTGAATCAGTAATAACTTTATCTATTTCAGAAATTTTCACAGTAACACCTTTTAAGATGTCTTGCACGAAATCCATATCTACATCTCTAGCCTCAGATTCTATAATATTTCTTCGTAAGATTTCTTTTGGATTTTGATTTTTACGAAAATCCCATTCATATAACGCTTGTATTGCTTGTATTCTAGAAAAGTGTCGATTTGCCATAATAATTATTTTACCGATACTACATCTTTGTCTTTATAATAACCGCATTCAGGACAGACTCGGTGAGGTAAAATCTTTTCATTGCAATGCTTACACTTTATTAATATCTGGCTTTTAGATTTCTTTCTACCTCTTCGGGTTTTTGATGTACTACGAGCTATTTTTTGTTTTGGTTCAGCCATATTTATTTATCCTTTCTTCTTTAGTATTCTTAATATGCCATTTGCTATGCGCTATAAGCTATCTTGGGCATTTACATTTTTTTATATTATTGTTATTTCCGCATATCTTGCATAGCCCCTTACAATTTGACTTACACTTAAAATCTTGGGGTAGGTGAGTAATTATTTCTTGTTCTAAAAAATCTTGAATGTTAATTTCACCGTATTTGGATATTTTCAATTCCTCGTCATCTGCATTGTCATAAATTGAAAAAATTACCTCAGTGTCAAAACTGATATTTTTTGAAACATCTGTCAAACAACCAAAGCACCTGCCCTTAATCCGATATTTGACTTGAAATATCCCTAAAATCTCTCCTCGTTCGATCCTTTGGAAACTACCGTCTACTTGAACAAAAGAATTTATTTTAAAATCAGTCATTTCAGAAATATCCCACACTGGAATTTTCTGGCTTATATTAATAATCTCAGGATTTGGATCAGTTAATATATCACTGACTTTAAATATAAAATAGGGAATGTGCTTTTTCATTTATTCGAAATGATTATATCACGATATTTAAAATCTTGGAAGGGATATATATGTGCTTTTTGATCTTTTTGTTTTTTAAATATTTTGTTACGTTTTTTTCTTTTTGTGCAAGCTCAAGTACTTCTTTTTCTGTATAGGTAGTTGGCACAATAATTTTTCCTCTTATTTTACCATTCACCTGAATTACTACTAGACCCTCTTTTTCTTTTTGAATTTTACCGATTTCGGGCCATTTTTGTTCATATACATGACCACCAAAATCTAATTCATCCCAAAGTTCGGAAGATAAATGCGGAGCAAAAGGGAAAAGAATTATAAGAAAATCTTTTAAACTATCTCGATCAATCCCAATTTTATATATTTGGTTCACATATTCCATCATTGAACTTATTGCTGTATTGAATCGCAAATTTTCTATGTCATTTGTTACTTTTTGAATTGTTTTATCCAAATCAACTCGAGACTTAAGTTTGTTGGTGATTTTTTGATCAATTTGCCAAACTCGATCCAAAAATCTTTTTATTCCAATAATACCCTTAGTATCCCAAGGTGCAGCATCTTCCAGTGGACCTATAAACATTTCGTACATTCGAAGAGTATCAGCTCCATACTTTACAATAATTTTATCTGGATTTATTACATTACCAAGAGATTTCGACATCTTACGTCCATCTTGAGCTAAAACCAAACCCTGATTACGCAATTTCAAAAATGGTTCATCAAACTCTATGTATCCCATATCTTTCAAAGCTTTAATCATAAACCTAGAATAAAGTAAATGCATTACTGCGTGCTCAGCACCACCAATATAAAGGTCTACAGGCAGCCATTTCTTTATCTTGTCTTTGCTAAACGGTTGTTTGGTATTTTGTGGATCAGTATATCTTAAAAAATACCAGGAAGAATCAACAAAAGTATCCATAGTATCGTTTTCTCGCTTTGCATTACCGCCACATTTTGGACATTTCACACTGTAAAAACTTTTAGATTTTGCAAGAGGGGACTCACCAGTAGGTAGAAAGTCTACATCATCAGGTAATTCAACTGGCAGATCTTTTTCCGGCACTGGAATAGTCGTATATTCTTTCCCATCAATAACAACTTCATTAATTTTGATTTTTGATTTTTGATTTTTGATTTCCCAACATTTACGACAGTAAATGATGGGTATTGGCGCACCCCAATATCTTTGCCTTGAGATTAACCAATCCCGCAATTTATACTGAGTTTGTAGTTTGGAATTTGGAATTTGGCTAATAATTTTTTTGGCATCACGAGGCCACTCTAAACCATTTAATTTTCCCGAATTAATAATAATCCCATTTCCAACATAATAATCATATCCGCTATTAATCCAAAATAACCAAAGATCAAGTTCAGAACAATTAAAATTATTTGGATTTATATTTTCGAGATCTAACCAAGTAACTTTATGTTTCTCTTTTTCTTCTTTAGAAATATTATCTTGTTCTTCATTTATTAATTCAAATAAAATCGCAGTTGCATAAGCTTTTCTATTTTCATTTTTATGGGCGGCATAATATTCGGCTTGAACTTCAATTCCGAGTTTTCGGATAAGCTTCAAGTTTTTATAACCAGTTTCTTCGAGTACTTCTCTTTTTGCCGCTGTAATAATATTTTCATTTTTATTAACCCCGCCGACTATGAAAGTAGTCCAGGGCTGCTTTTTCCAATTTAAACAAAGAAATTTTCCAGTTTTTGGATTACGTACTATGGCTTGGATAGTTTTTCTTTCTATAGTTTTTTTGTTTTTAATTGGTGGATTTTTTACGTCAATCCTACAAGGCATAATTACTGGTTTGATAGACAATCCGTACTTTTTTGCAAACAAGTAATCCCGTTCATCGTGCGCAGGTACGCACATAATTGCGCCAGTGCCATAAGAAGATAACACGTAATCTGAAACCCAAATTGGCATCTCTCCAGCTGTTAGGGGATTGATCGCTTTTATTCCTTTTAATTCAAC
>JBDRDK010000002.1:0-33666 GCA_043820855.1 bacterium
CCAGAAAGACCCTTTAGTAGAATATCGAGCAGAAGCTTTTCGAATGTTTAGACAGCTTCTGGATGCCATAAGAGAGCAGGTGTTACATCTAATACTAAAAGTAGAAGTTCGAATTAATAATTCAAATATTAGAAATAATCAAACGCAAAACATTGACAAACAAACTCAATCAAATTCAAATGCCACTAAACAACAAAACAATTTTAAAGCAGGGGAACAAACTGCAAGAATGATGCAGGCAGAAACTTCGGGAAGAACAACAACTACATCAAACAAGGTTGGTCGCAACGATCCATGTACATGTGGAAGTGGTAAGAAATATAAAAAATGCTGTGGTAAATAGTGATATAATGAAAATAAGCCCAAAGTTCAAATGTCAAATCAAGCCCAAAATCCAAAATCTAATAAATACTTTGACATTTAGTTATTTGGATTTCATTTGAATCTTTGGATTTTGTAATTTGGATTTAAGTATTATGATAGAATTTTTAAACATAAATAAAACCTATATGGGTAGAATCCAAGCCCTAGCAGATATAAATTTACGAATAAATCGTGAAGAATTTGTGTGTTTGGTTGGAGCCAGCGGAGCTGGTAAATCAACCTTGGTACGGCTCTTGATATGCGAAGAAAAACCAGATAGAGGTGCGATAATTATCGGTGGGTATGATATTACTAAACTCAAACCACACGAAGTGCCTTTTTATAGACGCAAGATAGGTGTGGTATTTCAGGATTTTAAATTATTACTTAAAAAAAGTGTATATGAGAATGTAGCTTTTGCTTTGGAAGTAGCTGGAGTTCCAGATTCAGAAATAAGACGAAGAGTGCCAAAAATATTAAAAATAGTAGGATTGTCTCATAAATCGAAAAATATACCAGGGGAATTGTCTGGAGGTGAGAAACAGAGAGTAGCAATAGCTAGAGGTCTAGTACATAATCCGAAACTGCTAATCGCTGATGAGCCAACTGGAAATTTAGATCCCCAGAATGCCTGGGAAATTATGGAATTACTTTTGAAAATAAATCGACTAGGTACTATTGTTGTGATGGCGACTCACAACAAAGAGATAGTAAATCGCTTGGGAAAAAGAGTAGTTACTTTTAAAAACGGTCGGATGGTATCTGATCAAGCTAGAGGAAAGTATAAAGTAGTATGAATCTGACAACTTTACGAATATTCAAATGGGGTTTTATTAATTTTTGGCGAAATAGTCTTTTGTCTATTGCTGCTACTTTGGTTATGAGTTTGGCGCTTCTTACGGTAACCATATCTGTTATTATGAATTTGGTGATAGGTGTTACCGTGGATTCCATTAATCAAAAAATGGATCTAGTTATTTATTTTACTGATGAAGTTAGTAGTGATGACTTGTCTATACTAAAAATCGAAACCGAAAACTTAGAGCATGTTGAGGAAGTTGATTATATTAGTAAAAATGAAGCTTTAGAAAAATTACATTCTCTGGATATTGACAAACGATTAAAGGATATAGCTACTGATGAGAATCGTTTGCCTAGAAGTTTTGAAATTACTATAGACGAGCCAAGCAATATGCAAGAAGTAGCAGAGTTTTTTGATAAAGGTGAAACCAAAGATTGGGTAGAAGACACTAGTTTAAATAGAAACAAAACCAAGATCGAAAGATTATCCAAGATGACTGATTATATTCGATTGGGTGGAATATTGTTTTCCATTGTATTTGTACTTATAGCAGTACTTATTGTGTACAACACTATTCGCTTGACTATATTTACTAGAAGCGAAGAAATAGAAATTATGAAACTAGTTGGCGCCAGTATTCCATTTATACGCTGGCCTTTGATTATAGAGGGTATGCTGTACGGTATACTGGGAACAATTTTTTCAACGGGTTTAATATATATATTATTTTATTTTGCATCACCCGGCTTTAGTAAATATTTCGGATCAGAGATAGTAGCCCTTGATGGATCTCTTTTAGCGTTTTTTGTCAGTAAACTATGGATAATTATTTTACTTGAATTATTTGTCGGAGTACTTATTACTTCGATAAGTGGTGCTTTAGCTATGAAAAAACATCTTAATGTATAAAGTTATTGACATGTAATTTTTAGTTGTTAGAATTGAGTTGAAAATGAATATGAGTAAAACATTGAAAATATTTAAAAATACTATTCTAGTATTTATTGCTGGGATAATTTTGTTTATGCCAGTAATGCTTGTTGCTGATGAACTAGACGATCTGCTTCGTGAACAAGATCAACTAGAAGCAGAAATCAGAAGAAATCAAGCTGTCATTGATCAAGCAGGTGAATCAATCAAGAGTTTGGAAAACCAAATTACTATAGTTGATGCCCAGATTGCTGAAACTCAAGCTAGCTTAAGTTTGACTTATACCCAAATCGAAATTACCGAAAAAGAGATCACATCTTTAGAAGTACAGATCACTGATCAGGAAAACAAACTTGATGAACAAAAGAATATCCTCTGGGCTGGTATAAGCGTACTTTACAAAGAAAAAGATACCAGCATGATAGAAACTATTTTGTCTAGTGAAAACTTTTCAGATGTAACAAATCGAAATTTTTATTTAAGTAGTATAGAGGATCAAGTAATTGAGGCCATGGACGAGATAACTGAGATTCGAAATAAATTAGCTCAAAATAAAAAAGATATGGAAGTAAAACAAACTGATTTAATTATCTTGGCTCAAAAACAAGAAACTGAAAAAAACAATTTACGCTTAGATCAGCAATCCAAAGATAATCTTTTAGCTGAAACTCAAGGTCAACAGGCAAATTATCAAAGTTATGTGAATAAACTTCGGGGAGAAGCTGCAAAAATATCTCAAGATATTTATGATTTACGTAGAAAAGAAGGGGGAGATTACGAAGGCGGGACTGGTGGCTATCCATATGCTAATGCAACTGATACCGGATGTAACCAATATTGGGACCCGTGGGGTTTTTGTTTTCGTCATTGTACTTCTTATGCAGCTTGGTATTGGAATGAAAAATTGAATAAATCTTGGTATAATCAGTCTGGTATGAGTGGACACGCTTATAATTGGCCTGCTTTAGCATACAGACAGGGTTATTCAGTTAGTTCTACTCCACAAATTGGGGCAATTGTATCATGGCCAGCGGGTCCTCTTGCTTCTCAGTGGGGGCATGTAGCTATAGTTGAAGCAGTTAATTCTACTAATAGCATAATAGTATCAGAATATAATTGGATACCACCGTTGGGTTATGGAAAAAGAACTATTAATCCGTGGAGTCGTGGAACCCCAAGATATATTTACTAAAATTTGATAAACTTTAAAACCGTGGTATAATAAACACATTAGAGGTTTTGAAAACCCAACGAAAGTTGGGTTTTTATTTAACATAACTAATACAAATTAAAGAAAGGAAATATTTTGAAAATAATCTATATAATTTTTATAATGTCGTTTGTTTGGTTTATTGTTTGTTGGTTAGTGGTGATTTGGATGGATATGTTAATAATTTGGGAGGATAAAAAACTACGAAATATTGAAAAATTATGCAAAGATCAGATAAAAGGTTTTTTTTGTACGGAACAATATCTGGAAAAAATAACTATCAAAAAACAAAAACCATATTGGGATTATTTAAAACAATTAAAACTGCAAAGACAATTATTTATTGATATGTCAATTATTCTTAGATTTTTTCAAAAATAATTCAATCTTTTGTTTTATACCTGAAAAAATGGTAAAATTTAACTATGAAAATTATTAATGAAACAAGATATGGGATAAAGTATCTTTTTGCGACATTAAAAGAAAAGTCAAAGACTATAACGCGTGTTGTATTTTGGAAAATTCCTCACAAAACAGATAAAGAAGATATACGTCTGAAAATTGCTAAATATAAGAAAGAAGGTTTTTTACCTAATACTGTTTTAGAAAACATCGATCCTAAAAGTGACTTAACTCTTGATAACGAAGAATTTAAAGAACTACTCACTTTTATTAGTGATAATTATGTTCCTTTTAAAGAAGGAATTAAAAAATATATTCCAATTGATAAAAAATTTAATAACCAAACAGTTGATGATTTAAGGAATATTTTTAATAATTATAATAAACAAAAAATATTAAATATAATTACAAAAAACAATATCTTTTCTGATGATTTGATATTCGGGTTGCAACATAAAAAAAGAGTCGATTCAGTTACTAATTTTGAAGATATGTTAGATATGGATCTACCAGAGAGTAAGTGGCAGCATTGGTTTAAAGAAAATGAATGGGTTTTAGGTAGTGAGTTTGTAAAGATAATAGATGAGCGAAAAGTAGACACTCAGAATATTACTGATTATCTAATGCAGGCTTACGATGGGTTTCTAGATATTATCGAAATTAAGAGTCCAAGAAAAGACCTAAATTTTTGGGCTGACAAAAAAGATCACGATAATTATATCCCATCAGTTGATCTTATAAAAGCAATCATCCAAGCTACAAAATATATTTATGAAGTCGAAAGGGAAGCTAATAATATAAAATTTTTTGAACGTTTAGGTAATATAAAGACAATAAAACCAAGATGTGTATTAATATTTGGAAGATCAGCTGATTGGAATGATCAACAAAAAGAGGATTATCGAATACTAAACTCAGGTTACCACAATTTAACAATTATGACTTATGATCATGTATTAGGGAGAGCGAAACGAATTATTAAATAATAAATTTTTTAGTGTTAATATGTGTACATTGATAAATTTAAAAAGCTGATATTTTTCAAAAAGCTTTTTTTATTTTATAATAGGGATATAGATATAAACGCGCCCCAGTAACACTCTTTTCTGGAAAAACGGATTACATCCTGTTATTCCTAGAAGTATAGTGTACGGGGCTTCCCGAGCTCCTGCTTAGCGGGACGTCGGGAGTGGAGGTGAATTGACTGAAAAAAACGAAAAGCCAGAAATAAAATCTGGTAATATTAAAAGTTCAAAATCTACACTTACTATAATAGGTATCCTAGTAATTTTCTTTTTAGGGTACTTTTTTGGTTATTCTGTAAATTCGGGAAGCGGTTTCTTTGGTTTTTCAAACAGTACTGATTTTAGTATTTTGTCTGAAGTTAGACAAAAGATTAATACAGAATATATCGAAGATTATCAAAAAAGCGATTTAATTTATGGAGCTTTGGAGGGTATGGTTTCTGGTCTTGGAGATCCATATTCAGGAATAATTCGTTCAGAAAACATTCAAGATTTTTATCAGGAAATAGAGGGTGAGTTTGAAGGTATAGGGATAGAGATTGCTAAAAAAGATGGTGATATCGTGATAGTTGCCCCACTCAAAGGTTATCCAGCTGAAAAAAAAGGCATACTTGCTGGAGATAAGATTGTAGAGGTAGATGGTGTAAGTATTAGCGATCTAACTCTTGACGAGATTGTCAGTGCTATTAGAGGTAAGGCTGGTACAAAAGTAAAGCTTAAAATCTTTAGAGAAAAAACCGATGAATTACTAGATTTTGAAATTACTCGAAAAAAAATTGAAATTGATAGTATTCAATACGAACAAATAGATCAAGTTGGGTATATTCGAATAGTGCAATTTGATAGTAAAACAGAAAGTTTACTTGAAGATACTATCAAAAAAATTAAAGATCAGAAGATTTCCGAAATCATACTTGATTTGCGAGATAACCCTGGGGGATATCTGGATAGTGCGATAGCAGTTTCTGAGAATTTTGTGGCAAAAAATAAAATTATTATGTACGAGCAGAAAAAAAACGGTCAACTCAAAACCTACAAAAGCGATAAAAACGGTGAATTAAAAGATGTACAGCTTGTGATCTTGCAGAATCAGGGTTCGGCATCTGCGTCAGAAATAGTGTCTGCTGCAATCAGACAAAATCGCTCTGATGTAAAGATAGTAGGCACGACCAGTTTTGGAAAAGGTTTAATTCAGGAAATACTCGAATTGTCTGACAAGAGTTTACTTCGTTTAAGTACGGGTAAATGGCTTACACCAGAAAAAAAGAACATAAATGGAAAAGGTATTGATCCTGACATCAAGATAGAATTATCAGAAAGTGATATTAAAAATAATATTGATAGTCAAAAAAATAAAGCATTAAGTATTTTGGGAGGTTTATGAAAGTAATTCTAAAAAAAGACGTGGTAAAGCTTGGTATCACTGGAGAAATTTGTAATGTAAAAAAAGGTTATGCAAAAAACTTTTTATTTCCGAGAAATTTAGCTATACTTGCTACCTCCAAAGCAGTATCCAAGATTCAGAAAAATCAAGAAGAAATTGAAAAAAGAAAAGCTGAAGAAGCTAAAAAAACTAAGGAAAAATTGCAGGAAATGACGGGTATTTCATTAAAACTGAAAGTACCTGTAGGTGAAAAGCAACAGATGTTTGCTGCAATCAGAGAACAAGATATTGCTAAAACCCTAAAAGAACAAAAAAAGATCGATATTAATCCAGATTTTATTAACTTGACTACTCCGATTAAAGAACTTGGAGAGTATGATATTGATATTGATTTTGGTGAAGGGTTAAATACTACTCTTAAATTAATTATTCAAGAACAAAAATGAGGAAAAAGATTTCTACAAAATTTATATTTATTGTTGGTGGAGTAATGAGTGGAGTTGGTAAGGGTGTAGCTGCGGCTTCGATAGGAAAAATACTCCAAAGCAGAGGGTTTCGTGTATCTTCCGTGAAGATAGACCCGTATATAAATATAGATGCTGGAACTATGAATCCCACTGAACACGGTGAAGTTTTTGTAACAGACGATGGTGATGAGACCGATCAAGATATAGGAAATTATGAACGTTTTTTAAATACTGACATCCTATCTATAAATTATATGACGACTGGAAGAGTTTATCAGACAGTGATTGAAAAAGAGCGAAATTTAGCTTATGGAGGTAAATGTGTGGAAGTAGTACCTCACATACCTCAGGAAGTAATTCGTAGATTAAAATTGGCAGCAAAAGTCAATCAAGCTGATTTTCTAATAGTAGAAATCGGGGGTACTATAGGAGAATACCAAAATATATTATTCTTAGAAGCAGCTAGAATGATGAAATATTTACAACCAGAAAATATTGCTTTTATTTTAGTTAGTTACCTGCCCATTCCTTCGAATTTAGGAGAGATGAAAACCAAACCTACCCAATACGCTGCGCGAAGTTTACATTCAGTTGGTATAAATACAGATTTTATTGTTTGCCGTGGTGAAAAACCGTTAGATGAAATCAGGAAAGAAAAATTAGCAGTTTTTTGTAGTGTAAAAAAAGAGCACACAATTTCATCTCCGGATGCAAAATCAATTTATGAAGTCCCGCTAAATTTTGAAAGACAAAATCTATCTCAAAAACTTTTAAGCTTTTTCAAGTTACGCTCAAGGAAGAAAAATCTATCAGATTGGAAAAGATTAGTGAAAGTAATAACTAATCCAAAGAAACCAACAGTAAAAATTGGTATTGTAGGGAAATATTTTGGCACTGGAGATTTTGTTTTAGCTGATTCCTATATTTCAGTTATTGAAGCAGTGAAACACGCGTGTTGGAAAATCGGATTGGAGCCAGATATAACTTGGATTAACGCTGAAGGTTTTGAAAAAAACCGACCAGATTGGTCCAGTTTAAATCAGTATCAGGGTATTATTGTTCCTGGCGGATTCGGTAGTCGGGGAATAGAGGGTAAGGTCGCAGTAGCCAAATATGCTCGCGAAAAAAAAATTCCATATTTTGGCTTATGCTATGGAATGCAATTAATGTGCGTTGAGTTTGCTAGAAATGTGTGTAATATGAGAAATGCAAATTCTACAGAAATTAATCGTAAGACACCGCATCCAGTGATTCATATTATGCCTGAACAAATTCAAAACTTACGTCAAAAAAACTTTGGAGCAAGTATGCGTTTGGGCACTTATCCGTGCGTATTGGATCCTGTATCAAAATCAGCAAGTATTTATAAAACTAAACAAATATCTGAACGACACCGCCACAGGTATGAATTCAATAATGAATATCGTAAAATTATGCAAAAAAAAGGATTAATGATTGCTGGTACTTCGCCAGATAATAAATTAGTAGAAATTGTTGAAATTTTAGATCATCCATTTATGATCGGTACCCAGTTTCATCCGGAATTTAAATCTAGACCGTTGAACCCACACCCTTTATATCTGGGTTTTATTAAAGCTGCAAAAAGTCGGAAAATTTGATATACTTGACTTGAGAAGTTTATTTAATAAACAATTTTTAGTATTAAACGTTTATGTGAAATAAAAAATATGCGTCCCGTATCAAGTTAAAACTGGTACGGTAGCGCCCGTCTACACATTTACTGTACGACCTATTACATCCAACTTCGCTAAAGCTACGATGGACAGGTAGTGTAAGTACAGTAGTATGTTTCGCGGTGAGACTTAAATAATTAGATAGCGTCCACGCACCAGAATAAATTCAGTGCGGGACTTACCCCGTATTGCGGGGTAGCGGAGGGGCATGTGAATCGAAATCAAGATTTTGAAAAAAACTTTGATCCAAATACGAATAATTCTAAGATAGATCAAGATCTACAAAGTGACCTACAAAGCGATATTCAGGGTGAAGTAGATTTTGAAAATCCTCCACCTACTGTTAATTCAACTGATTCCAATTTAAATCAAACTTCGACCCCACAATCAAATCCCGTAAACAATATTGGGTCCAAACCAGCATCTGAGCAAACTATGGGTTCTGAGGGAGTAAATCCAGACCCTAATTTAGGTATGCCTGAAGTACCCACTTCGCCAAAAAAGAGGATTTGGCTATGGATAATTATCGGACTCTTTGTATTAATACTTGTTGGTTTGGGTGGCTTGGCCTTTGCCAGCTATAAAGGTTGGGTAAATATTGGACTAGCTGAATATTTTGGTGGTATATCCGGTAATCCGTATAAAGCGTTATATCAAGTAGCTAACCAATCCAGTGATATCCAAGAATTTGAGTATTCAAGCGATATTGAACTTATTACCCGTATGGATTCCGGACAAACTGATACGCCAAGGAGTAAGATTCAGGAAAGTGCTAGCACTAACATAGTTTCTACGGTTTACAAGATGCTAAATTTCCCAAATACAGTATTTCCCAATCCATTGCCGGAAAAAATATTAGGGGAGTCAACCAGTAAAACAGCAACAGATTTTGAGTTTCAGATTTCAGGTAAATTTTCAAAGACAGCTACTTCTAATCAATATAAATTAAAATTACCCAGTGATGCGTCAGCAGAAATGTACAATCAATATTTGGAACCTTTTGCGAACTCCGACGATAAAATAGTTTTAGATCAAGTATTTAATTTAGAGAATAACAACATATATCTTAAGGTATCTTCTATTTCAGCTGATGAAAACCCCTGGATCAAATTAACTATTCCAGAAACTTCTATGCCGAAAGATCAAAACTTTCAAGAAGTGTTGCAAGAACAGTTAAAGGATCTTAAAGATATCAAGATCGAAGACTTTCAAGATTTGTTTAAAGAAGTAGATAATCACGGAATCGAAACTATAGATGGTAATTTAGCTTATCATTTTCATATTTGACTGATGTAAAAACTTTATATGAATTTACTGAAAAACTAAGCGACACTGAAAATGCATACCCCAGTTATGAACAAGATAATTTTGATTTAAGTTTTGATGTATGGTTGGGAGTGTTTGATCAATTGGTTTATAAGTTTAATTTTGATTTTACTACTCAAGAAAGTTCAATAGGATCAATTCAGTTTGATTCTAGTATTACCTTTAAGTATCAAGATCCCTCTATTGATATACCAAATGATAGCGAATGTGTTAGTAATATATGTGATGCAGCAATAGGTGATATAAGTTTTATGCAGGAATTATGCCAAAACTCTTTTTATAGAGACATGTTTGATTCACTGTCCGTAGACCTTAAAGATGATCAGTTAAACAATTCTGCCCAAGCTCGAGATACTCAAAGAAAATCTGATCTGCGAACCATTCAAACAGCGTTAGAATCATATAATGATGAAAACGGCAAATACCCTATTTCAACTGAAATATCCAAAACCAGTGATAAAAACGGTATTATATATCAAGCTTTGATAGAAATATCTGAAAAAGTTCCAGTTGATCCCAATAATCCTGATTGGTATTATGCATATAAAACCAATACTGACGGTACAGCATATGAATTAACTTGTCTTTTGGAAGTTCCAAGTAATCCTGAAGATTATGAAAAAATCGGCACTGGTTATCTATACAAAGTGGGTACAGATAGTGTATAATATAGATAAGTAAATATAATAAGGAGAAAAATCATGTGGTTATGGATATTATTAGGAATTTTAGCAGTAATAATAATTTGGGCGATTTCCGTATACAACGGTTTGATTACTTTGCGCACTCGCAGTGAAGAAGCCTGGAGTGATATTGATGTTCAGCTCAAGCGTAGATACAATCTGATTCCCAATCTAGTTGAAACAGTGAAGGGTTATGCTAAGCATGAAAAAAACGTATTTGAAAATGTAACTAAAGCTAGAGGTGAAGCTATTAATGCCAGTGGAGTTGAAGCTCAATCAAAAGCAGAAAATATGCTTTCCGATGCATTAAAATCCTTGTTTGCGGTCGCTGAAAATTATCCAAATCTTAAAGCAAGTGATAATTTTGCAAAACTTCAAGATGAATTAACTGATACTGAGAATAAGATTGAAGCAGCTCGGAGGTTTTATAACTCCAATATTCGTGATTTGAATATTAAGATAGAAAGATTTCCGGAAAAAATTATTGCAGGAAGCTTTAATTTTAAGAAAAAGGACATGTTTGAATTAGATCTAGAAGAAGAGCGTAAAGCAGTTAAAGTTCAATTTTAATATAAAGTATTACAGAAAAAGCCCTGCGTTTAGCAGGGCTTTTTTATTGTTTGAAGAGTCTTTTTCAGGTATAATATATACATAATGTACAAACAAATTGACGCGAATATTCGCAAAACTTTCTTATTAATCACTATATTTCTGATTTTTATTATTGGACTTGGTTGGGTTTTTGCTTGGATCTTTGCAAGTCCTTGGATTTTATATCTTGCGGTTTTCATCAGTATTTTTCAAGCTTGGATCAGTTATTTTTACAGTGATAAGATCGCTTTGGCTGTAAGTGGAGCTCGAGAGGTAAAAAGACAAGAAGCTCTAGATCTATATAGGATTATTGAAAATCTAACTATTACAGCAGGTTTACCAAAACCAAAAATATATATAATGAATGATCCAAGCTTGAATGCTTTTGCCACTGGCCGTGACCCAGATCATTCTGCCATAGCTGTAACTAGTGGTTTACTTGAAAAGCTGGATAAAAGTGAACTTCAAGGTGTGATTGCCCATGAAATGTCTCATATAAAAAATTACGATATTCGAGTAATGACTATTGTTGTAGTTTTGGTTGGTGCTATAGCTTTGGCGTCAAATTTTTTCTTACGATCTCTATGGTGGGGCAGGGGTGGTAGAGGCAAAGATGGTGGACAGCTGGGCGTTATATTAATGATAGCTGGTATTGTTTTAGCTATATTAGCACCACTGATTGCTCAACTTATCCAATTAGCTATTTCTCGAAAACGAGAATATCTAGCTGATGCTTCAGGAGCATTACTAACTCGTTACCCTGAAGGACTAGCTAGTGCTCTTGAAAAAATTCAAAACAACTCAACTCCTATGAAAAGAGCAAATAGAGCTACTGCCCATTTGTTTATTGCAAATCCATTTTCCGCTAAAAAAATTAGTGGTCTTTTTGCAACCCATCCGCCAATACAAGACCGAATCGAAAAATTAAGAGAAATGATAGGAAAATAATGGGTAAAACAAAAGTCAGAAAGCGGATTAATAAATTAAAACAACAATTAGCCGAAATTGATTACGCTTATTATGTATTAGATAAGCCGGTCGTGAGTGATGCTGCCCGTGATAGCTTGAAAGATGAATTAGAAAAGCTAGAAAAAAAATGTCCTGAATTTATTACACCCGATTCACCTACTCAGAGAATCGGTGGGAAAGCTCTTGGAAAGTTTCCCAAGCATAAACACATTATACCGAAATACTCCTTTGACGATATGTTTAGTTTTGAAGAAATCCAAGATTTTGATAAAAGAACTAAAAAATTTTTAAATATCTCTCAAAGTAATAAATTGGAATATACTTGTGAATATAAGATAGATGGTTTGAGTATATCGCTTATTTATAAAAAAGGAATATTTGATAAAGCAGTAACTCGTGGTGACGGATTTGTTGGTGAGATCGTAACCCACACAGTAAAAACCATAAAAAGTATTCCCTTAAAGCTTACCCAGGAGATCAACTTAGAAGTAGGCGGTGAAGTGTATATGCCTGAAAAAAGTTTTCAGTCCTTAAATAAATTTCAACAAAAAAACAATCAAGAATCTTTTGCAAATCCAAGAAATGCTGCAGCAGGTACTATTAGGCAGTTGGATCCAAAAATTGCAGCACACAGAGGTTTAAACGCTTTCATTTATACGATATATGGAAATATTCCTGGAGTAGACACTCAACGCCAGATGTTAAAAAAATTACAAAATTTAGGATTTCGGGTTGATATAAATTTCCAAAAATGCGTTGGTTTAAAATGTGTACAAAAGTTTTATAATAATGCCGAAAAGTTAAAATCAAAATCAAAATACGATTATGATGGAATTGTTATTAAAGTAAATTCGTTAAAATATCAAAAGCAATTAGGTAGGACCGCAAAACATGTACGTTGGGCAGCTGCTTATAAATTTCCAGCCGAGCAAGTTACGACCAAAGCAATAGATATCCAAGTACAAATCGGTCGTACTGGAGCCTTGACCCCTGTAGCTCATCTCGAACCAGTAAGTCTGGCTGGTTCAATTGTCAAAAGAGCTACTCTTCATAATCAAGATGAAATACGAAGACTTGACTTGAAGATTGGGGATACAGTAATTTTGCAAAAAGCCGGAGACATTATTCCGGACATTGTGCGAGTTTTGCCCAAAATGCGTACAGGTAAAGAGAGAAAATTTAGTATGCCAAAAACATGTCCCATCTGTAAATCTAATATTTTCAAAAGACCAGGCAAGGTAGCTGCATATTGTTCTAATAGAGATTGTTATGCTCAAAATATGCGCAAACTTAGTCATTTTGTCTCCAAAATTGCTTTTGATATTGATGGGCTTGGGCCAAAAATACTTGAGCAATTAATTAAAGAAGATTTGATTCGTGATGCAGCTGATATCTTTACATTATCCAAAGATGACTTAAGGCCCCTAGAAAGATTTGCTGATAAATCAGCTGAAAATTTAATACAGGCTATTCTGAAAAGCAAAAATATCTTGTTACATAGGTTGATTTTTGCATTGGGGATCAGACATGTTGGTGAAGAAACCGCGATAATACTGGCTAATCGATTTGGGACTTTGAGTGCTATTGCCAAAGCAAAACCAGTAAATTTAATAAAATTAGAAGGAGTTGATAAAGTTTTAGCAAAAAGTATTAGTCAGTATTTTCAAGATAAACGCAATCAACAGTTTATACAGAAATTAGTAAAATACGGTATAAATATTCAGAATCCGCCAAAATCAAAAACAACATTCAAAGGAAAAACTTTCGTATTAACAGGTACTTTAAACACTTTAGGTCGAGATGAAGCAAAAGATATTATTAGAAAACATAGCGGTCAAATTTCAGCTTCGGTATCAAACCTTTCTGATTATGTGGTTGCTGGAGACAACCCTGGTTCAAAATATGAAAAAGCCAAACAGTTAAAAGTTAAAATAATTTCTGAAAAACAATTACTAAAGATGATACAATAAAATAGTTATGAAAATCACTAAAAAACAAATAGAATATTTATCTAATCTAGCAAGAATAGAACTATCTACGAGTCAAAAAAAATTATTCAGTTTCCATATCTCAGATATCTTAGATTATGTAGAGAAAATTAAAAAAGTTAAAACCAAAAAAGAGTTATATGCTCCATCATTGAATTTTTGGGCTCAAAAAGATGAAGTTCAAGATTATGACAGGAGTGAATTATTGAAAAACGCTCCCGAGGTAGAAGATGATCAGATAAAAGTAAAAGCGGTTTTTAAAAATCAGGATTTTGATTTATGAAAAACCAAGATCTATTAAATCTAGATAGTTTTGAAACTGATGTTGCAATGCATAAATTAAAAATGAGTTATTTGGATCTAGTTAATATATATATTCAGAGAATAGAAAAGTTAGATTCCAAATATAATGTGTTTATAACTAAAACTTTCGATTTGGCTCGAAAACAAGCTAAATTTACTGATAATCATCCAACTGAGGTTTATCTACCACCGTATGTGTTAAAGGATAATATTATTACTCGGGGTATAAAAACAACCTGTGCTTCAAAAATACTTGAAAATTTTACACCAACTTATAATGCAACGGTTTATAATAAGCTCAATAAAAATAACGGAATATTATTAGGAAAAGTAAATTTAGATGAATTTGCACATGGAGCATCAACTGAAAACTCAGTTTTTGGCCCTACAAAAAATCCGTGGGATGATTCTCGGGTTCCGGGAGGTAGTTCTGGTGGTACTGCAGCAGCAGTTGCTTTGAGAATGTGCAAGATCGGTTTTGGTAGTGATACGGGTGGTTCTGTTCGCCAGCCAGCAGCTTTTTGTGGGGTGGTTGGGTTAAAGCCCACATATGGTTTAGTAAGTAGATATGGACTAGTTGCTATGGCATCATCTATGGATCAGATCGGTCCGATAGCTACAAATATTAATGATGCTATACTTGGTTTTATAAATATCATGGGTTTTGATCCAAACGAAGCTACATCAGTAGATACTGAGCCAAAGAATTACTGGCCAATTCTTAAAAAACCAAAAGTAAAAAAAATTGGGGTTCCAGAAGAATTTTTTGGAGAAGGTTTAGACAAAGAAGTCAAAAAAACAGTGCAAGTTGCGATAGATGATTTACAAAAATGTGGTTATAAAATTGAAAAAATATCCTTACCTCATGCAGTAGAGTATTCAGTTGCCGTATATTACATAATGCAAACTGCAGAAGTTTCATCCAACCTTGCTCGCTTTGATGGTGTTAAATATGGATATTCGACCCACAATAAAAGTAAAGATTTAAAAGATGTATACATGAATTCACGGGGTCAGGGTTTTGGTGAAGAAGCTAAGAGAAGGATTATATTGGGTACGTTTGTATTATCGTCTGGATATTTTGATGCATACTATAAACAAGCTGCAAAAGTACGATATAAAATTAAGGAAGATTTTGATAAAGCTTTTGAAAAAGTAGATGTAATACTTACTCCAACTACACCCACTTTACCTTTTAAATTAGGAGCAAAGACAAAAGATCCGTTACAGATGTATATGGCGGATTTATATACTGCGCCAGCAAATTTAGCTGGAATTCCTGCAATATCAGTACCTTGTGGTTATGTGAATAATCTTCCGGTAGGCATGCAGTTGATGGCAAATTCATTTAATGAAGATCTGCTTTTTGATGTTGGGTATAATTATGAACAATCACATAATTGGCACAATAAAATACCAATTATTTAAATTAAAAATGACTAATTTCTAATTAACCTAATTATTCTAAATAAATCCCAATGATTAAATAACCAATATATAAAATCTTTTTAAATTATTAGACATTAGAAATTACCCAATAACTAGTAACCAGCCACTAGTAACTTCGTCCAGAGGACTACTATTGTTTGAGCCTCTGGCTGAAATAACTAATAACCAACAACTTAATAACTAAATCAATATGTCTCATTATCACGGTAGAAGTAAACCAATTCATAGACAATATAAAAAAAGTAACACCAACCCCGAAGTATCTATGTTGGCGTCTTTTGGTAGGGGTTTGTACAGATTATTTTCTTTGCCCTTTAATCAAAAAATTACCAAAACCACAGATTCTTACAGTGTTGACAGAAGACAGATTCACAGTCAATGGTTGGAAATACTAGAATTAGTTAAATTAGGTAAACCAAGTAATTTGCAGAAAGCGATTTTATCAGCAGATAAACTGCTAGATTTTACTCTTAAGAATCAACGATTTTCAGGTGACACTATGGCAGAACGATTAAGGTCAGCTGAATCAAGGTTTTCTGCATATAATGATATTTGGTATGCACATAAACTACGAAATCGGATTGTGCATGATGTAAATGATGAAATTCAAAGTTATGAAATAAATAAAGCAATTAAAATTTACGAAAAAGCTTTAAAAGATTTGAGAGTATTATGAGAAAAAGCTTTGTTACAACCATTGGTTTGGAGATTCACATACAACTAGATACAGCATCTAAGATGTTTTGCAGATGTTCAAACCAAGCTTTGGGAAAATCTCCAAATAGTGTTGCTTGTCCAGTATGTACTGGTATGCCAGGAACTCTACCTGTACCCAACAGTCAGGCAATAGAGTGGAGTATAAAAACTGCTTTAGCTTTGAGGTGCAAGATTAATAAAAAAACCAAATTTGACCGAAAGAACTATTTTTATCCCGATTTACCAAAAGGTTATCAGATAAGTCAATTGGATTTACCTATCGGAGAAAAAGGCAAGTTGGAAATCGTAACACTGGGATTAAATAAAAAAATACAAAAAAATTCTGTAGAGATTAATCGTTTACATCTTGAAGAAGATGCTGGTAAATTAATTCATCCAAAGGGCAAAAATTATAGTTTAGTTGATTTTAATCGGACCGGTACTCCCCTAATGGAAATCGTAACTGAGCCCGAAATAAATACACCAGCGGAAGCAAAAGTATTTTTAGAGAATTTACGGCTCCTGTCTCGTTATCTGGGAGTGTCTAGAGCAGATATGGAAAAAGGTCATCTTCGTTGTGATGCGAATATTTCACTAGCACCAGAAAATTCTAAAAAACTCGGTCAAAAAGTAGAGATCAAAAATTTAAACTCGTTTCGTTCGGTTCAAAAAGCTTTGGAATATGAAGAAAAACGACAAGCTGACTTACTAAATAGGGGTAAAAAAATTATTCAAGAAACTCGTGGATGGGATGAGATTAAATATCATACAATATCTCAACGAAGTAAAGAGGAAGCCCCGGATTATCGATATTTTCCAGAACCAGACATTCCTGAAATAACAATTTCCGATGAAAACATAAATGAAATAAAAAAACAGATGATTGTTCTGCCAAATGAAATACTTATTGAAATGGTTGAAAAACATAAACTAGACTGTTCCACAGCTCAAGCATTGTTGAATAGTAAATACGATACTATGCATTTTAAGGGGGTTATAGAAATAGGTGGTGACCCTCAAAAAATCGCTCGCCTTATTATTCAAAAATATACTGAATTCAAAAGACAATATAAATTTGTTGATATTGAACAATTTGGAATAACACCAGAATACACGCTTTTTGCTTCAACTTTGCTAGAAAAATATAACAGCCAGATTGAAAATACAGTTCTTACGGAAATGTTTGCAAATAAAAACCACCCTGAATATATTATTCGAGAAAAGTCAATAAAAAATATCTCAGATAATAAAGAATTAATCCAGATCGTAAACGAGATCTTAAAAAATAATTCTCAGGCTACAAAAGATTATAAAGCTGGTCAAAAAAAATCTATTGGATTTCTTATGGGTCAGGTAATGGCTAAAACTAAAGGTCAGGTAAACCCCCAAAAAGTAATGCAAATCTTAGAAGCTCAAATCAAAAATTTATAATTGTGTTAAAATTAATATATGCCAATTATCAAAACACCCAATTCTAGCGCTCCCTTTGGTCCACCAAGATTTCAAACACCGCCGAATTTTTCAAAACCAAAAAACAATATAGTAGGAATGTTTTTACTCTGTATGCTGTTTGGGTTTATCGGAGGTTTGGTTTCATTGGTGTTTTATACCAATGAAAACCAAGATTTAAACATACCAGGAGTAAGTGACGGTAATAAAACCATACAGGTAAGTGAAGATTCCGATTTGATCGATGTAGTAGATAAGGTGTTACCATCAGTAGTTAGCATTGTTTCTATCAAAAATGTACAGGGGATCTTTGGAGAAATATCACAAGAAAAAAGTGGAGGAACCGGCTTTGTGATTACTAGCGACGGCTTGATATTGACCAATAAACATGTTATAGAAGACACATCTGCCGAATATCATGTATTTACCAGTGATGGAAAAAATTATTTAGCAAAAGTTGAGAGTTTAGATCCGATAATAGATTTGGCAATAATAAAAATTGCTGCTAAAAATTTACCGGTTATTGAGTTTGGAGATTCTGATGATCTGCAGATCGGACAAAGGGTTGTTGCGGTCGGGAACGCACTCGGAGAATTTCAAAATACAGTAACTAGTGGAATTATTTCAGCAGTAGAGAGAACTATTCAGGCAACTGATGCTTTGGGACAATCAGCAGAAAGATTAGACGGACTATTGCAAACCGATGCAGCGATTAATCCAGGAAATAGTGGCGGTCCACTAATTAATTTAGCTGGTCAAGTTATTGGTGTAAATACAGCAGTAGCTTCTCTTTCTGAATCACAAGGTATAGGTTTTGCTATACCGATAAATTTTGCCAAAACTGCTTTAAAAAGTTATGAAAAATATTCAGAGATTGTACGAGCTTATTTAGGTGTTAGGTTTGTACCTTTGACTCCTGAAATAGCTAAAGCCAATGATTTATCTGCGGAAAGGGGTGCGTTAATATATGCTGGTAGTGGAGATTCTGCGGTGATTCCTGCAAGTCCAGCAGCCAAAGCTGGTCTTGAGAAGGGTGATATTATTACTGCGATTAATGATGAGGATATTACTGCAACTAGAGGTTTGGTGCAATTATTACAACAGTATATGCCCGGTAATGAAATTGAAGTCACTTATATTCGTGACAAAGATTCTAAAAAAGTTAAAATAGTACTCGGTGAATTAAGATACAAATAAGATGAAACTTACAATTTTAGGTTCAGGTTCTTTTATTTCAGATTTAGGGCATTGGGGGCCTGGTTATCTTTTGGAAATTGGTAAGAAAAAAATTTTGATTGATGCAGGATCTGGCGTCCAAATCCAACTTTTGAAACTTGGAATTAAATTGGAAGATTTGGATTATATTTTTATTACTCATTTTCATACGGATCACACAACCGATCTCACTTCAATTCATATGCGCTACAGAAATTTGGCTAAAAAATTTAAACCAAATTATTCTAAAAAACTTCAGATTATTGGTCCATCAAATATTGAAAAATTTATTCAAAATCTTTATAGAATTTCTGGTCTGGGCAATAAATACGATCCTAAAACTGCTATTTGTAAAAATGCTTTTACTAAAATAAAATTTTCTGATTTTAGATTTGAAACATTCAAAACTAAGCATATGGAAAATGTAGAAAGTTGTATTTATAGATTTGAAAATGTAGGTAAGTCAGTAGTTTTTTCTGGGGATACTATTAAATGTTCTGGGATAGAAACAGCTTGTAAAAACGCAGATTTATTAATTGCGGATTGTTCGATTTCAAAAAACCAAACTAATGTAGTTCATTGGAATACGTATGAAATCGGAGAAGTTTGTCAAAAACAAAAGGTCAAAAAAGTGATCTTAAGTCACTTAATGCCCAAAGGATTAAAATATGATTTAGTTTCGGAAGTTAAAGAAAAATTTGATGGAGAAGTTATACTTGCAGAAGATCTAATGCAAATAAAATTGTAAAAAAATCCGTATAATTACGGATTTTTTATTTAAACCAAAAATTTATTATAGCTAGCAGAAAGAATACGCACCCTTATGGATTTGGTTTTCTATCACCCATTATTCCTCGTACTTTTATTATATCAAAAAAATTGATTATTCAAGAATCAAAATAGGATTCCAATTGCGTTTTTTTAATTCTTCTTTGAGTAGATTGTAAAAATGGTTTCGAGTTTGTGAAAGTAGTGCTTTTTTAGGTTCAAAATCTGTTATTTCTGGTTCGAGATTAGAATAAACTTTTGGCGTTATATACGGTAAGTTTGCTACTATAATATCTGGTTCTTGGTCCCGCGTAGCTTTAGCGTAGTGGGATTTTTTTATATTTTCCAAAAGATCGCTTTGAATAAATTTGATTTGTATACTATGATATTTGGCATTTTTTTTAGCTAAGTCCAGGGCTTTTTTACATATATCTGACGCGTATATTTTTATAGGTAATTTAGTGTTTTTGGCAATAGCTATTGCTATACAACCAGAGCCAGTACCAAGATCTAGTATAGCTAATGGCTTATGGTAAATAGCATATAGTTTATTGATCTCTTGTAATGTTTGTTCGACCAATTCTTCAGTTTCAGGTCTAGGTATTAGTACGTTCCGGTTGACAAAAAAATCTAAACCAAAAAATTCTTTTTTTCCGATTAAATAAGCGATCGGATATTTGTTTCTTCTCTTCTGAATTAAATTTTTATATCTATTTACTTGTGGTTTATTGAGATTTTTATCAGGATTAGCAAATAAATAGCTCTTATCCTTTTTCAATATCCAACTTAGAAGTATCTCCGAATCTAGATTAGGAGTTTGGCTATTTTGGAGTTCTTTTATGCCAAATTGTAAAGCTTGATTAATTTTCACTCGAGAGTTTATCCTGCCAACTGGCGGAGCTGTTCTACATCAAGAAGGCTGGATATTACTGGATTTAAATTTCCGTCTAATATAATTTGAATGTTTTTCCATGATTTTTGTATTCGATGATCAGTAATTCGGTCTTGTGGAAAATTATAAGTACGAATTTTTTCACTTCTATCACCTGTACCAACTTGAGATTTTCGTGCCTCCCCCCTCTCTTTTACCGATTTTTCTTGTTCTACTTCATATAGTTTTGCCCGTAATATTTTCATAGCCTTTTCACGATTTTTGAGTTGGGATCTTTCGTCTTGGCAGCTGACAACTGTATTGGTTGGTATATGAGTAATTCGCACCGCAGAGTCAGACGTATTAACGCTTTGTCCGCCAGCTCCTGAAGAATGAAAAACGTCTATTTTCAGATCACCCGTTTTTATTTGAATTTCTGTTTCTTCCGCTTCGGGTAATACAGCAACAGTAGCTGCTGACGTATGGAGACGTCCGGATTTTTCAGTTTTTGGTACTCGCTGTACCCTGTGTACTCCACTTTCAAATTTCAAACTTTCATTAACGTTATTTCCGGAGATGTTTAGACTTATTTCTTTAATACCCCCGATCGAGGATCTAGATGAATTCATTATTTCTACCTTCCAAGATTTTTTTTCTGCAAACTTTGTATACATACGTAGGAGATCAGATGCAAATAACTCTGCTTCATTTCCGCCAGTACCTGCTCGTATTTCCAGAATTACATTTTTTTTATCATCTGGAGATTTTGGGATTAAAGCTGATTGTAATTTTTGGTTTAAAGTTTTGATTCTCTCATTCAATACTTCGATTTCTTGATTGGCTAAATCTTGAAGTTCCGGATCATTTTTTAATTCGATGTTTTCCTGGAGTTTTTTTTGTGCGCTTTCCAACTCACAATTATTGTTTAAAATTTCTCGAATTTCCGAAGCACGGTGATATAATTTGCCAGATTGTGACGGGTCAGATTTTTGAATATCGGATTCAATAGTTTTTAACTCTTTTTTTAGTTTTTGAATTTGTTCCTGCATAGTATCTATATTTTAGCTGATAGTTAAATATAAAACTATCCAAAATTTTTGGATAGTTTAATCATTGTAAAATATTTATTTCTTTTTTGCTGTTTGACTTCGTTTTTGAAATTTTTCAAAACGTTCTTTAAATCTTTCAACCCTACCAGCAATATCTACAACTTTTTTCTGTCCAGTATAATACGGGTGGCATGCTGAACATATTTCGATCTCCATTTCAGGCTGGGTACTTGAGACAGTAAAGGTATTACCACAGCCACATTTAATCTTAGCATTAGGATAATTTTTAATTTCTTCTGCTTTTTGAGTATTTTCTTTAGATTCCAATTTTTTCATAATATTTTCTTAATTGCATTAATTTATTTTACATTGGTTCTTGAACAAAAACAAGTCTTGTGGTATATTTATTCTATATTAATAATAAATTATATGTTATTAGCTACAGGCTATTTGCTATGTGCTGTTAGCTATTAAGTATCACACACACCACTGGATTTTATCAGACCTTTATAAATAACTGGTAAAAATTGAGAGTGGTGAAGGTAACCCCTACTATGGGGGAGAAAGGAACAAAATGAAAGATAAACTTCCATCATTGGAAGAGCTTTTAAAAGCTGGTGTACACTTTGGACATAAAAAAGAACGTTGGAATCCCAAGATGCAGCCTTTTATATTTAGTATTCGGGATAACACATCAATAATAGATTTAGACAAAACTCAAGAATATTTGCAACTTGCTTTAAACTATATAGAAAAATTAATTAGTGACAACAAGATAATATTATTCGTAGGTACAAAAAAACAAGTTCAAGATTTAATTGCCCAAGTTGAAAATTTCGATTTGCCCTATATTAATAATCGTTGGCTCGGTGGCACTTTGACAAATTTTGAAACTATTAAGAAGAATTTACAGAAAATCAAGAAATTAGAAAAAGAACAAGAACAAGGCGGCTGGAAAGAATTAACCAAATTTGAACAAACCAAAA
Organism: bacterium; assembly: GCA_043820855.1. Taxonomy (GTDB): domain Bacteria; phylum Patescibacteriota; class UBA1384; order JBDRDK01; family JBDRDK01; genus JBDRDK01. The sequence goes on from JBDRDK010000002.1 coordinate 22,621, forward strand.
AAACCGAAGAATTGAAAAAATTAATCAAGAAATTTGGTGGTATAAAAAATCTTGAAAAATTACCTGATGCATTATTTGTTGTGGATACTAATCGAGAGAAAGTTGCAATACACGAAGCTCGAAATTTGGATATTCCAATAATTGCTTTAGTTGATAGTAACAGTAATCCAGATGAAATTACTTGTCCTATTCCTGCAAATGATGATGCTGTTCGATCATTAGAACTGATTTTAGGAGTATTTTTTGATAAGATAAAGGAAGTTCAGGCAAAAACTAAAAAAACTTCTAAAAAAACAGACAAATCTCGTAAATCACAAAAGGAGAAAAATAAAGATGAAGGTTGATACCAAAGATGTAATTAAATTACGCAAAGAAACAGATATCCCTATTTTAGAATGCAGACAGGCTTTAGAGGAAGCAAAAAGTGATTTTTCCAAAGCCAAAGAAGTTTTAAAGGAAAGAAGTAAAAAAATCGCTGCAAAGAAAGCTAGTAGAGTATCCGATATGGGTATTATCGAAGCATATATTCATAACGATAATAAAATCGGGGTGTTGGTTGAAGTATCATCTGAAACTGATTTTGTAGCAAAAAATTCGGAATTTAAATTATTTGTACATGATATTGCTATGCAGATCGCTGCAACTAATCCAAAAGATGTAAAACAACTGTTAACTTCGGAATTCATAAAAGATCTGGATTTAACTATTGGAGCACATCTGAGAAATCAGATCGTCAAAATAGGTGAAAATATTAAAATTAAACGATTTATACGTTATGAGTTAGGAGAGTAATATGGCTTTTGATCAAATCAAAAATCTTCAAGTAAAAATGCAGGAAGTGATTGATTTTTTTCAAAGAGAGTTAAGTAAAATTAGAACAGGTAGGGCAAATCCGGCAATTGTGGAAGATATTAAGGTATCATATTATGGCAATCAGGCTTTATTAAAAACTATAGCTTCCATCTCTGTACCTGAGGCAAATTTAATTACTATTCAACCCTGGGATGCAGGGGCTATAAATGATATTGAAACCGCGATCTCCGACTCCGATCTAGGTTTGAGTGTAGTTAATGACGGTAAAGTTATTCGTTTAACAGTTCCACCGATGACTGCCGAACGTCGAGGTGATTTAAGTAAATTAATAGAAAAGATTGCTGAGGAAAATAAAGTAAAATTACGAAATCTTCGGAGGGAAGTCTGGGATAATATACAGTCAGATCAAAAACAAGGTAAAATTTCAGAAGATGATAAGTATACTGCACAAAAAGAATTACAAGATTTAATTCAAAAATTTGAAGATATTATTAAACAAGAATTGACTAAAAAACAAAACGAAATTAAACAAGTATAATTATGGGAATATTAATATTTGTTTTAACCATTGCTTTTTTAATACTAGTGCATGAATTAGGTCATTTTTCTGTTGCCAGATTATTCAAAGTAAAAGTAGAAGAATTTGCCTGTGGATTTCCACCCCGGATCTGGTCAAAAAAAGTCGGTAAAACAACATTCTCACTGAATTTAATTCCTTTGGGTGGTTTTGTTCGTTTGTATGGTGAAGATGGCAAACACGCTAAAGAAGAAAACTCATACAGTTCAAAAACTTGGTGGCAAAAATCCCTAATAGGTGTTGCTGGTGTTTTTGCAAATTTTGTGTTTGCAGCAATTATCCTAGCTATTGGTTACAATATTGGTTTGCCAAGAATGGTTACGGATTATTCGAATGTTTCTGGAGTAAACACCGAAAATCAGATCGTAGTAGTTGAAGTAAACAAAGATTCACTAGCTGAACAAATCAAGCTTAAGCCCGGGGATACTATTTTAAGAATTCTACCCGGGAACAATGAGAAAACTATATCTAGAGACCAAAAAAGTGCATTTCGTGATATGGATGATTTTAAAGCTAATTTAGCAAAATACAAAAATCAAGAAGTTGAACTTATTATTAAACGAAAAGGAAACTTGAAAACTATATCAGCAAGTTTTCCAGACAAAAACGAAGATATTTTGGGTGTCTATATAGTAGAGAATTCAATATACAGATTTGGCTTTTTTAAATCTTTATGGATAGGAATACTAGAGACCGCCAAATTAATAGTATATATCGCCGTGTCACTGTATGTACTTATTAAAAATTTGATAATAAGTGGACAAGTAGCTGATTTTGCAACTGGACCAGTGGGAATATATTATATGGCTGGAGGTGTAAGTAAGCTCGGACTTTCATATATATTACAGTTTATTGGGTTTATATCAATCAATCTGGGGATTATTAATCTGTTGCCCATTCCTGCACTTGATGGCGGTAGAATTGTATTTAATGTTATTGAGGGAATAAGACGTAAGCCACTAGATTCGAGAATTGAAAATACTATTCATACCATTGGTTTTATCGTAATAATAGTATTGGTTATTTTGATTTTTTATAGGGATATATTAAGAATTCCTTATTATAGGTCAATTTTTGGATAATTTATGAAAATTTCTAAAAACTTTTTTTCAACTGAAAAATCAACTCATATTTCGAAAAATGATACAACCAGACTTTTGGAAAGGGGTGGTTTTATTGTTCAAAACGCTGCTGGTTTTTATACTCTCCTGCCTCTAGGTTTTAGGATAATACAAAAAATTAAATCAATTATACGCGAAGAGCTTTCAAGTATTGATGTCGAAGAAATCGCTATGCCCGTATTGCAGCCAGCTCGAGTATGGAAGGAAAGCGGAAGATGGAAAGAAGCAGGAGAAGAGCTTTGGAAAGTAAAAAATCGATCTCATGAAGATTTTGTACTATCTATGACCGGAGAAGAGTTGATACTGGATACTTTAAAAAATCGCTTAAAATCATATAAGGATTTATCAGTTATTTTAAACCAAATTCAAACAAAAATTCGTGACGAAGCTCGACCTAGGGCAGGTTTGATTCGCCTTCGTGAATTTATCATGCAAGATGCATATTCTTTTGATAAGGACAAAGGAGGTATGCAAAAAAGTTACGATAAAGTATATAGAGCGTATAAAAAAATTTTCAAGAGATTTGGTTTGTCTATTTTAACAATCCAAGCAGATACTGGTGCAATGGGCGGAGATATATCACATGAATTTATCGTAGAAAGCGATATAGGCGAAGATAAAATTGTGAAATGCAGTAAATGTGATTATGCTGCAAATCAGAACTTTGCTGATATTTCAGTGGGAGTATCAGATAGTTTACAAAAGAAAAAAGCAGAAATTGAACAGATTCATACTCCAAATATGAAATCTGCTTTGGAGGTTGCCGAGTTTCTGCAAATTGATCCCAAGCAGGTAATAAAAACCATGGTTTATATATCTGATAAAAAGATGTTGTTGGTAATGACTAGGGGGGATTTGGAGATAAACCTCTTGAAATTGCAAAACTTATTAGGTGCAAAAGAAGTTCGACCCGCAACTTCTGAAGAAGTTGATAAAGCTGGATTAGTTGCTGGTTTTATTTCTCCGTATAAATTAACCAAAAAGATACGAGTAATATCTGATCAAAGCTTAAAATTTGGTAATAGCTTTGTGACTGGGGCAAATAAGCGTGATTATCATATGCGTGGAGTCAATATGCAAGATATTCGAGTAGACGTGTGGGCTGATTTAACTTTAGCTAGGACTGGAGATCCGTGTTCAATTTGCGGATCCAAGTTGAAGATGACTACTGCCGTAGAACTAGGTCATACATTTCAGTTGGGTACTAAATACAGTAAAAGTCAAAAAATCAATTATATAGACGAAAAAGGTAAAGAGTCGCCGATATATATGGGTTCATACGGCATAGGGCTAGAGAGGCAGATGGGCGTTATAGCCGAACTATACAAAGATGGTGATGGAGTTATTTGGCCAAAAAGTGTATCCCCTTTTGATTTTTATTTATTGAATGTAGGCGAAGATCAAAAAGCTTTTGATGTTGCTAATGAGATCTACGAAAAATATTCACAAAAATTCGAAATAATATTTGACGATAGAACAATTTCTGCTGGTCAAAAATTTGCTGATGCGGATTTGATAGGTATCCCATATCGTATTACTGTGAGTAAGAGGACTTTAGCGAAATCCAGTGTGGAGATTAAAGATCGCAAAACCAAAGAAGTGGAAATGATCAGAATAGATAAATTAGCTGAAAAATTATCCAGCTTGAAAGAATAAGGTTAAGTTTGATTAGTGTTTTAAAGAACAGTAAGAAACAGAATATTCCCCAGAACCCCGGGGTTTATTTCTTTTATAATTCAGATAATAAAATAATTTATATTGGTAAGGCAAAGAACTTAAAAATTAGAATCAAATCTTATTTCCAAAAAAATCTAGATTCTCCAAAAACTAAGATTTTAGTTGACGAAATTCACAGATTAGAATATCAAGTTCATAATTCAGAGATTGAAGCGATTATCTCAGAATCCCTTGAAATTAAAAAACACTTACCAAAATATAACATTAAACAAAAAGACGATAAAACATATTCTTATATTGGTATTATCAAAAGATCTGAGAATAAGGTATTAGATTTTCCACAAATCCAAATTACTCGAGATCCACAGTTTAGGCAAAATAAATATTTTGGACCGTTTACCAATAGTACAAATTTAAAACAAGTATTAAAATTTATTCGGAAAATAATTCCCTACTGCACTAACAAAAAATATACTAAGAGAGCATGTTTTGGTTATTATCTAGATCTTTGTCCCGGAATATGCACACAAAAAATAGCACCCAAAGATTATCAAAAAAATATTAAAGCGTTGGAGTGGTTTTTTTCCGGAAAAACAACAAAAGTTAGACAGTGGTTAGAAAAAGAAATGCAGAATTTATCCAAACAAAAGGAGTATGAGAAAGCAGCTCAAATAAGAGATCGAATGGAATTGATCGATAATTTACATAAATTCTCATCTTTATCAATAAAAAAATATTCTCAAGATGCATCAACCGTAAAAGAGCTATATGAAATTATTGGAATAAAATCAGATAATTTTCGCATTGAAGCTTATGATATCTCTAATATTTCAGGAACATCTGCCACAGGTTCAACGGTAGTTTTTGAAAATGGAAAACCCGATAAAAAATCATATAGAAAGTTTAAAATAAAAAGTAAGAGCATGGATGATTATAATATGATGCAAGAACTTTTAAGTAGGAGATTTACTCATTCTGAATGGAAATTTCCAGGTCTGATTGTGTTAGATGGAGGCAGGGGACAACTTAGTGTTGGCTTACAAGTTCTAAGAGATTTAAGTTTGGAAATTCCAATATCTGCTTTGGCTAAAAAATTCGATGTTCTTTATATTCCACACCAAAAATACCCAATTTATTTTCCCAAGAACTCCCAAAGTAAGTTTCTACTTCAAAATATTCGCGATGAAGCCCATCGCTTCGCCAAGAAATATCATACAAACCTGAGAGATAAAACAGTCAAACAATCTGCATTAGATGATATTAAAGGCTTAGGTCCAAAAACAAAAATAAAACTTCTAAAGCATTTTGGTTCTGTAGAGGATTTGAAAAAAGCCAAAATATCCGAACTCAAGAAGATAGTTGGCAATGATTTGGTAAATAAAATTACCAATTAATCAATAAACAATCCCATAAAATCATTAGCTAATTTTCATGATTTTTGTTACATTATTAATAGTTATGGATCACACACTCCAATATATTAACGATACCAATTTCGATACAGAGGTACTGGAGACACCCGGCTTGTTTATATTAAAGTTGTGTAAGGGTAGACAGTGTGATCCACACTCTTTTGATAGGGTGGAAGAAGAATTAGCTAATGAATATCAGGGGGATGCTAGATTCGGACTTCTCGATGTGGATGAAAATCAATATACTACCCACAGATTAAATATCGCTGAAGCGAATGTTTATATATTTTTTAAAGATAATCAAGAGATTGCTCGAAGCGGCTCAATTGATAAAGAAAAATTAAAAGAAATTATTCACGAAAATTTTAGATATTAACCCATTCGACTTTACTTCCCCCTTCGCCTTGAGCCTGCTGAATGGGCTACGGAGGGACAAGCAGGATAAAAAATATTATGAAAAACTTAGTAGTAGCAAACTGGAAAATGAATCTGGATATTAGTCAGTCAGTTAATACTGTCTTGGATATTATTAAACAAACTAAGAAATATTTAGAAAAAAACGATTTAGTGATTTGCCCAAGTTATTTAGCTATTCCGGAAGTTCGAGAAGCTTTAGCAAACACATCAGTTGAAATTGGAGCGCAGAATTGTTCATGGGAGGAAGAAGGTGCTTTGACCGGAGAAGTTTCTCCAAAAGTATTACAAAAATACTGTCAATATATTATTCTAGGTCATTCTGAAAGACGAATGTATCTATATGAAACTAGCGATATTATAGCTCGTAAAATCGATTTAGTGACCAATCTTGGTATTAAACCTATTGTTTGTATAGGAGAAACTCAAGAAGAGCACGATAGGGGTGATATTTCACGGATAATTTATGAAGTTGGTAAAGCTTTTTCTTTAGTAGAAAAAGAAAAAGCAAGTGATGTAGTTATTGCTTATGAACCAATCTGGGCTATAAGTACCTCAGTAAGTCACACAGACAATAAAGTAACTTGTGATTATGCGGGAAGAATAGCTCAAAAAATCAGAGAAGAGATTTCAAGAATATATAATCAAGATATTGCCAAAAAAATCAGGATTATTTACGGTGGGAGTGTAAATTCAAAAAATATTGAACTTCTTCATTGCCAACCAGATATTCAAGGTTACTTGATCGGTAGCGCAAGCTTGGATCCGCTTGAGATGAAAAAAATATTTGAAAGTATTAGTTAATAAAATCCGTCCAAAGGACGATCTAGTCCAGAGGACCATCGGCCTCTGGCTGAAGCCTCTGGCTGAGATCACAAAGGAGTGGGATGAAGATCGCTATTAACGGTTTTGGTAGAATAGGGCGTCAGTTTTTACGGATCGCTCTTGAAAGAGACAAACAAAAAGATATAATCGCTGTTAATGATTTAACTTCAGCAGATAATCTCGCTTATCTTTTGAAATATGATACATCTTATGGGGTGTTACAAAATAACATATCCGGAGAAGAACTGCAGGAAAGAGATTTTAAAGGTAGAATTCATATAGATGATTATGAAATAAAAGTACTAGCTGAACCAGATCCATCTAAACTTCCGTGGAAAGAACTAGGTGTAGATATCGTAATTGAATCCACGGGTTTATTTACCAAAATCGAAGACGCTGAGAAACATATAGAAGCAGGTGCAAAAAAAGTTATTATTACTGCTCCAAGTAAATCCGAAGATGTAAAAACTGTAGTACTTGGTGTGAATCAAGAATCAATCGAAAAAAATGATCAGATAATATCTATGGCGTCATGTACAACTAATTCATTAGCACCAGTTATGGCAGTGCTCGATAAATCTTTTGGCGTAGAAAAAGCTATTATGAGCACAATTCATAGTTATACTGCTGATCAAAATATTCAAGATGGTCCACATAAAAAAGATTACCGGCGTGGGCGAGCAGCAGCCCAAAATATCGTACCCACGACAACTGGTGCAGCTAAGGCGACCTGTAAAACAATACCAAACTTGAGTGGAAAATTTGACGGTATCGCAGTGCGAGTACCTGCATTACTCGGGTCTTTGTCAGATATCACTTCTGTACTTAAAAAATCAGTTACTCAAGATGAAGTGAATCAAGCTTTTTTAGACGCAGAAAAACAAGATCAATATAAAGGAATTTTAGTTACTTCAAGTGATCCAATCGTGTCTTCTGACATTATTCAAAACCCAGCATCAACAATAATTGATTTAGAGTATACTCGAGTGGTTGGTGAAAATTTAGTAAAGGTCATAGCTTGGTATGATAATGAATGGGGATATTCAAATCGTTTGATGGATCTATGTGAAGAGATAATATAATATGTCACGAGCAAAAAGATTTACTTTTATTTATGGTGTAGTAATTGTCGGTTTTTTTGTAATTGCCCTGATCGCTGTTTATGCGTATTTTTGGGAACTGCCAAAATTAAATCTAGAACCATATAATCTCAAAGCTACATCGATAGTTTCAAAAATCAGACCAGACACTAATATTGTTAATTTTGATAATGAGTTAGCATTGTACAGTTTGAGAGGTCAGACTGCTTTGGGTCAGATCGTGCTTCGATCTAATAAAGATATCGAACAAGTTGAAATAAAAATAGAGGGTTTACAGAATGAATCAGAGGATATTGAAATTGACTCTGATGATATTCAGATCGGACTCGAAGGTTTTATCAAAACTACTTATAAAAGCGATCCAGCTGCTGATAGTATAGGATATTATCCAGATCCTGTAATATTTGATCCTGAACCTTTTAAATTAAAACAAAACAAAAATCAGCCATTGGTTATTAGAATAGATACCATGCGTAGTATTAAAAGTGGAATTTACAAAGGTACTATTGATGCGTATTTTGATGATATTTTAGAAAAATCAATAGACATCAAGCTATATATTTTTGACAAAAGATTCCCAATTAAACGAGAACTACACACTTTAGTAGGTGTGGATAAATCATCTATTCGAAAATATTATACAGTCGAAGATGAAAAATCTTTATTAAACAATTTAGTTTTAGATGGTTTAGAGCATGGTTTTAATATCTTTGGCACTGACCTTGAACGACCACTTGGAATTAATGAGGTAGATAAAAAAGATTTGGATTTTGAACAATCCGATCAATATATAAGTGAATGGAGACAGTCGGGATTAAATTCGATATTTATACCAGGGGATGATAGTTTTCATATTCAGACATATGGAGGAGAGAAATTTTTTGCATACTTAAAACATATATCTGATCATTATGAAAATAAGGATTGGCTAGAAGATTCCTATATATATCCGATTTCTGACCCAGAAACTGAGGATAGTTATAAGAGGATTAAAGAGCTTTATACTAAACTAAAAGATCAGATATCAAATTTATCAATATTATTAACTGAACAAGTTACCCCAGATAAAAAAGATTGGCCGAGCTTAGTTGATCTAATTGATATATGGATACCACACGGTGAAAAATACTATGAGGATTACGAAGCTATGCAAAAAGCACGAAACTTAGAAGATGCGATCGGTTTTTATACACCTGGCAGATACGCGGGCTTTGAAGGATATAGTGATATTCCTACTCCTAGTCATAGTATAGATCGTGCATTTAATGATTTAGTGTTTGCAGGACTAGAGGCGTACAAAAACTCAGATACATATCATCTAATGTGGAATAGTACTTGGTGGTCTGAGGCAGATCCATGGGAAGACCCACAAACTTGGAAAGCTGGAAAACAAACTGACAATACGACCTTAGCTGGTAATGGCACAGGATATCTATATTATCCAGCTTCGGATGTGACCACAAATATGCCAGAGCAGAAAAACAGTTCGCAAAAATTTATACCCAGTTTAAGATTGTTGGCTTTTGAACAGGGTTTGAATCTGTATGAGGTAGCAAAGATTGCTAAACTTAAGAAAAATATAGTACCTGATTTTGTAAAGATTTCAACAAATACAGTAAATATTGAATATCAAATTTTTTTAACTAGATTATATGATAATTTTAAGATAAATAATCAAAAAGCTGATCTACCTGATTATAAATCTAAATGGCGATTCAACCTTCAATCTATTTTGCCAAAATGGTAATATTAGTTATTAGTGATTGGTTGTTAGTTATTAGTGTTGTCCTAGGTGGGATTGGGTTATTGGAATTAAAAATATAGAGTGTAAAATATTATTATTGTTCGAGCGGAACGAAGTGAAGTCGAGAACATATTAAATGGTTTTAGATTTGGGATTTATTTAGGTTAATTAGAAATTAGGATTTAATTTTTTGTAATTATGTTTACTAAAAAAGATATTTATAATAAAAAAATACTTCTAGCTCTTGATTTAAATGAAAAACCATCAAGGTCTAGTTTTCGTATTCAGTCATCACTTTTAAGTATTCAGAAAATATTAGAATTCAAGCCCAAACAATTAGTACTAATAAGCCATTACGGTAGACCAGAAGGTATAGATCCAGATTATAGCTTAGAAGAACATGCCAAGATATTATCAGGTTTAATTGGCCAAGAAGTCCAATTAATTTCTGGTACTGAGGAAGAGGGTTATGATGATATCGGAGATGGAGCTGGTCTATATTTACTAGAAAATCTGCGATTTTTTAATTGGCAGAAACTGAAAATTACTGATAAATTAACGAACAACTCTGATTATCTGATATATGATGCTTTTGGATTAGTGCATCGTGATAAACCTTACACAACAGGTTTGATTCAAGCTTTTGGAAAGCAAAGAGTATTCACGGGTTTATTGGTTGATAAAGAAGTTGAGAAATTAGATGAATTTTTAAGAAATAACGCACCAAAATACTTAATTCTTGGCGGTAAAAAAATAGGAGATAAAATTCCTATTCTTGATTCTTTGTTACCAAAAGTTGAAAAAATTCTAATTATCGGAGCAGTTACAAATGCATCTTATAAGGCCTTGGGAATTTCTATCGGTGCATCTTATATAAATTTAGAAGGAATAGGCAATAAAGAGATTTCCTTAGAGCAAATTAAAAAATATTATGAGAGTAAAAAGATTATCTTGCCAGAATATGTGATATTAGATAATAAAAAGCAAGTCCAAGTAGATTTAAAAAATAACAATACAAAAATTCCAGAAGATCGAAAAATCGTTGATATTGATCCGGCAAGTTATGATAATATAGATCTCAAAAAATATGCAGTTTTTTGGAACGGTAATGCTGGAATTACTGAAGATGGGTTTAATTCTGGTACTGAAGAGATCGCAAATAAAATAATTAAAAGTAAGTACTCAATAGCTGCTGGGGGAGATACTGCTAAGTGGTTAATCCAGAATTTAGATCTTGCTACAAAATTTGATCACATATCCACTGGTGGTGGCGCAGCTCTGGAATACATTGCCAAAGACGGTGATCTTCCAGTTCTCAAAATTTTAGAATAAAAAAGCCCGAGTCGAGCTCGGGCCGATGATA
>JBDRDK010000003.1:0-5008 GCA_043820855.1 bacterium
TACCTCGTGCTAGTACTGCGGCGAGCATAGCGTTTTCTGTAGCACCAACACTAGGATATCGAAGTTCAATTAGATTTCCAACTAATTTATCTTTGATCTTAGCGTCATATGTACCGTTGCCGCAATCAATGTTTGCGCCTAGTTTTTTTAGTGCATCAAAATGTATGTCTACAGGTCTGGATCCTATTTTGCAACCACCCAATGTAGGAATAGAAGCCTTTTTTGTACGAGCGAGCAGTGGTCCGAAAAGCAATATTGGAATACGATTTTTGCCAGAGAATCCCTGTGGAATCTTAGAGGTTTTGATCTCTGGAGTTTGAATCTCAATTACATTTTTTTGCTTGATCCAACTTATTTTTGAACCAATACTTTTACATAGTTCTATGGTTACTTCCAGATCATCGATTTCCGGTACATTATAAAAAGTGCATTTCTCGTTGGTCAAAGTTGATGCAACCAAAAGTTTGGTTATAGAGTTTTTTGCACCATGAATTTCGATCTCGCCTTTGAGTTTTTTACCACCAGTAATAAATATGTCTTTGGACCTAGTGTTTGTCATAATCTCCTTTATTACAAAGACCCTAATTTTAAATTAATTTACAGAAGAAGTCAATACCTTTGACTCATTTCACTTGCTCAGTACAGGTACTTCGACTCTCCTTCGATAAACTCAGGATCGCTCAGCACAGGGTGCTCAGCGTCTTTTTCGTTCTTTTTTTGTCAAAAATCCACCGAGTATCATAAATATTGCAGGTAATAAGAAAAACCACAATTGATATTTAATGATGAAATTTGCCAGATTTGATTCTGAAAGTAGGAAATTCATAGAATCTTCATCTAAAAAAGAAAAAATCGAAGCAAAGATAAGTAGGGCAGAGAGAACACTATACAAACCAAGAATAAAAGACGAGGTTATACCTTTGGATTCAGAGACTTGAGTAAACTCGGATTTTACAGTTAAAAGAAGTGTAAAAATAATAAATATACCTATTTTAGTAGAAGATAAAGTAGTTTCGCCTTCTAATAAATCTTGGGATAGGGAGCCCCCAGCCAAAAAGTTTTGCACTGCTTCACCCCAAACCGAAGCTAAAGCTAGCCCAATATAAGCTGCGATAATTAGCTTTATTACTTTGTCCCTTTGGAGTATAAAGTTGTAGCCAGAGATAACTAAAAATACGATTGTTATGACTAAATCCCAGGTTGGAAGCATGTATAATTTTGGCAATAAAAATTGCCCCTCTCGTATTATTTAGTATCCTGAATTTAAATTAAATTGTCAAAGTCCGAAACCACTCTTGATATGTTCAAATGTGGAGTTAGATTTAGTGTTTTTTATTTCTGATAATTGGGAGTATAGTTCTTTTTCTTCCCGTGATAGTTTTTTGGGAATCTCAATATTGATAATCACGATCTGATCTCCGCGATCTTTTCCATGCATACTTTGAAAACCTTTAGCGCGTAGTTTAAATTTTTGTCCGCTTTGAGTACCTGCTGGAATTTTTAGTTCCACCTCTTTTTCCATAGTTGGGATATCGATAGTGGTGCCAAGAACAGCAGATGTAAGGGGAATAGTACTTTCAAAAATAATATTATTTCCATCCCGAATAAATTGTTTATGATTTTGAACTTGAACATCAATAAATAAATCACCAAAATCACCATTATCTGCACCTTTGTTTCCTCCACTCGATACTCTTAAGGTTGATTTAGAAGTAATACCTGCTGGTATCTCTAAGTCGAGATTTTTAGTGATTTTAGCTAAGCTTTCACCGTAGCATTTAGTGCAGGGTCGATCATAAGTTTCACCTTTGCCTTTACAACTTCTACATGTAGTGACTTGAGTAAAGCGCCCCATTATAGTATCGTGAGTCACTTGTTGTTTACCACTTCCTTCACAAGTTTTACAGTTTTGAACTCGTGCACCTTGGGCATAACCTTTGCCATTACAAGCTGGGCAAACATCTATTCTTTTATAGCTGATAGATTCAGTTCTGCCAAAATATGAGTCCTCAAAGCTAATCTTCAAACTCAGTTCAATATCGCTTCCACGTTTTTTCCTAGTCCTTTTTTGACCAGTAAAGCCAGCATCTCCACCAAAAAAAGTATCGAAAATATCACCAAGATTTCCAAAGTCCACATTGATATTTTCATATCCACCGTATCCGCCAACCGGGCCATTCCCACTAGCAAAGCCGGAATCTACACCGGCTTCGCCGAATTGGTCATAACTAGAACGTTTTTGCTTATCTGAAAGAACTTGATAAGCTCCATTGATCTCTTTAAACTTTTTTTCATCCCCGTCTTTTCCACGATCTGGATGATACTTCAAAGCTGATTTTCTGTAAGCTTTTTTAATCTCGTCATCTGATGCGTTTTTGTCAACGCCCAATATTTGGTAGTAATCTTTTTCTGGCATAATCGCCTAGATTAGTTAGATCTATTTTTTATCTTTATCTTGTTTTTCTTTGTATTCAGCTTCTACTGGTTCTTTAGCTTTTTCGTCTTTGTTTTCTGGTTTATCTTCTCTAGTTTTTTGAGCATCTGTCTTTGCTTGTTGTTCATACATAGCTGCGCCAACTTTTTGGATACTTGTAGATAATTCTTCAGTAGATGATTTGATTTTTTCTAAATCATCATTCTTTAGTTCTTCTTTTAACTTTTTAATCTTTTCTTCCACTTCTTTTTTATTGTTATCAGAAATTTTAGCTTTAGCATCTTTTAAGGTTTTTTCGGAAGTGTGGATTAGAGTATCTGCCTGGTTGCGAGCGTTAATTAAATTTTTCTTATTTTCATCTTCACTCTTGTGACTTTCAGCTTCTTTTTTCATTCTTTCCACTTCTTCATCAGACAATCCAGACGAACCAGTAATTGTAATATGTTGTTCTTTGCCAGATGCTTTGTCTCGAGCTTTGACATTTAAAATTCCATTAGCATCAATATCAAAACTAACTTCAATTTGAGGGATACCTCTTGGTGCGGGTGGGATGCCGTCTAGCATAAATCTACCCAAACTTTTGTTGTCAGCTGCCATTGGTCTCTCACCTTGCAGTATATGGACTTCTACTGATGGCTGATTGTCAGCGGCTGTTGAGAAAACCTGAGATTTGGATGTTGGTATTGTAGTGTTTCTATCAATTAGTTTGGTAAACACACTACCCAAAGTTTCAAGACCTAAACTTAAAGGTGTTACATCCAAAAGTACCATATCTTTAGCTTCGCCAGTAAATACCCCACCTTGAATTGCAGCACCGAGTGCTACTGCTTCATCTGGATTTATACTACGATTTGGTTCTTTACCAAAAAATTCCTTTACTTTTGCCTGAATCACTGGCATTCGGGTCTGTCCACCCACTAAGATTACTTCATTAATATCACTTGGAGACATTTTAGCGTCTTCCAGAGCTTTTTTACAGGGCTCAATAGCTCTTTCAATTAGATCTTCGGTTAATTTCTCGAGTTTGGATCTAGTTAATTTAATATTTAGATGTTTTGGACCAGCTGAGTCAGCAGTAATAAACGGTAAGTTAATATCAGTTTCTAGAGATGAAGATAGTTCAACTTTGGCTTTTTCAGCTGCTTCTCTTAGTCTCTGTAAAGCTGTTTTGTCTTTCGAGAGATCTATGCTTTCGCTGTTTTTAAACTCATTTACTAAGTAGTCCATAACTGCTTGATCAATGTCATCACCACCCAGGTGAGTATCTCCATTTGTAGCTTTTACTTCAAATACACCGTCTCCAAGTTCAAGGATAGTTATATCAAAAGTTCCACCACCAAAATCATATACTGCTATTTTTTCATCTTTTTTGTCTTTGTCCAGTCCATAAGCTAGAGCTGAGGCAGTAGGTTCGTTGATTATTCTTTTTACTTCAAGACCTGCGATTTTACCAGCATCTTTTGTGGCCTTTCTTTGGTTGTCGTTGAAATATGCAGGTACTGTAATAACTGCTTCTTTGACTTCACTTCCCAAGTAACTTTCAGCATCTTTTTTTAATTTTTCCAAAATCATCGCTGAAATTTCTTGTGGAGTATAATCTTTGTCACCCATTTTTACTTTTATACCACCTTTTGAATCCTTGCTAATCTCGTAGGGCATACTTTTTACATCTTTTTGGGTTTCTATATCATCAAAATCTCTTCCGATAAATCTCTTTACAGAAAATACTGTATTTTCTGGATTAGTTATAGCTTGTCTTTTGGCTAGAGAGCCAGCAAGACGAGATTTGTTTTTGTCTATTGCTACAACTGAGGGGCAGGTGTTTGCGCCTTCGCTAGTCGGGATAATTTTAGCTTTACCACCTTCCATAACTGCAACTGCAGAATTAGTGGTACCTAAGTCAATTCCAATAATTTTACTCATTGTTTCTCCTTATAATATTAGTTTTTCCCACCAAAACTGCTTTTGAAGAGTGAGTCAGCAGAAATGGTGGGTACAATTGAAAGTGTAAAGTTTTCTTTACATTTTGTCAAGTTCGTATTTATGCTATTTTGCTACGCGAACTTTAGCTGGTTTGATAATTTGATCACCAAATTTATAGCCGCTTTCTACTTCGTCGATAATTTGATCTTTGGAGTGTTTTTTGCTAGCTTCATAGCTTATAGCTTCATGTAAAACCGCATTAAATTTAGTGTTTTTTGTGTCGATCTTTTTCAGTCCAGAGCAACTCAAAATATCTGTAAGTTGTTTATGAATATAAGTGATACCCACAACCCAATCAGAACTTTCTAATTCCTTTGGGATGTGTTTAAGTGACCTTTCGAAATTATCTAAAACTGGTACGATTTCTAGCAGAGAATCAGCTTTTGCATTCTGACGAATCTGGTCTTTTTCGTCTTGAGATCGCTTGCGGAAATTATCAAAATCTGCTTGCAATCGCAAGAGTTTTTGTTTGTATTCTTTGATGTTTTCGTCCACAGGACGACTACGCTTCTTTGAAGCTTGGTAAAGTTTTCTTGACATAACACAATTATAATAACGATTATTGTCTTTTTGGTCAAGATAAATAAAGAT
>JBDRDK010000004.1:0-2345 GCA_043820855.1 bacterium
CTATCTTGACCCTCCTTCGCGTAAAGCTTCGGAGGGTTATCCGCCCCATATATAAAGTAAAAGAATTGTGACATCCCCCGTAGCAGAAGACGCATTCATCCTCGGGCAAAGCCCGAGGTCTTCTGCGAAGGGCGGATAAAAAACGGGCAGCAAAATTTTGCTGCCCAGTGAATTCCGATAAATATCGCGATATCTATCTTGCTAATGATTGTCTCTGGAGTCGGCCTGATAGCTGGATCGATCAAAATGATCATCCAATTCTACCTTCTGACAACTTCTCTCCAAAGATACTACAACATCCGGTTGTTGCGTCATAAGTGCGGAAATAGCTACCTGTGGCTTGATTGATCCACAACCATGACAACAACGACGAGACACCTTGATGGATTTGATAACCTTACCCTTACTGTTAAAAACAGCATGAAATTCAGTTCCGGGATTATCTCCCATAACGATTTCATTTGGCAAAGCTCTAAATCCATTTGTGGGGTGAATTTCACTGGTTACCTCTGCAATACATCTCATCATGCTCTGCAAAAGCTCCCTTTCTCTAGCCCGAATTGTACAGGCTTCCTCAACCAAAATCCTAATCTCAGCTATCTTCGCACGGTGTGGAATCTTCGGTAAATCTTGGATTTGACGAGAAAGTTCAATACATTCCAAGCAAGTCGGATGCGTAACACATCCGTAACTTGAATTTTGCTTTGCGTGATGTACGCCTGTCATATGCGCTGGGAACTCATCGGCCCTAGGTACTACCCATACAGAATTCGGGTTGCCGTTGGGTCCTTTAAATGGTCCTCGCGCATTTTCTGGAATACTTCCGTTTGCCGGAGCTACTGTCTGGAAATATGGTTCTCCATTTAAGAATCTTTCGGGTTCCCGAAGAAATTCTTCTATGGATAAAGTCGTTCCAGTGCTTCGCTCTTCCTTCGTTTGTCCCTCTTTCACAGGTTTCTCCTTGCAAGATTGATAATTAGGGGTTCTCCTTCCTACCTAATTATTTTCCCTGCGTACCTAAGAAATAATTGAATTCACCTCCTTGAGTTGTGTGGTAAAAACTATGAAAAAATTTAATTGTTAAAAAACCAAAATGTAAAGTAATCATAACATATTTACTCTGTAAATGTCAATATATTAGGTCTTGACAACTATTCTTTTTACTATGATTTCTTTTTTCTTTGTTTGTCGTGAAAAGCTCGATGTACTTCTTGAAGTTGCTTATTGGTAACATGGGTATAAATTTGAGTAGTGGTAACACTAGAATGTCCAAGCATTTCCTGCACACTCCTGAGATCAGCTCCACCACTTAAAAGATCGGTTGCATATGAATGTCTAAGTACATGTGGAGTTACTTTTTTTACTACCCCGGCCGTTCGTGCGTATTTATTTACTATTCTTTGTACGGATCTTGCAGACAAAGGTTCTAGTTTTACATCTATTTCTCTTTTACCAGTATTATGTCTTACAAAAAAATATTTGGAACTGTCAGTTCTTTTTTCAATATACTTTTTCGCCCATTTGATTGCATTTTTGGACAAAAATACTAACCGTACGCGCGCGCCCTTACCTTTCACAGCAAATTCTCCGGTATCAAGATTTACTTGATCACGAACCAAACCAACTAATTCAGATACCCTGAGGCCCGTTGAAAATAAGATCTCTAAAATAGTTCGATCCCTAAGCCCAATAATTTTTCTACTGTCACATGCAGAAAATAATCGGTCAAGATCATCTGCGTTGAGAAAATTGATCTCTCTATCTTGATTTTTTGGCAACTCAACTTTTTCCGGAGATAGAGATAAAATATCTCGTTTAGCTAGAAATTTCAGAAATGCCCGTAGTGCAATCAAGTGATATGCTTGAGTTGAACGTTTTAGCTCCTGACCTTTTTCGTCTTTATGATTATTTAAGTGCAGTCGATAATTACGGACTAGATCTTGATTAATAGCAAAAGCTCCGATATCCCCAACAAAATTTACAAATCTACTCAAATAATGTTGATAATTTTCCAAAGTTTTCTTAGAACAACCTTTTTCGATTTCACAATAATTTACAAATTCTTGAATTAAATCTTTTAGTTTCATATATTTGGTTATTGGTTATTAGTTCTTATATTGTACGACACTCCTAGATTTTTTACCACAGTAAAAAATCAGGATAGTCGCGTTTGACGCGATGCATACTTATTTTTACAATAAAAATTCCAGTAAGCCCCGCACCAAATTTATTCTGGTGCGGGGCGCTCAATTTCCCATATCCTAAACAATTTATAACCTGTTCATTTTAAAATTTAAGATTATCGGATATAATAATTATGATTATAAATATAAATCTTTTATATG
>JBDRDK010000005.1:0-20115 GCA_043820855.1 bacterium
ACAAAGAGCCACTATGAATCTCGTGGCTCTATTCTTTTAGCACAAAAAAATAGAGATCTTGCGACCTCTATTTTTATAAAATCAAATGTGCAAATATGTCCTAATTATATATATATTTCAAAATTTGTCAAGCTTTATATCTATCTCTTTGACCATTGCGGTGCTTTTCTGGCTCTTTTTAACCCATATTTTTTACGTTCTTTTTCTCTTGGATCGCGGGTTAAGAACCCGGCTTTTTTCAATGTAGGTCGCAACTTTTCATCCATTACAATTAAAGCTCGGGAAGTACCTAATTGTACGGCATCAGCTTGAGCGTTTTTACCCCCTCCTTGAACTCTTACGGATAGAGTATACTGCTTTAAGCCAACCATTTTGATCGGTGCAAAAATGGCTTTTTGTTGAACTTCTCCAGAAAAATATTTTTCTAAAGGTTTTTCATTTACTACAGACTCAAAACTTTGCTTAATAATAAATAGCCGTACCCGAGCTGTAGCAGTTTTTCTTCTTCCACGTCCGTAATAGTATCTATTGATGTTTTTTGGCATAATAATTATCTCTCGATCTTTAATTCCTGTAATTTTTGAGCTTGATGTTTGTGTTTATCGTCTAAGTAGATTTTCAATCTCTTTATTCGAGCTTTGTATAAACGATTTTTAGGAATCATACCAGACACGGCTTTAAAAATTACTTGTGCTGGATTTTGTTCCCATAGCTCTTTTAAGCTTTTAGTTTTTAATCCACCTTGATATCCAGAATATTTATAATACTTTTTTTGTTCTGGTTTATTTCCGGTAAACTTAACTTTTAAAATGTTAGTAATCACTACAAAATCTCCCCGATCACGAGTTGGATCGTAATCAACTCTGTGCTTACCAAGAAGTATTTCGGCAACTTTGGTGGCTAATCTGCCTAAAACAACTTTTTCAGCATCTATCACGTACCACATTCTGTCAGTTTTTGGATTTGTATTTATTTTAGTAAGTTTCATTTTACGTCTTTTGCTTTACTGTTGTTTTTACTCCGGATTTTACCTTCTGGCCTTTATCTTTGGTAGTTTTTTTGTTATCTTTTGTTGATTTTTCAAGTTTCGGATCAGTTTCTTTAACTTTCTTGGGTAATAACAGTTCAATAAAAACCATTTTTGCCGAATCACCAGCTCTGGGTCCTAATTGTAATATCCGAACTAATCCACTTTTTCGATCTTTGAATTCTGGAACTAATACTTCAAATACTTTTTTAGCAGCGTTTTTATCTAGTAGATAACCGTTCAAATATCGTTTGGATACTAGTTTGTTTAATCTTCTAGCTATACTCATCAGCTTTTCTACCTTTGATTTCAGTACCTTTGCTTTGGCCTCAGTGGTTTTTATTCTTTCGTGTAATATCAAAGAAGTGACAAGATTTCGAATCAGCATATTTCTTGCACCCTTTTTTCTTCCTAACTTTTTATTTAATACGGCTTTTGCCATTAGTTATTTCTTTGCCTTTGTTTTTGATCTGTTGGTTTTTGATTTAGTAGCTTTTGCAACAGTTTTCTTTTTTGCTGATTTTTTGTCTACTTTGGTTTTAGTAGTTTTTGCTATTTTAGAAGCTTTGGGTTTTTCTTCTTGCATAAGTGAACTTATGGTGTCAAATTGACTACTCAATATTGCTGAAGCTTTTTTTAGAGCTATTTGAGAAGTAATAGTACCGTTAGTAGCGATTTCCAAAATAAGTCGATTATAGTCAGTTGCTTGCCCCACACGCATATCTTCAACTCGAAAATTTACTTTTTCAACTGGAGTATAGGTACTGTCAACCAATATCATCTCAAGTGGATATTTTTTTTCATCTCTTTTTTCAACGGGGACATAGCCCATACCCCGATTTACATGAATCTCCATATTTAATTTACCCTTACGATCCAAATGAGCAATCTCCAATTCGGGATTAGTAATCTTGCAGCCTGCAGGCACTTTCAAATCTTTGGCTTTTACTACACCCAAACCCTTGGCATTTAATTTTATTACTGCTTCACTATCACTTTCTAGCGTTACGTCAATAGACTTGATGTTCAAAATTAGTGCTATAAAATCTTCTTTTACGCCCGGTAAAGTTGTGAATTCATGAGTTGTTCCAGCTATCTTAACTGCGTAAACTGCAGAACCCTCAAGCGAAGAAAGCAGTACTCTTCTCAGTGAATTTCCCAAGGTTACTCCATAACCTGGTGAAAGGGGTTCTATGGAAAAATCTACTTGATTGTTGTTTGTTGATACAACTTGTACTTCTGGTAGGATAATTTTTTCTGTTGCCATAATTACTCCTTATTATTTATCTTGAATAAAACTCAATGATTTTAGTAGTGTCTATTTTTATGTCTATGTCTTCTGGACTGGGAAAACAAATGATTTCACCTTTGTTTTGTTTTTTATCCCACTTTAACCATGCCGGGGTTATCCAGTCTTTATCTGGTTTATCGAGAAATAAGTTATTTTTTTGAGATTTTTCATAAATACTTATTTCGTCTTTTTCTTTTACTTCTGTAGACGGGGTGTTAATTCTTTTGGAATTTAATAAAATATGTCTATCTCCAATGATTTTTCGAGCTTGTCTTCTAGACTGGGCTAAACCCATTCGAAATACCACATTGTCCAACCTTCTCTCAAGTGAACTAATTAGTGATTCTGTGGTTTTTCCCCTAACTTTTATGGCTTTCAAGTAATAGGCGTGTAACTGTCTGTTGTTTAAACCATAAGTTGCTGCTAATTTTTGTTTTTCAAGAAGTTGCATACTATATTCTGAAACTCTTTTTCGTTTTGAACCATGTGCGCCAGGCCCGTAAGTTCTACGAGTCATTGGGCATTTTTGAGAAAAGCATTTTTGGCCCTTTAGAAATAGTTTTTCTCCAGCTCTACGACAGAATTTACACACGTTTTTCTTAACTGCCATTTTACACTCTCCTTGATTTCTTAGCTCTGCAACCGTTGTGGGAAATGGGTGTTATATCGTGTAAAGACTTAACTTCTAGCGTTGAACTGTTGAAAGCTCGCACTGCTTGATCACGACCACTTCCTACACCTTTTATATATACGTCAACTTCACGAACTCCCATTTCTTCGCTTTTTGCAATAATATTTCTACTAACAACACCAGCAGCATATGGGGTGTTTTTTCGAGTCCCCTTAAAACCAAGAGTACCAGAACTGCCCCAACAAATTACATTACCAATATTATCAGTTACTGTAATAATTGTATTATTAAAAGACGACTGAATATAAACTTTACCAGCAGTTACAGTGGTTCTTTTGATTTTCTTACGTTGTCGTAAATTTCTTTTTGGGCTACTTTTTTTCATATTATCTGTTTATTTATTAGGTTTTTTCAGCTGATTTCTTTTTTCCGCTTCCTACGGTTACTCTCTTACCTCTCTTGGTACGGGCGTTTGTTTTGGTTCTTTGGCCTCTTACAGGCAAATTTCGAGAATGACGCATACCCCGCCAACTATTAATATCTTTTAATCTGCGAATATTTTGACTTATCGCAACCCGGAGATCACCTTCAATTCGATAATCTTTCTCGATTACATTGCGAATTTTATCAATATCTGTATTGGTTAAATCTTTAACGCGTGTATTTGGATCAATTTTTAATTGACTTATGATTTTTTGGGCGATGTGTTTTCCTATACCAAAAATATAAGTAAGTGCTACTTCTAAACGTTTATTATCTGGGATTTGTGTACCTGCTATTCTCGCCATAATTATTATCCTTGAACTTGTTTATGTTTAGGGTTTATACACCTAGCACGAATTTTGCCTTTTCGCTTAAATATCTTACATTGTTTACAAATTTTTTTTACTGATGCACGTACTTTCATAATTAGAAATTATACCTTTAATTAGTAAAAAATTCAAGGCTATTTTACTATACTCACAAACGTTTGATAATTCTCCCTTTTGTCAGATCGTATGGAGTCATCTCAATCTCAACCTTATCACCCAAGATTACTTTAATAAAATATTTACGCATCTTTCCTGACAAAAAACCAAGAATCTCATGTTCACCTTCATCAAGCTTTATCTTGAAAGTTGTATTTGGTAAAGTTTCAATAACTTGACCAGTTACAACTATCTTATCCTTGGAAGGTGTATTTTCTCGCTTATTTTTCATATTATTTTACTTTTTTATATTATCACACTATTCAATCCTTATCAACAGTAATAATCTCGGCGGATTTTTTAGTTATTACAATCGTATGCTCAAAGTGCGCTGAAAGACTTCTATCCTCTGTATATACTGTCCAACCGTCATCAGCGATTTTTACTTTGTAACTACCTAGGGTAAACATAGGCTCCAAAGCTAATACCATCCCCGGCTTTAACACTGGCCCAGTATTTCTAACCCCATAATTTGGAACATTTGGCTCCTCATGAACCCCGTATCCAACACCATGACCTGTTAAATCCCGAATCACACCCAATTTTGCATCTAGAGCGACTTCTTGAATAGTGTATGAAATATCACCTAAACGCATGCCTGCTTTTGCCACTTGGATACCTGCAAACAACGCAGCGCGAGTGACTTCTATTAATCTCTGTGCTTCTTTGGAAATATCTCCAACTCCAACAGTTATCGCCATATCAGTATATAAATCTTTGTATATCATGCCAGCATCTATGCTGATGATTTGACCTTTTTGTAATTTTTTGTTATTTGGTATACCGTGAACAACTTCTTCATTTATTGATGCGCACAGTGCGCTGGGATAACCACGATAATTTTTAAACGATGGTTTGGCACCTATCTTCTTTACTTCATTTTCAAATAATTGATTTAATTCTAAGGTACTAACACCTGGCTCAATAACTTTGGATAGTCTATCTACGATCCTACTCAACAATCTTCCACCTTGAAAAAGTACCACGATATCTTCTTCGGACTTTATACTTATCATATAAACCTAAATAACCTCATAACTTCGACTAATCAGGTGAGCTTTTATCTGCCTATTAGTATCTAAGACAACTCCAACAACAATCAACATACCAGACCCACTTATCACTAAGTTCGGATTTTGAATTACAGCAGGTATCAAAAACGGAGCTACTGCAACCAAACCCAAAAACAAAGCTCCAAATAAAGTTATTCTGCTCATTACCTTATACAGATATTTCATAGTTTCTGTACCAGGACGAATACCGGGAATAAAACCCCCTTGTTTTTGCAGATTTTCAGCTACTTTCTCTGGATGAAAAACTATAAAAGTATAGAAATAAGTAAAAGCAACAACCATTATAAAAAAGAATATTCCGTAAAATAAAGTGTTTTCAAATAAATTCAACACCCATGTTGAAGCACTACTTAACCACTCACTTTTTGCGTTTTGCAAAAATCGAGCTACTGTTGAGGGAAAAAGCATTATAGATACTGCAAATATAATTGGAATCATTCCAGCTGCATTTACTTTCAAAGGAAGATAAGTATCGCTACGCCTATAACTCCTAAGCCCCCTTAGTTTACTGGCGTATGACACTGGGATGTTCCTCTGACCTTCTATAACAAAAATAATAAATGCTATGAGCAGTATAACTACAGCTGCAAAACCGGCAAATTGCAAAATTTGTGCAAAATCCAATCCCCCGCTAATTGAACTTACTCCAAGTACATTTCTGAAAAGTGTAGGAATGCCTCCGATAATACCTAAAGTAATTATTAAAGATATACCGTTGCCTATTCCATTTTCCGAGATAAGTTCTCCTAACCACATCAATAGTACTGTACCTGCGGTCACAGTAATTAGGGCAGCCACTAAATCCCAGCCTGCAAAAACATTTTCAAATATTGGAGCTTGACCTTGACCACCTCTAGATAAAAGCAAAATCAATCCATAAGACTCAACTAAAGCTAAAGGAACTGTTAAATATCTGGTATATTGATTAATTTTTCGTTGACCGTACTCCCCTTCTTTATCCAACGCCTCAAGTGCTGGAACAATCATTTTTAATAGTTGCATCACGATTGATGCAGTAATATACGGCCCAACCCCCATTAGAATTAATGAAAATCGACTCATTGCCCCGCCAGAAAATATATCTAAAAATCCAAAAACCTGGTTTGTTTCAAAAAATGATTGTAAGTTTTCAATATTTACTCCTGGGATAGGAATATGTGCAAGTATTCGTATGATTACTAATATAAATATTGTATAAAATATCTTTTTGCGTAAATCACTAGCTTGCCAGATTTTTCTTAAAGTATTAAAAGCTTTTATCATTAAATACTTGTGTTATTTCTTAGTACTTGGCTTTGAACCAAGTTTTTTAGTACTTTTAGTAAAAATAAAATTATCATCAAATGTAAATATTTTGGAACTCTTTCCAGTACCTAAAACTTTAATTATTGGGTTCCTCTTTTTCGAAATTGATTTAATTTTTAGAACTTTATTAGTAGTGACCTTTTCTTTGTCTTTGAAATGCTGATCTAAGAATTGCAGAGTTACTTCAATAATAAAGTTTTTTCTGGGTTGGAATCCTTTTTTCTTGGGAAGTCGCATCTTAAGCGGGGTTTGTCCACCTTCAAAACCGGGTGCTGCGTTTTTATGACCGGATCTGGAACGCTGACCCTTAGTACCTCTACCAGCGGTTTTACCGCCACCAGCAGCAATTCCCCTACCTACTCGTTTATTATTTTTTGTTTTCAGTTTTTGCAACTCTTTCATTGTTTTCTTTCTTATCTGGTTTTATTTGTTGTTTTTGGGAAAATCTATAGTCGTCGGCTAAAATTTGAAAAGCTTTGATAGTTGCTTTCAAATTATTAATCTTATTAGATGAACCCAAGCTTTTACTTAAAATATTATCTATACCGGCCAGATTAGCTACTGTACGAATCACACCGCCGGCAATAATACCAGTTCCAGGTACAGCTGGTTTAAGAAAAACTTTTGCTCCCTTATAATCCACTCTGATTTCATGTGGTATTGTGTTATTTACTATAGGCACAACAACTAGATTTTTTTTGGCTTTTTTAACAGCTTTGGATGCGGCCTCCATAACTTCTTTGGATTTACCCATCCCAATGCCTACTCGTCCCTTTCTGTCACCGATAACCATAGTTGCGCGAAAACTGATTCTTCTACCCCCTGCCATAGTACGAGAAACCCGGGCAACTTCTACAAGTTGTTCTTCAAATTCTTTTTCTCTGTCTTTTTTAAAATTTCTATAGTTCGTATTTGGTTTTTTCATCATATTTTAACTCCTTCAGATCTTATTGACTCAATCAAAACCTGAATTCTTCCACAGTATTTATTAGTATTTCTAGAAAATGTTAAGTTGTTAATGCCTTGCTTTTTCAAAATTTCAGCTAATTTTTGTCCTGTTTTTCCGGCTCTTAGAGTCTTTGTCTTTTCTGATGAATTTCTATCTGAAATTTGAGCTAAAACTTTCCCGTCTTCAGGGTTAACTACTTGAGCATGAATATATTTCAAACTTTTATGAATTATAATTGTTGGGATGATCACAGATTTATTTTTTGTCATTACTCACCGCCCTCAGCTTTAGCTGCTGCTTTTCCGGGTTTTCTTTTAATAACCTCGCCCTCATAAGCAATTCCCTTGCCTTTATATGGCTCGGGGGGATAAATTCTCCTGATTTGTGAGGTAATCTCACCTACTAATTGTTTATCTATTCCGGAAATTTGTATTACATTTTTTTCAACTTTAAACTGGATACCTTCGGGAGTTTTGATCTCTACTGGATGAGAAAAACCGAGATTAAGAACTAATTTATCGCCGGTTACTGCAACCCGAAATCCAACTCCACTAAACTGTAATTTTTTCTCAAATCCACGAACTACACCATCAACCATATTTGCAATTTGTGATCTGATAGTACCGTGCAGACCCGAAGTATACTTATCTTTATATTTAGGTTTTATACTGATAAGTTTTCCGGAATTGTTAATGTCTAAATCCAGTCTCTTGGGAATCCTAGTAGAAAGCTCGCCTTTCGGACCTTTGACTTTTAAAATCTGATCAGAAAACTGAACCTCTACTTCGCTGATATTAATTGGTTTATCTCCTATTCTTGCCATTTTACTCTACTTTGCATATTATTTTTCCACCCAATCTCTGGTTTTTTGCGTCTTTGTCAGTCATTAATCCTTTTGAAGTAGAAACAATCAACATACCTTTTGAACTGATAAAATCTTTAAAATCCGTATACGATCGATAGATCTGCAAGCTCGGTTTTGAAATTGGATTAATTTTACTAATAGCTGGCCTGTTTTTCTCCAAATACAGCAGTTCAACAATTAATATATTGTCCTTTTTACTGACTTTTTGGATATAATTATTTTTTTGTAAAATACCCAACACTCTTTGAATCATTTTCGTATTTCTAACTGTAATTGATTTCTTATTTACTGCTTGAGCGTTTTTTATTTTTGTGAATAAATTTATTGTATGTATCATCTTATTGTCTTATTATATTACCAACTTGATTTTGTAATACCAGGTAGCTCACCTCTACTGGCTTTCTCCCGAAAACAAATTCTACATATACCGAATTTTCGCATATAACTTCTTTTTCTACCACAAATATTACAACGATTAACTGTTCTAGTTGAAAATTTTGGTTTTCTTTGAGCTTTTGCAATCAATGCTTTTCTAGCCACTTATTCTCCCTTCTCGAAAATTAAACCGTAATTTTCTAATAATAACTTAGCTTGTTCAGTGTTTTTTGCAGTTGTAAATATATTTATCCCAACTCCAAAATTTCTTTTTACTTTATCATAATCTATTTCAGGAAAAATTAAGTACTCTCTAATACCTATGTTTAAATTTCCGTGTTGATCAAAATTTTTAATATTTATTCCCCTGAAGTCTCTAATTCTGGGCAGTACAGTATTGATTAATTTAAATACAAAACTATTCATATTTTTACCACGTAAAGTAACTTTACATCCTATTGGAATACCCTTTCGTAGCTTAAACGCGGAAATGGCTTTTTTGGATACGGTTTCTTGGGGGAGTTGACCAGTAATTTTATAAAGTTCGTTTTTTGCTAATTCTATTAATCCCTTGTCTTCAGTAGCCTTACCAACCCCGATATTTACTACTACTTTTATAATTCTTGGAATGGCTAGAGGATTGGAATCAAAACTCTTTCCTAGTATTTCTTTAAATTCTTTGGTTGTATAAAAATCTGGTGAATTCATAATTATTTGTTATTTTTATCAGTACTTTTTTTTACTGTAGACGGATCTGTCTGACATGAACGACAGATTCGGATTTTTTTATTTTTACTATCAGTTTTATAAGTTAATTTTGTTGGTTTGTTACAGTTTGGACACATATATTTTAGGTTACTGATATGTATGGGTGCAGGAAACTCGACTTGACCACCTTTGGGAGCTTTTTTTGATGGTTTTACTGACTTTTTCGCTAAATTTAATCCGGCAATTACCGCTTTATTATTTGCTCGATCGATTTTTTCAATCTTACCTAATTTGCCACGGTGTTTTCCTGAAATAATTAAAGTTTCATCTCCAGTTTTCAGTTTCATATTACCTCTGGTGCTAATGATACAATTTTATTAAAACCGCTAGTTTTTATCTCTCTGGCTATTGGTCCAAATATTCTAGTGGATAGCGGTAATTTATCTTTGTTAATTAGTACAACAGCGTTTTCATCAAAACGGATACAAGTACCGTCTTTTCGCTTGATCGGAGCTTTTTGACGAACAACTACTGCCGTAACAACGCTTTTCCTTTTTATACCCCCGCTGGCCAAGGCTTTTTTTACACTAACGACGATCTGATCACCAACTCGTGCATATCGCTTTCTTGTACCACCCAAAACTCTAATACATTCTACTTCTAATGCACCGGAATTGTCAGCAGATTTTAACCTACTTCCAACGCTTATCATTTATTTCCTTTCTCAATAACTTTCTTATAAAAACGCCATCTTTTTTTTGCACTTATTGGTTTACTTCCCAAAATTATAACAGTATCACCTACTTTAATATCTAGATTATCGGTATGAACTAGAAATTTTTTATGACGCTTGTATGTTTTTTCGTATTTTGCGTGTTTCTTTATCTGAACTTCTTGTACAGTTAATGTTTTATCTTTAATATTTAATACTTCTAGTAGTTTTTGGGGTGTATTTTTATTTATCATCTTTTTTTTGATTATTTTCTAGACTTTGCTGAACTTGCTGTTCAGCTTTTTCTGAGATTATCGTTAATATTCTAGCTAAATCTTTTTTGCTTTGTTGAATTTTTGAAGTGTTTTTAACTTTTCCAAACCGTATCTGTCTTTTTAAATTAATAATTTCAGTTCTTTTTTTAGAAACCATATTTGATAATTCTTTTAAATCTAGTGTGTGCAGTTTTTTAATTTGTTGTTTTTGGGTTTTCATAATTATTCCTGCTCTTTAACAACATAGCTGGTTTTCATCGGTAATTTTCTGGCTGCTCTCGCAATAGCTTCACGGGCTATACTTGGTTCAATTCCATCCATTTCAAAGATTATTCTACCGGGACTTACTGAGGCTACGTAATGATCAACTGCTCCCTTTCCACCACCCATTCCAGTTTCAGGGGGAGTTGATGTTACTGGTTTGTCTGGAAATACCCGTATCCAAATCTTTCCGCCCCTTTTTACATGTCGAGTCATAGCTCTCCTAGCAGCTTCTATCTGTCTAGCAGTTAACCAGGTTTTCTCCATAGCTTTCAAGCCGTAACTACCAAATTCCAAACTATAAGCTTTACTAGCCAAATTCTTAATTTGGCCTCTATGATGTTTACGATGTTTTACTTTTCTCGGTGTTAACATAGTTTTATATACTATTATTCAGTATCTTTAGTGGCTTTTGCTTTATTTATTCCTTCATAAATCCAGACTTTTATTCCGATTACTCCGTAAGTTGTTAAAGCATCTACTTTGGCGTAATCGATTTTTGATTTTAGGGTTTGTAAGGGCATCGGTCCAAAACTAAAGGTTTCTTTTCGGGCTATTTCAACTCCATTTAGGCGACCTGATATTTTCACCTTAATACCCTTTACCCCCTTATCGCGAGCTTTGGCTAACGCTTGTTTAATAGCTCTCCTAAATGCAATTCTTTTCTCTACCTGTAAAGCTATGACTTCGGCGATAAGTTGAGCGTTAGTTTCTGGGTTTTTTACTTCAAAAATATTTAGTTTAATCTTACCCCTAGATGTTACTTTATCAATCAAAGTTTTTAATTTATTAGTGCCTTCCCCGCTTCTACCGATCACTATACCAGGTCTAGAAGTATAAATATCAATTACAACATCCTGATTATTTCTAGTAATATTTGTTTTACTTACTGTGGCTTTTGGTAATTGCTTTTTAATAATATTACGAATTTTATCATCTTCGGCTAGATAATTTTTGTAGTTTTTTGTAGCAAACCATTTTGCTTGCCAATCTTTAGTTAGAGACAAGCGATAACTTTTGGGATTAACTTTTTGACCCATGTTTTTTCTCCTTAATTTTCGCAACAGCTTTTTTATCTGTAGATTTTGATTCTTTGAGTTTGTCAGTAATTTTTTCGTCTAAAATTATTCCAAAGTGTGATCGGGATTTCGCAATCATGTCAGCTCTACCCCGTGGTTTATATCGAATTCTCTTCAAACTACGAGCTTTATCGATTCTTATCCCTTTTATATATATATTCTTTTGCTCTAGATTTTTATCTTCAACAATTGCTCTTCCATTTTTTAAAATTTTTGAATAGTAATATGCAGCTTTTTGCGGTAAAAACTTTAATATCCTTAGAGCCTCTTCAATACTCTTACCTTTTATTTGAGCATTAATAAGCCGAGCTTTTTTAGGGGAAATAGGTATGTTTTTTTGCTGAACAAATATTTCCATAATTATTATTTATTAACTCCCGAAATGACTCCACCGGTTTTACCTTCTTTAGCCATTCGACCCCCGTGTTTTATAAATTTTCTGGTGGCAGCAAATTCTCCCAATTTATGTCCTACCATTTCTTCGGATACTTTAACGTTAACATGGGTCTTGCCGTTATGTACGCCAAATAAATAATCTACCATATCTGGAATAATAATTGAATCTCTGGACCAAGTAAGAATCGGGGTTTTATTTCCTGATGGAATATTTTTCATTTTCTTGAGTATCGACAAATGAACAAACGGTTGTTTTTTCAGTGATCTTGCCATATTATTTTCTCCTTCTTCTTACTATCATTTTGTCGTTTAATTTTTTCTTGCGGGTTTTATAGCCTATAGTTGGTTTTCCCCAAGGAGTTTTTGGATGTACTAAACCAATTGGATTAACACCTTCACCTCCACCATGCGGGTGAGCATTTGGAGCCATAGCTTTACCGCGTACTCTTGGCCTTTTACCCATGTATTTCAAAAGTCCGGCTTTGTAATTTTTGCGAGTATTATGTTCGGGGTTTGAAACTTTTCCAATACTGGCCCAACACTCCTCAAAAACTTTGCGAATTTCAGTTGATGGTAGTTTAATGTGAATATATTTATCGTCTCTGGCTTGAATTATCGCAGAATTACCAGCGGCTCGCGCAATTTGACCTCCCTTACCTGGAACAAGCTCAATATTATATATTTCGGTTCCGAGTGGGATATTTTTTAAAGGCATTCGATTACCTACAGTTACTGGAACTTGTTCACCAGCTATAATATCTTGGCCGATTTTCATATCAGAAGCCGCGATAATATATGACCAATCACCGTCTACATACTTTACTAAAGCAATATTTGCAGATCTGTTTGGATCATAATCAATTCTAATGATTTTTCCAGTAATATTTGGTTTGTTGCGTTGAAAATCAATTAATCGATATTGTTTTTTTGCTCCTCCGGATCTTCTTCGTACACTAATCTTCCCCCCGCTTCTCCCGGCTTTAGCGTTCAATGGTCGCAACAAAAAACTAAAGGAATTTTTTTTGCTATTTTTTGATCTTCTAATTTTTACCTTATTTTGAACTTTATTCATGGTTACTTCTTAGGATTTTTTTTACTGTCTTTATCTTCCTTGGTGTCAAATTCAAATTCCGAAATTTTTTGCCCTTTTTCTAAAGTAACAACCATTCTTTTAACTGCTTTGCTTTTTCCAGCCTTTTGTTTGAAAGTGGTTTTGTAAGCTGGGTAGTTTAAACTATTTACGCCTTTTACTTTTACTTTAAATAACTGCTGGATCTGTTTTTTTATCTCTGGTTTATTAGCATTTGAATCAACCTCAATAACATACTTACCGTTAGCTGATTGGGCTACGGATTTTTCAGAAAGTATATTGTTGCCAATAGCAATTTTCTTCATTTATTAATCCTTGATACTTTTACCCCACTCTTTTAAATTCTCAAAAGAGTGGTTGTCTAAAATAATATAGTCGGAGCTTATTATATATCTTACTTCTAACTGTCTAGGATATACCAAGCTTATATTGGGTAAGTTTTGTACTGATTTTAATAGATTCTGATCTATTTCAGATACAACCAGCAAAATCTTTTTATCTTCAATTTTTAGATTTTTTAATATTTCAACAAATAGTTTTGTCTGAATTTTTTGAAGTTTTAAATCTTTTAAAATTATAAGTTTCTTATCCTTTAATTTCTGACTGACAGTAATAAAAATCGCCTTGATATGCATTTTTGCTGGTATTTGTTTTCGAAAACTAGTTTTCACTCGAAAAGTTACACCCCCACTTCTCCATAAAGGAGAACGATTGGAGCCAACTCTAGCTCTTCCAGTCCCTTTTTGTCTCCATGGCTTCCTACCTCCCCCGCGTACCTCTGCACGACTTTTTACATGCCCACCAGGAACTATAGTCTTTGCTAATTCGTACTGTACTGCCTGAGTAATCAATTTTGGGTTTGATTTTAATGTAAATTGAGTAGGTACCTCTACTGCTGATAAGGTCTTGGCTTTTTTGTCTAAAATATCAATTTTCATCATTATCTCTCGAGGTTAAAAACAAAAAAGAGCCGTTTCTTCCTGGTACTGCCCCTTTCACACTTATCAAATTATTATCTTTATCAATGTTAGTAATCTCTAAATTTTTAACACTTACTTGAGATTGACCCATTCTACCCGGCATTTTTTTTCCTTTAAATACTTTTGATGGAGAAGCACATTGACCTATAGAACCAGTGGCTCGATGGTGATGTGAACCGTGAGTTTCCGGACCACGAGAAAAATTATGCCTTTTAATTACTCCAGTAAATCCCTTACCTTTTGATATTCCACATACAGTAATTTTTTGACCTGTTTTGAATTGATCCAAATCTAGGTTATTACCTACTTTATAGTTCTGTTGTTCACCATCTTCTAATCGTAATTCTTGAATCTTCTGATAAACACCTTTTTGTTCAGATTTTTTGTTTTTACCAAAACCAAGCTTAACAGCTGAATAACCGTCTTTGTCGGGATTTTTTACTTGTAAAATTGTGTTGGGATTCACTGAAATAACTGTTGATGCAACAGCTTTCTTTTCTGTAAAAAAGGTAGTCATTCCAAGTTTTTTACCTATTAATCCATTCATAATTTTTGTCAATAATAAGAACCGGTTCAGAAGCCATAATCAAGTATGATTTTTGGCCTCTTAACCGGCCTCATATGGTCTTATTGTCCGTAAGTAATTTGACGAATTGAAATATTACATCTTAATTTCAATGTCTACACCTGCGGGTAACTCTAAGTTGGTCAATGTTTCAATAGTTTTAGGTGTAGGTTCTAAAATATCAATTAACCGCTTATGGGTTCGCATTTCGAACTGTTCTCGACTATCCTTATGTACGTGTGGTGATCGAAGTACGGTGTATTTATTCTTTTCAATGGGTAACGGGATAGGACCAGCGACTTTCGCCCCGGTTCTAGAAGCATTTTCAACGATTTTTTGAGCTGATTTATCTATGACTCGATAATCGTAAGCTTTTAATCTGATTCGAATTTTTTGTTTAGGTGCGGTTTTTTTGGGCATTGATATTATAATATCCTATTTAACTATTACTTATTTATCTTGGTTACCACCCCAGCTCCTACTGTTTTACCACCTTCACGAATAGCAAATCGCATTCCTTCTTCCATTGCAACTGGAGAAATTAATTTTACTTTAAATTTAATTTTGTCTCCAGGCATTACCATTTCAGTTTTTTCAGGTAATTCAACTGTTCCGGTTACGTCAGTAGTTCGAATATAAAATTGTGGTTTATAACCTTTAAAAAACGGGGTGTGTCTTCCACCTTCTTCTTTACTTAAAATATATACTTCTGAATCAAATTCAGTATGCGGAGTAATGGAACCAGGTTTAGCCAAAACTTGTCCTCTTTCAACATCATCTCTTTCTAGTCCACGAAGTAATATTCCAACGTTATCACCGGCTTGACCTTCATCTAGTTGTTTTCTAAACATCTCTACACCAGTAACAACGACTTTTTTAGTAGGTTTCAAGCCAATTACTTCAACCTCTTCACTTACTTTTACTTTTCCTCTTTCAATCCTACCAGTAGCTACAGTGCCACGGCCTTTGATAGAGAAAATATCTTCAATAGGCATAAGAAAGTCTTTTTCAGTATCTCTTTTAGGTTCTGGAATATATTCGTCCATTTTAGATAAAAGTTCTTTGATTGCTTTGATATCTTCTTCGCTACCTTCAAGAGCTTTGAGAGCTGATCCGCGAATAATTGGAACTTCTTTTCCAGGAAATTCGTATTTATTTAAAAGATCACGAATCTCTTCTTCTACTAAGTCGATCAATTCTTTATCCTGCACTTGATCGGTTTTATTGATAAACACTATAACTGCTGGAACTCCAACTTGTCGAGCTAACAAAATGTGCTCTCTAGTTTGGGGCATAGGACCGTCAGTAGCTGATACAACTAAAATTGCACCGTCCATCTGAGCAGCTCCAGTAATCATATTCTTAATATAGTCAGCATGACCTGGACAATCAACGTGAGCATAATGTCGTTTTTCAGTTTCATACTCACAGTGATAAGTAGCAATAGTAATACCTCGTTCTTTTTCTTCAGGAGCAGCATCGATTTGATCTACTTTTAATTCCTCGGCCTTACCTTCTTTACTTAAAATTGTAGTAATAGCAGAAGTTAGTGTAGTTTTACCGTGATCTACATGACCAATGGTACCGATATTTATATGCGGTTTATTTCTTTCGAATTTTCCAGCCATTTTTCTCCTTTCTATAAATATATAGAAATTATTATTTATAAATCTAAAATTATCGTATCGTGAGATACGCTCCAAAACTTATTATATAAAAATTTTGGATAATCTGCAAATAATATTAACAAAAATATTATTATCTGTCAACAGGTGTTTTACTTTCTACCCTCTCCTGCGGCTCGAGCAGTTTCGTATTTTCCGATAATTTCTTCTGCAATATTATGTGGAACTGGATCGTAATGATCAAATTCCATAGTAAATGATGCTCTGCCAGAACTGATTGAACGCAAGTTCGTTGCATAACCAAACATATTGGCTAAAGGTACTACAGATTGGATTATTTTAATATTAGTTCTTTCACCGATTTCCTGAATCTGTCCTCTTCGGGAATTTAAATCTCCAGTTACGTCACCCAAAAACTCTTCAGGGGTTACTACTTCTAATTTCATTATT
Source organism: bacterium (assembly GCA_043820855.1). Taxonomy (GTDB): domain Bacteria; phylum Patescibacteriota; class UBA1384; order JBDRDK01; family JBDRDK01; genus JBDRDK01. The sequence goes on from JBDRDK010000005.1 coordinate 16,626, forward strand.
GGCTCTAATAATACTGGCTTACCCTTTTTCACACCGCTCTGTAAAGCCATGGATCCAGCGATTTTGAAAGCCATTTCACTTGAATCAACATCGTGAAAACTACCATCAAATAACGTTACCTTAAGATCAACTACTGGATAACCAGCAATAACACCTCTCAGCATGGCTTCTTCTATACCTTTTTGAATTGCTGGTATAAATTCTTTTGGAATGGTACCACCAGTAATTTTGTTTTCAAATTCAAATTCCCCGCCCCGTTCTTTTGGTTCAAGTTTTATCACCACATGACCGTATTGACCGCGTCCACCAGATTGACGAACAAATTTGGATTCTTCCTTTAGTACTTCTTGTTGAATAGTTTCTTTATACGCCACTTGGGGCTTACCTACGCTAGCTTGAACTCCAAATTCTCTTTTCATTCGATCAACTATAATCTCAAGATGTAATTCCCCCATTCCAGAGATCAAAGTTTGATTAGTGTCTTGATCAACTTTAATCTTGAAAGTTGGGTCTTCTTCAGCTAAACGCTTAAGAGCTTCTGATAATTTATCTTGATCTGCTTTAGTTTCTGGTTCAATAGCAATGGAAATTACTGGCTCAGGAAATATAATGGATTCAAGTACAACTGGATGATTTGGATCGCATAATGTATTGCCAGTTGTAGTATCTTTAAGCCCGACAGCAGCTGCAATCTCTCCAGAATATACAGTTTTTACATCTTCGCGATGATTAGCATGCATTCTTAAAATTCGTCCGATTCGTTCTTTTTTACCGTTATTGGCGTTTAATATATATGAACCAGATCCTAGTTTCCCTGAATATACTCGGAAGAAAACCAGACTTCCAACAAATGGGTCAGTAGCAATCTTAAAAGCTAGAGCTGCAAAAGGTTCATCATCTGAAGTTTTTCTCTCTATCTCTTTTTCCGGGCTCTTTGGATCAAAACCTTTAATGTTTGGTACCTCCAAAGGTGAAGGAAGATACCAAGCTATGGCATCCAATAATCGTTGTACGCCTTTATTTTTCAAAGCTGAGCCACATAAAACCGGATATATTTTATTTGATATACATGCATTGTGTAAAGCTTTACGCAAAGTGTCAGCATCGGGAACCTTCCCGCCTAGATATTTTTCAAGCAAAACATCATCAGTTTCTACTACTTTTTCAATTAGGATATCGCGATATTCTTTAGCTTTTTCTTTCATATCATCTGGTATATCAGTTATGGTAATTTTCTGACCTAAATCATCTTCAAATATATAAGCTTTTTCGTTTATAATATCAACAATACCTTTAAAATCACTTTCTGTCCCTATGGGTAGTTGTAATGTCACAGCGTTATTAACACCTAATTTGGAATGAATTGAATCAAAACTCTTGTAAAAATCAGCACCCGTACGATCCATTTTATTAATAAAACAGATTCTGGGTACTTTATATTTTTCAGCTTGTCGCCATACTGTTTCGGATTGAGGTTCAACCCCAGCTACTCCATCAAACACAACTACTCCACCATCCAAAACTCGAAGAGATCTCTCTACTTCAGCAGTAAAATCCACATGTCCAGGGGTATCAATAATATTAATCCGAACTTTTTCAGCTTCATTACCTTCTGGAGCCCAAAAACAAGTAGTAGCTGCAGAGGTAATAGTAATCCCACGTTCTTTTTCTTGTTCCATCCAATCCATCTCTGCTTGACCTTTATGCACTTCACCGATCTTATGTTTTTTGCCTGTATAGAAAAGTATCCGTTCAGTAACAGTAGTTTTTCCAGCGTCTATGTGGGCGATAATACCTATGTTTCTAGTTTTATCTAATGAAAATTCTCTAGGCATAGTACCTCCCAAAACAGCGCAGTCCGCCAAAGCCTGCTACTGAAAGTAGAGGACGTAATCCCTTTTTCAGTAAAGGCGACGGCGGGCCAGCGTCTATATGCGCAATAATTCCAATATTGCGTGTACGTTCTAATGTATATTCTCTAGCCATAATACCTGTAATTAAATTGAAACAAATCCAAAGTCCAAAATCTAAAGATTCAAATGAAATCCAAATAACTAAATATTAAAGTTGAAAAATTTTGGATTTTGAGCTTTAGGCTTAATTTGAGATTTGAACTTCGAGCTTTGGATTTTATAAATTGTCTTTAATATAAAAACAAATGTCCACATTTGGACATAAATTATTGTAGCAAAACAAAACTTTTATGTCAATTATTAAAGAAAAACCCCGACCTAAGTCGGGGGTGTTGATTCTACTGAAGGGGCAGGATGAATTCGTTCATAGTTCATCCACGAATCCCTGTAATGACCGTACTTCTCCTGAAGATGCTCTTGATAAACTGCCGAGAGCGGTTTCATGGAGGTTTTGTTAATTGTTACCTTCGCATACATCAATCCCTCGTCCAAATAAATTTGAGGGGTATCCGCCGCAGGTACAACAGACACAGTAATGTGCCTACCGGACGCCGTGTTGGAAGTGCCGGATTGCCAGCCTGAACATATTGGAATGAGGTCAGCGGTTGTAAATGTAAACTCACGAACCGTACTTCCCTCATCCACAACTTGGACAATCTTCTCAAAGGGACAACTAATATCAGCCTTGAGAAGAATACTCTCGATCTCTGTCCCCATGAGGCAGAGAGCTTCCTTAACTTGCTCCCCAAAAGCATGCCACCGAAAAGGAGCAAGGAAAATTAATGCAAAAAGCATTATCCTTATTGCCCTGGTTGTTACTCGGGGCTTCTTTATGCTCTTTATGCTCGGATACGCGACAAGAAGCCATAAAAGAAATATTAAGAAACCGAGAAGCAACAAATAGCTGATTGATGGCGGCGATAAGATAACTGAACTAATACTGAGAATATCCATTTCGACCTCCTTGAGACTTGAAATTGGGATATGTATTTTACCCAAATACAGATTGGGAATTGTAAGGTTCAAAACTTCTAGTAAATCATAACAGCATATCATAAAAATGGTCTTTTGTCAAGGGAAATTAATAGAACAAAACCAAAATCCACTGTCAATTATTATATAAATAAGAGCCCCTGCGCTGGGGCTTTTTTGGTTGCAAATTTTAAAATTACCCAATTTCAGAAATCTATTTGTGGCTTAGTATAAGAGATTCTATCTGAATCAGGATACTCAACTTCTTCATCATTAAGAAAAAGACTGGGTGATTTTTGTTCTTCTCTAGGGGTAACTTTGCCCCATATCCAAATTTCTTTCTCTTCTCCTTCACATTCTCCATATAGAGACCACCCTAAAGTTTCTAAATACGCGATGTCTTCTTCTTTTAATGGAATATCAACTGCTATTATTCTCTTACAGAACTCCCGAAGTTCTTCTGGATTCATTCTCATTTCCTGTTCCTCACCTATTTTATTAATCTCATCTCGTAAATGGTTCATCTCTTCCTCTTCCTTTTCTACTTTTTCCCCACTTTTTCTAGCTTGAACTGCAGGATGTTCAATCCCTTCTTCTCCTTCCTC
>JBDRDK010000006.1:0-17797 GCA_043820855.1 bacterium
AAAACCGTTGATTTACTGGAAAAAAGCCGATCTTATGCTAGTAACCCTAGAACTCAGGACTTTAGACCTATTTATTATCTAACTAGCTTTACAAAGGAGGGCGAAAGTGGGGGTGAAACCGACATTAAGATTGATACACTCGACTTAGATGTTTTTATGGATACAAACAACGATGATATAGGAGATCAAAGACAAAATATCGAAACACATAAATTAGAAGATGATAATGAGATTTATATCAGATTTAATAGTGTTACTTTTTTTGAAGGTTTAAAAAATATTATTAAGGGAGACGAAGATTATGATGACCTGGTAACCTGTGATACCGGATTTTTTTCAATTGGTTTTAAAGTTGGCAATCCTAATCAAATTCTCGCTAGATGCAATCAAGGACCAACACCTGGTAGTCCAGTGTTAACTTTCTCAGATGCTTTATTACCAGTTCGTTTTGCAAGTTCAGATCTCCACTCAGAAATACCAAATAATGAAAGAATTTTTGTTTGGATAAGTAATTACGGTCAAAAAATCCAAGTGTGTAAAGGAGTAATAGACGATAACCCTGACAATGATCAATGTAGTTAAAAAATTTAAATCTTATAGTTTGATGGAAGTTTTAGTTGCATGTGCAATCATTGTTTCTGTTGTGCTGGGAGTAACTCTTTTAAATAATGCATCTGTAAGAAATACTTCCCAAACCAAGCATCGCTTACAAATAGCTTTATTTGCCCAAGAGCAAATGGAACTTCTCCGTAATATTCGCGATTCTGCAATTAATCTGAATACTTCCGAGGGTTGGAACCAATTTTTTCGACCTTCGCCAACAAACAATTTTTGTAATAACGGAAATGCTTTTAGATTAATATATGATGATGCTGATAATCGCTATCTTCTAAGAGAAACAGACAGAGATGATCCACCAGAAATTACTGAAGAAGGTTCACCGTTTTCTTTTAATTATTATCTTGAATGTGGCGAAGTAAGCCGAATAGATATTTTAATAGGTACTGATCCAAGTCAAAGATTTAACGACCGTAAACGTCCTATAAGATTTCGAACTGTAATTCACTGGAATGAATTTGGTCAAGAAAGAGTATATTCACTAAATAACTACTTAACTGATTTGGGAACAGAAATTTAATAAATATCTTATGCACAAAAAACACAAATCATTTACACTTATGGAGATCTTACTCGGTTCATTAATATTTGTATCTGTCGCGATAATGGCTACTGGTATAATATCTAGCGTAGTCAATGCTAGAAACAAAACAACTCAACAAAAAAATATAAATACAGCAGCTCAAAAAATATTTGATGAGATCGGCAGAGAAATTAGAGATGGTAATCCCAAAAAGCAAGTTTATATCTGCAGTTTTGATCAAGCAGGTCAAGTTGTAGATTGGCCTGTAGGAGCATGGGGCGACCCAAATCAACCTCCAAACGACTTTGTATTAGATTATATAAGTATTCCCAATCCACCGTTTGGTGAACAAATAGGAAGCAGAAGAATAGGTAACACTCTACAGATAGTAGAATTTGATGCTGGTACAACTAATGATACAGAAGTTGGTTGGCATAATACTTCCTATCAAAATATTGAACATCATATAACCAGAGTAACTCAATTTTCCGTAGAATTCTTAGATAACAACGGTACTCAAGGAACACAAATAATCAAATACTTATTAGATGAAGACACTATTAATATTTTAGAGGACGGAACTGGTCCTTATTGGATGCCTTGTAGAAATTTAGAAATATTTGAAAATCATCCAGCTACAGATGATTTAATTCAAACATTCGAACTATTACCAGAAAATATAAGCTTAATCGAACTTAATAATCCCTGGGGTATTATCGATATAGACATAATGGAATTTATTGTTGAGGGTTGTGATGATCTAAAAACAAATACTGATGATCTTGGCTCTGGACCAGGAGTAGGTTATCCTGATTTTGGTGGAGAACCCATAACCTGTCCAGATCTTACTACCGCAACTGATCAAAGCATGTACGGACCACTAATTCGTATATCGCTTGGTCTTCAAGGGGGCGTAGAAGGACCCCAAAGCGGACAATTCACTGAATCAGTATTTAGAACTAGTTTTCAAACCAGGAGAATTTTAGGAAATTAATATGAAAAAACCTATATTTAAAATTCGTAAAGCTTCAGCAATACTATACGCTTTAATTATTTCAGCATTTGCTGTCGTTCTAATTATACTTGCCTCAGCTAGCGTACTTACAGGTAGTATCATCAACTCTCAAACAATTGATGGTATTCAAGCTTACTATGCTAGCGAATCAGCTATGGAGCTTGCTTATACTACTAGAAGATATTTAGCTGGAGGAAGTATTCCAAGTGTAACTCACAATCCTCAATCAGCAGATACATTAAGAACTAGTATAGAAAATAACATAAACACTGACCTACAAAGCATACAAGATCCAATTATCTTTATACCTATCAATGCCCAAGTTTTTCCGGCCAGAAGAAATTTAAATACAATAACCATGGAATTTAAAATTTACGAAATACAACCCTATGAACAAGATCAGACAACTATAACTAATAGAAATTTTACACTTATGTGTAACGGATATTATGGTTCATCTCAATATAATCTTAAATCATTTATAGGTGCTCCTAATGATCCGTTTCTACCTTATATACTAAATTCATCTGAGTAATAAATTATGAAAACTTTACTGATCTATACAGATGGGGCAGCTAGAAATAATCCGGGGCCTGCTGGTCTTGGGGTTGTTTTTCTCGATAAAAATGCTAAAGTAATATCTAGCTTTAAAAAACATATTGGTGAAGCTACCAATAATCAAGCTGAATATAAGGCCGTGATTTTGGCGTTACAAAAAGCCAAAGAGCTAAAACCCGAAAAAATTAAAGTACATATAGATAGTAAGTTGGTAGTAGAACAAGTAAACGGTAATTATAAAATCAAAGAACCGACTTTAAAGAAATTGTATTGGCAAATCCGTGATTTAATTCTTGAAACTGGTGGCAACATAGAATTCATTCATATACCTCGAACAAAAAACAAACAAGCTGATAAGCTGGCCAATCAAGCTATAGATGAATATTTAGCAAATAGCAAGTAGCTAATAGCGCATGGCAAAACAATAATGAAAGAATTTAAAAAATTAAAAGCAGTTGATCCCAAAGTTAATTTTCCTAATTTAGAAAAAGAGATTTTGGATTTCTGGAAAACTCATCAAATATTCCAAAAAAGCTTAGATAAAAATCAAAACAAGAAACCATTTATATTTTTAGAAGGACCTCCTACAGCTAACGCTAAACCAGGGGTTCACCATGCCTTAAGCAGATCATACAAGGACCTATACCTGCGGTACAAAACCATGCAGGGTTTTTTTGTAGAAAGAAAAGCTGGTTGGGATACTCACGGACTACCCGTAGAAATACAGGTTGAAAAAGCTTTGGGTATCTCTGGTAAACCCCAGATAGAGTCACTAAAAAAAACAAAAATAGATAGTATTGCTTATTTTAATAAAAAGTGTCAGGAAAGTGTGTGGCGATATAAAACAGATTGGGAAAAATTTACTGAAAGAATCGGTTATTGGCTAGATATGACCTATCCGTATGTCACTTATGAAAATACTTACATAGAATCATTGTGGTGGATCATAAAACAAGTTTGGGATAGAGATCTTTTTTATCAGGGCTACAAAGTTGTATTGCATTGCCCAAGATGCGGCACGACTCTATCTTCTCATGAAGTTGCTCAAGGCTATAAGGATATTGACGAAACATCAGTATATATCAAATTTCCCGTAAAAAATGAAAAACACACTTATATCTTGGCTTGGACCACCACACCCTGGACATTGCCAGGCAATGTAGCGCTAGCTATTGATGAAAATATCGATTATGTAAAGATCGAACTTGTAGAATCAAAAAACAAACTCATTCTAGCCAAAGCTAGATTAAATATGATAAAGGAAAAATATCAAATACTTGAAACTTTTAAGGGTAAAAAACTACTTGACCTAAGATACGAACCGTTATTTGATATAAAATTTGATAAAAAATCATATTTTGTTTGTAACGCTGACTTTGTCACGACTGAAGACGGCACGGGTGTAGTACATACTGCAGTAATGTATGGTGAGGAGGATTATAATCTCGGGAAACAGATAGGACTACCAGAAAAACATACGGTTGATGAAGCTGGTTGCTTTACTAAAGATGTAAAGAAGTTTGCTGGAAAATTTGTTCATGATTCCAATATGGAAATTATCCAAGATTTAGAAAATAGGGGACTGATGTACAAAACCGAAAACACACACCATTCTTATCCGTTTTGCTGGCGTTGTGATACCAAATTAATTTATTATGCAAAATCAACATGGTATATCAGAATGAGTAAAGTTCAAAAACAACTCCTTGATGAAAACCAAAAAATTAATTGGGTACCAAAATATCTACAAGAGGGGAGGTTTGGCGAATGGTTGCGGGATGTGAAAGACTGGGCTTTTGCTAGAGAAAGATATTGGGGTACACCGCTACCTATCTGGAAATGTACTAAATGTACTGAATATAAATGTATTGGCTCAATACAAGAATTAGCTGAAAATTCAGTTAAAAAATCTACCAAATTAATTCTCATGCGACACGGTCACTCCGAACACAACGACGAACAAATCTATAGTGACAAAGTAACTGATAAATACAAACTCACACCCAGAGGCCAAAAACAAATTCAAGACACAGCCAAGAAGTTAAAGAACAAAAACATTGATGCGATCTTTTCTTCAGATCTCTTGCGTTGCAAACAAAGCTCGGAAATACTTAGCAAAACCCTAAAAACAAAAGTTAATTTTGATCAAAGACTTAGGGAAATCAAATTCGGTAAACTGTATGGCAAAAAAGTGCCGACAGCTGGGTTTTCGCGAACTAATTACTATCAAGACCCATTCCCAGGAGGTGAATCAATAGCAGACGTACAAAAACGAGTACAAGGGTTGTTAGATGAGCTCAAAGACAAATACAAAGGCAAAACTATTATGATCGTATCCCACGAAAACACTCTACATGCGATCATGGTTGCTTGTATGAAACTAGGTAAGGACTTTGTCCACACCAAAGATATCCCAACAGCTTCAATTTTAGAAACGACAATACCCGAAGTTGATAATTTGCATAAACCATACATTGATGACGTTAAATTGAAATGTGATAAATGCAAAGCACAAATGCAAAGGATTGAAGAAGTTTGCGATGTTTGGTTTGATTCTGGTTCAGCGCCCTTTGCGCAATGGCATTATCCTTTTGAAAATAAAGACAAAATAGATAAAAACATTGTTTATCCCGCAGATTATATCAGTGAGGGAATAGATCAAACCAGAGGTTGGTTCTATACTTTATTGGCAGTAGCTGTTCTTTTGAAAAAAGAACGACCATATAAAAATATAATTTCATTGGGATTAATCAGAGATAAATTCGGTAAAAAAATGAGTAAATCCAAGGGTAATGTTGTTAATCCTAATGATATTGCTAATAAGTACAGTATAGACGCCTTACGCTGGTATTTCTTTACAGTAAACCAGCCCGGCGAATACAAAAACTATAATGAACTGGACATTCAAAAAAATCTGAAAAAAAACATCTTGATACTTTGGAATATTTACGGTTTTTTGATTACTTACAGCAAAGCTCAGGACTTGGAACTCAAATACCAAGCTAAGCCCAAACCCAAACACATCTTGGACAAATGGCTGTATTCTAATTTCAACACATTAATTAGCAACACCACTCAAAAAATGAATAATTACGATGTGGTAGGAGCTGCCAGATCAGTAAGTGAATTTATCAATATATTTTCAACTTGGTATCTTCGTAGATCCAGAAAACGACTTACAGAAAACACTTCAGAATCTCGACAAGCTATGAACTATTTTTATTCTGTACTTTTAGATTTATGCAAAATCATCTCAATATACGCACCTTTTACAACTGAAAATATATATCAAAATCTGCGGGATAGCAATATGCCAGAATCAATTCATTTGTGTGATTTCCCTAGAAGTCAATCAAAGTTAATCAACTCTCGCCTTCAACGGGAATTTGATTATGCCCGCGAAATAGCATCTTTGGGACTATCTATTCGCGCCAGCAAGCAAATAAAAGTCCGACAACCCTTAAGTACCCTATATATCCAAAGCTTGAAAGAATTAAAAGTGTCGGCTGAAACCCGATCAATAATAACAGAGGAAATAAATATCTCGAATCTAAAGATTGCTACCATTCCTAAAAGTGTACCTACTGCGGAAAGTCAGAAATTCTCCGAACTCAAAGTTGGCCTTGATACTAATATTACTGCCAAACTTAAAGATAGGGGAGTGTTGGCGGAAATCATCAGAAATATCCAATCATTAAGAAAAAAAGCTAACTGCAAACCATCTGACAAAGTCAATATATCCTTTGCTAGCCCTGACTCAAAATTAAATACATTGATCAATAAGAATAAATCAGAAATTATTGACAAAAATAATTTAAAAGCTATCAAAGCAGTCAAAACTATATCAACAGACACTGAAAACTGGACAATTTCTATAATTGCTGACAATCGAAAAATCGATTTTGAACTAACAAAAAACAACTAATGAATTGGTTTACTCGATTATTTAGAACTTGGGATTATCTACTATATTTTGCAGTAATTCTTTTGATGATTCTTGGCATAATCTTAATATACAGCATCAGCTTGGAATCTGAGAAAGGCTTTGCGCTCCAACAAGGCATATTTGCCGGTATAGGGCTTATAAGTATGGTGGTGTTGAGCTTTATTGATTATAGAGCTCTTGGCACCGCATGTATAACTTTATATATTATCGGTATAACCCTCTTAGTGCTACTTTTAATTCCTGGGGTTGGTACTGAAATTGCCGGTTCTACGCGCTGGATCAACCTAGGCTTTTTCCAATTTCAACCCTCAGAATTATTTAAATTAATATTAATAATAGCTTTAGCTAAATACTATAGTACTCGAATGGGGGATATCAGTTTTCGCCATATTATTTACGGCTTTTTGATAACACTTTTACCTATGATATTGATTTTGGCAGAACCTGATTTTGGTTCAGCTGCAGTGCTGTTTATCATCTTTATCACAATACTTATAGCTTCTGGAGTTCGTCGAATATATATGTTTATTATCGGTGCAAGTTTATTGCTCTTCACACCGATTTTCTGGCTTTTACTAAAAGATTATCAAAAAGAGCGTATTTTGAGTTTTTTAAATCCCAACGCCAATCCTTTTGGCTCTGGCTACAATATTCTTCAATCAATTATCGCAACTGGCTCTGGACGATTATGGGGAAGGGGACTTGGATACGGACCCCAAAGCCAACTTAATTTCTTACCCGTACAACAATCCGATTTTATTTTCGGGGTTGCTTGTGAACAACTTGGTTTTGTAGGTGGATTAGTTATTCTCGGTTTTTTTGGAATTATTATCTCTCGTATGATTTCCATAGCCAACATAGCTAAAGATAATTTTGGTACACTTTTGGTAATCGGCACAGCTGGCATGTTTATCTTTCAAGTCTTGATAAACGCCGGAATGAATATCGGAATTATGCCAATTACCGGTATCACATTACCTTTTGTAAGTTACGGCGGGTCATCACTTATTGTAAGTATGGCTATGATTGGAATACTTCAAAGTATCCATATGCGCCACAAGAAAATCAACTTTGAGTAGTATGGCTCAATTATTCTTAATTAATCTAATAACACTTCGCTCAAAGCAAAGTCAGACCTTGTCTGAGACGATCTAGTCCAGAGGACTATCAGCCTTTGGCTGAAGCCTCTGGCTGTAATAACTAGTCACTTTTCATCTTTCCCCTTGACTGTATCCGAAATTTATACTAAAATGAGTGGGTGTATTAACTTAATACAAAGTTTATGTATTCAATTGTAAAAATAGCTGGTAAACAATATAAAGTTCAAAAAGATCAAATATTCAACGTTGACAATCTTCATGAAAAGGATAAAAAATCTAGCTCCACTGAAGTTTTATTGGTTTGGGATGACAAAATTACTAAAGTCGGTAAACCGTATATTGATAAGGCAAAAGTAGAATTTGAGATCCTAGAAAAAGACAAGAAAGGTAAAAAGATCCAAATACTCAAACACAAAGCTAAAAAAAGATATAGACGCAAAATTGGATTTAGACCATATTTCTCAAAAATTAAAATTACAAAAATTTCAATATGAAATTATTAAACAATTCAATCACCCGATATTTCCAATCGTCCTTTGCTGAATTAAAAAAAGTTAGCTGGCCCAGTCGCAAAGAAGTGATAAATCTATCAATTGTAGTTATTATTAGTATAGCGATCGCAACTTTGGTCGTGATGGGTATAGATTACTTATTAACCAAATTAGTTAATTATATTGTTCAATAATGACAACTGAAGAAAATCAACAACAATCAGCTTCCGACAAAGCCAAGTGGTACACTATCCACACTTATTCTGGTTACGAGGAACAAGTTTCTGAAAATCTAAAACAACGAATCGACTCTATGAACGTATCTGATAAAATCTTTGACGTTATTGTTCCCAAAGAAAAAAATATCGAAATCAAAGACGGTAAGAGAAAAATTATAGATAAAAAGATTTTTCCAGGCTATGTACTGGTAAAAATGATAGTTACCGAGGATTCTTGGTATGTAGTACGAAACACTCCGAATGTAACTGGCTTTATTGGATTTGGTACCAAACCCAGCCCTATCTCCAATCAAGAAGTAGCCCGTATTCAAAAACGTATAAGTGTAGAAGAGCCGGAATACAAGATTAATGTCAAAGCCGGTGAACATGTACGCATTACTGACGGACCATTTAGTGGTTTTGAAGGAGTTGTTGACAGTATTGATGAAAAACGCGGAAAAATCAAAATCAATGTATCTATGTTTGGCAGAGAAACCCCGGTTAATTTAGACTTTTTACAAATTAAAAAACTATGAACAAACCAGTTAAAACCAAAATTAAATTACAATGTCCTGCTGGTAAGGCTAACCCCGCACCTCCAGTAGGTACTGCTCTAGGTCCCCATGGATTAAATATTATGGAATTCTGTAATTCTTTCAATGAAAAAACAAAAGAAGCTGGAGACGTTATCTTACCCGTAGAAATCACTGTATATGAAGATCGATCATTTGATTTTATCATCAAACAACCGCCAGCAGCTGAACTTATCAAAAAAGCTCTAGGTGTTGAAAAAGCTTCTGGTGTACCAAATCGCGAAAAAGTCGGCAAATTAACTCGAAAACAGGTAAAAAAAATCGCAGAAACTAAGATGCCTGACCTGTCAGCTCGCACTCTTCCGGAAGCTGAAAAGATCATAGCTGGTACTGCTCACAGTATGGGTGTAGAAGTGGAAAGTTAGCTTGTAGTATATGGCACATAGCTAATGGCAAATAGCAAATGGCGTATGGCATATGAACAAATAATAGCAAATAGCAAATGGCGTATGGCATATGAACAAATAATAGCAAATAGCAAATGGCGCATAGCTTATGGCCTATAGCAATAATTAAAATATAAAACAAAAATAACGCCAAAAGCGTTATTTTTTTAATATAAAAAAAGATAGAGCCAGCTTACGCCAGCCCCATCCTTATTGTCCCTCCTGTTTTTGACTCTAACCACCAGATGGTTTTGATCAACCTTCTGATTAGATCGTAAGGTTGAGGAAAGAGTATAACAGGGAGAATCCTGCCCATTCAGAAACCGAAACCAAAGGAGGGGCAAAAGTTTCAATTCTCATGAACAGGCAGAATCCTTCCCGTTATAAAGTCGAAATATATCTTTATCTAAAGAACATAGTAGTATAACATAAATAATGTAGGTTGTCAAGGTCAAATCATGAAAAAATACGATTATGAAAAATATTGCGCTCATATACTCAATACTCACCCCGCTATTGGTCCAAGAACTTTAATCAAACTATACAAGCACTTCGGAGATTTTAGCACTGCTTGGCAAAACATTAAACAAGGCAGTTACGATATATTTAGCCAAAACCCCAAACTCGTTGAAGTTTTCCGGCAGTTAGACATAAATACAGCTGAAAAAAGTTTGGCTTGTATTGAAAAACACAATATTCAAATAGTACTATTTGCTGACAAGTCTTATCCCAAACTTTTAAATGAAATCCCTGACAAACCAGCAATACTATATTTTAGGGGTGATATCCATATTGCAAACCAACCAAATATTGCTGTTGTTGGCACCAGAAAGATGTCTTTATACGGTAAAAACATCACCGAAGAGATAGTCCGTGATTTGGCTAAATCCAATATTACTATTACATCTGGTCTAGCTATGGGTATAGACGCTTGTGCACACCATAGAGCCGTGCAAAATCAAGGAAAAACCGTTGCTGTGTGTGCGGGTGGCATAGATGATCCATCAATATACCCGAAAATCAACTATCCCTTAGCTCAAAAAATTCTTAAAAATAACGGTCTTTTACTATCCGAAAACCCTCCGGGAACTCAAATACTAAAATATATGTTTCCAGTTAGAAATCGAATTATAGCAGGGTTATCACTTGGCACACTTGTGGTCGAAGCTGCTGAAAACAGTGGCGCACTGCACACTGCCCGATCAAGTTTAGATTATAATCGAGAGGTTTTTGCAGTACCTGGTGATATCCACAAGCCAAATAGTTTTGGACCAAATAAGTTAATTCAAATGGGTGCAAAACTTATAACCTCAACAAATGATATACTCGAAGAGTTAGGAATCGAACCAACGCCACAAAATATCATTGATATATCAGATATCAAGCTAACTGAGTCAGAACAAGTAATATACGAAAATGTTAATTCGGAAAATCCTCTCCATATTGACAAAATAGTTTGCTCAAGTAAACTTAATACTAGTTTAGTAAACTCAACCCTAATATTACTTGAGATAAAGGGCCTAATAAAAAACCTAGGTAATAATTATTATATTAAAAACATCCACAAATAAATCCAACAACCAGTAACCAATCACCAATAACTTCGTTCCAATGACGATCTAGTCCAGAGGACTATCGGCCTATGGTTGAAGACTCTGGCTGAAATAACCATTAACTAACCCATACATTATGTCAAAACATTTAGTTGTCGTGGAGTCACCCACCAAAGCAAGAACAATCCAGCCAATCTTAGGCAAGGATTTCGAAGTTCTATCTTGTTATGGTCATATTCGAGACCTACCCAAAAAAGAATTAGGTGTAGATGTCGAACATAATTTCAAGGAAAAATATGTAATTCCGCCCAAATCCCGAAAAACAATCAAGCAGATCAAAGACGCAGAAGACAAAAATGACGATCTAATCTTGGCAACTGACCCGGACCGTGAAGGTGAAGCTATTGCTTGGCATATAACCGAGGTTCTGAAAACCAAAAAGCCGGTTAAGAGAATCGTATTTCATTCAATTACCAAAAGTGCAATTCTTGAGGCAATGAAATCTCCGTCTGAAATTAATCACGATCTCGTAGAAGCTCAGCAAGCCCGTAGAGTTTTAGATAGATTAGTGGGTTATAAATTATCTCCGTTTTTATGGAAAAAAGTACTTACCGGACTATCTGCTGGACGGGTTCAATCACCAGCAGTCCGCCTTATAGTTGAACGAGAAGATGAGATCTCCAAATTTAAAAAACAAGAATATTGGGGAATCGAAGCCGAGTTTTCCACTGGAAAAGAGTCTTTTTCGGCAATACTCGCAAAAATCAAAGACAAACCTTTGGATAAATTCGCAATTGCTGACGAAAAACAAGCAAAAGAAATCTTAGACAACTTAAAAAATGGGGACTACAAAGTCGCTGATATCTCAGAAAAGCAGACTACCAAACGACCCAAACCACCGTTTACTACTAGTAGTTTACAACAGGAAGCTTCCAATAAACTACACTTTTCCACTAAAAAAACCATGACTTTGGCCCAAAGATTATATGAGGGAAAAACAATAGCTGGGAAAGGTCAAGTCGGACTAATTACATATATGCGTACTGACTCTATAACTGTAAGCTCGGAAGCGCTAAACAAAGCTCGAGACATTATAAACACCAAATACGGCAAAGATTACGTACCAGATCAAGCCCAAATTTACAAAACCAAATCCAAATCAGCTCAAGAAGCCCATGAAGCTATTAGACCGACTCACCCGGATTTGATCCCTGCTGATATCGAAAGTCAACTAGAAAAAGACGAAGCTCGTTTGTATGACCTTGTTTGGAAAAGATTTGTCGCCTCTCAAACTATCGAGGCCAAAACCAAAATCACAACACTAATGATCGAAAACCAGCAAAAAGACGGTTTCAAAACCTCTGGTTTCCAAGTAATTTTCCCAGGATTTCTAAAGATTTATAAATCCGGAGAGGCCGAAGAAAAGATTCTTCCCAACTTAACTCGTGACCAAAAGCTCAAACTAGAGAAACTCGAACCATCCCAACACTTTACTGAACCCCCACCTAGATATAATGAGGCCTCACTAGTAAAAGCACTGGAAGAGCTGGGAATTGGCCGACCAAGCACTTATGCATCTATTATCGACACCATCCAAAGACGCGGTTACGTGATCAAGGAAGGCTATGCATTTAAACCAACTGATATAGGAGTTTTGGTAATCAAACTCTTAGTTGAACACTTCAATACTATAGTTGATGTGAACTTTACTGCTCAAATGGAAAACCAGCTTGATAAAGTAGCAGGAGGCGAGCTTACAAAACCAAAACTACTTGAAGATTTTTATAGTCCTTTTGAGAAAAATCTAAAAGAAAAAGAAAAAACCATGGGTAAAAATAAAATCACTGAAGAACCAACTAATATTAAATGTGATGAGTGCGGTAAAAATATGATTATCAAGACCGGGAGATACGGTAAATTCCTGAGTTGCAGTAATTATCCGAAATGCAAAAATACCCAAGAATATATTACTCAAGACAAAAATGATCAAAGCGCACACCATGAAATTCACGATACAAAGGAACAAAAAGATCAAACCGCAAAAATATCTGATTATGCGGAAGTCGACTGCCCTAAATGCAAACAAAAAATGATTATTAAACAAGGTAAATTCGGACAGTTCTTAGCTTGCGAAAACTACCCCAAATGTAAATACACCGAATCCATAGATAAACAGATCGGTATGAAATGCCCGGACTGCAAAGATGGGGAAGTGGTAGAGAAAAAAACAAAAAGAGGTAGACCTTTTTGGGGATGCTCAAACTATCCAAAATGTAAATACGCTAGTTGGAACAACCCACTAGGTGCTGAATCTAAAAAAGAATAAAACAATCTCAAGCTCAAAATCCAATAACTATTTGGATTTTATTTGAACCTTTGCCTACTCACCGTAGCCTTAACGCAAGACAGGGATTTTAGATTTTCTAATCCTTGTTTATATCAGGAATAAATGCTATAATTTTGGTGTAGAAATTAATTTAACAAGCTGATAGAAAAAATTATCATGATCATCAGTAACTAAATTATTCTTCGAGCTTAATCGAGAAGTAGTATCGTATCATAAGATTTATTAATTCTAATAACTAGTAACCAGCAAGCAGTAACTAGTAACCAGTAACCAAGCCATGAAATCATTTATACCCGAATCTATACAAACATTGATAGATGAATTTGCCAAATTACCTGGCGTTGGTCGCAAATCCGCATCTCGTCTGGTTTTCTATTTACTCAATAAACCACAATCTGACTTAGATGTATTTTCAGATGCGCTAAAAGAGCTGAAAGTCAATCTCAAAAAATGCCAAGACTGCTTTAATATTACTGAAAATAAAGAACTGTGTTCGATTTGCAGTGACCGATCTCGTGATCACAGTCAAATCTGTATTGTTGAAAACATATTGGATGTAATAGCTCTAGAAAATACTAGCCAATTTAAGGGCTTATATCATGTACTTGGTGGCAGTATCTCTCCAATCGAAGGCATTGGTCCAGACGAACTTACTATCAGCGACCTACTTAAAAGAATAAAGAAAAATTCAACCACAGAAGCTATTATCGCCACTAACCCCAGTCTTGAAGGCGATGCCACAGCTATGTATTTACAAAAGGTACTTTCAAGATTCAAAGATTTAAAAATCACTCGTCTAGCACTAGGTTTACCAGTGGGTGGCACCCTGGAATACGCAGATGAAATCACTTTAGAACGAGCTTTACAGGGAAGAGTAGAGTATAATAAAGATAGGGAGAAATAATGAGTCTAGTATATAGATGTACTGACTGTGGCAATGTCACCCGTTTTGACAAAAGCGGGGATGGTCGTTGTGATGAATGCGGTGCTCTAATGAACAAAACCTCTGACAACGTATTAAATGACGACGACAAAAAAACCCTAATAGACAAGGACGAGACCGGGGAATCTCAAACCACTAAAACAGTTGACCTAGACCACAACAACAAAGACCCCCTCTCCCAATAACCCATTAAAATAAAAAGTTCAAAGCTCAAATTCCAAATCAAATCTAAAGTCTAAAATCAAAACATTTGAGTATTTAAGCATTTTACTTTTGTTTAACATTTACTTGTGCTGAGCGTAGTCAAAGTAGATTTTGCCATTTAAGTTTATTATCAGTTTATTCATTTTGATTTCTAACTAATAACTAGTAACCAATAACTATGTTATCTCTCTACGATACCTACACTCGAAAAAAACGAAAATTTCAACCACTCAAGGACAAACTTGTCCGTATATATGCTTGTGGGCCAACTGTTTATAGTAACGCACATATCGGCAACTTAAGTACTTTTGTTTTTGTAGATTTTCTAATCCGATATTTGAAAAATACAGGATACAAAGTAAAGTATGTACGCAATATCACTGACGTAGGTCACCTAACTTTAGATTCTGACACTGGTGAAGACAAGCTGGAAAAAGCTAGTCGCAAAGAGGGGATAAGACCTCTGGAAATCGCTAAAAAATATATCCAGAGCTTTCACAAAAACACCCTAGCTTTAAACTTGCTCAAACCTGATCACGAACCGCGCGCTAGCCAGTATATCAAAGAGCAAATTCAGGCAACAAGTAATTTAATCAAAAAAGGATTTGCTTATGAAACTTCATCCGGCGTATATTTTGACACAACACAAGACCCTGAATACGGCAAATTAGCACGCTTAAATCTAGATACTAAATCATCTAAGAGTCGGGTCTGTGCCATAGAAGACAAGAAACACCCCCTAGATTTTGCAGTTTGGATCAAGACAGCGGGCAAACATAAAGATCATCTGCAAAATTGGGATTCACCTTGGGGTAAGGGATTCCCAGGTTGGCACCTAGAATGTTCTGTAATGAGTCAAAAACTCTTAGGATCAGAGTTTGATATTCACTGTGGAGGTATAGATTTAGCGCCAGTACATCATGTAAACGAAATAGCTCAAAACAAAGCTCTGTATGGAACAGTACCGGCAAATTTCTGGTCACACAAAGAGCATTTGCAGCTTCGAGGTGCGAAAATGGCCAAATCTACTGGTAATTTTATTACTCTTGATGATTTAAAAAACTCTGGTTTCCCGTCTGATATATTTAAATTTTTTGTATTATCTGCTCATTACCGCAGTAAACAAGAGTTCAATAAAAAAGCATTGGAGCAAACCCGAGAAAACCTAAAAACTATTCGCAATTTTCTTAAAAAATGTCAACAAACCAAAACCCAAAAAACTGACAGAGAAATAGAAAAATTCTGGCAAGAATTTATCAAAGCTTTGGATGATGATTTAAATTCACCAAAAGCTTTGGCTACGATATTTAATCTTATAAAAGTAGTTGAAAAAAATAATTACAAGACAAACAATAAATTAATTCTCGAGAAATTCCAAATTATTCAAGATATATTTGGAATCAAATTAATCCAAAAACCAGAAACCAAAAAAATACCCGAAGATATCCAGAAACTACTAGACCAAAGATTAGAAGCTCGCAAACAAAAAGATTACAAAAAATCAGATCAAATTCGTAACAAATTAATTAAAAAAAATATACAAATAAAAGACAAAGGAGATGGCAGTCAGGAGATTGTTTATGACTAAAAAAACTCTAATCAACAAAGCTAGTCGCATTCGTGTAGATTTTTTCTTATCAACGAGTATATCTGACCTGTCTCGTGCTCGAGTCCAAGATCTTGTCTCAGATGGTTTGATCGAAGTCAACAACAAACCTTGCAAAAAGAAAAGTCAGATTTTGGAAATAGGGGACATGATCCAAATACAAATTCCAGAACCTGAAAAAACCGAACCCAATAAACATCTAAAACTAGACATAATCTTTGAAGATCAAAATTTGATGATTATCAACAAACCAGCCGGACTACTCGTGCATCCCACAAACAGTGAAAAACAAAACACTGTATCCAATATTCTTCTGTATACTCATCCAAAAATTAAATTTGGCCAGCGGGATCGAAAGGGTATAGTCCATAGATTGGACAGAGAGACATCTGGAATCCTGGTCATCCCCAAAGATAAAGAAATTTTCCAAGAAATACAAAAACTCTTCAAAGATAACCAAATCAAAAAAACCTATATTGCAGTTGTAATCGATAAACCAAAATCAAACGAGTTCAATATCAGTACTCGCCAAAAAAGAAGTACCAAAGATCCAACCAAAAATATAGTTGTGCATACAGATGAAGGTAGGTCAGCACAAACCAAAGTAAAAGTACTAAAAACCAAGAAACTAAAAAACCAGACCATTTCCATTCTGGAGCTCAAACCAAAAACAGGCCGTATGCATCAGCTCCGTTTGCAACTCTCATATCTCAACCTGCCTATTCTTGGAGATAGTAAATACGGAAATAAACTCTCTCAATCTTTTTCCAAAAAATTGGGTATAGAAAGACAGCTTTTGCATGCATACAAAATCGAATTTACTTTGGGTAACAAGAAATACAAAGCCACAGCTCGAATCCCAAAAGATATAAAGCAATTTTTGTCTGCCAATAACAAGTAGCTAGTAACTAATAACCGGTAACTATGAAACCAATAATTATAATAGCTGGTGCATCTGGGGTAGGCAAGACCACAATTATCAATGAACTTCTTGCAGACAAAGATCTAAAACTCAAGCGGGTCAAGACCTCTACAACTAGACCACCAAGACCAGAATCAAAAGTTTCTGATCGACATTTTCTATCTAGAGATGAATTTGAAACTAAGATCAAAAAAGACGAATTCCTTGAACACGCAGTTGTGTTCAATAATCTTTGTGGTGTACAAAAAGCTGATTTTGAAGATGTCTACAACTCAAATAATATCCCGATCTTTGATGTGGATATTCAAGGTGTCCGTACTTTGAAAAACAAACTCAGAGATTATCCACTTCTAACTTTTTTTATTATTTATGACTCCAAAGAATCTATCAAAAAGCGCTTGCTTGAAAATCCAGAAAGGCGAAGTAATTTGGATGAAAGAGTACAAAAAATTGCAACTGAGGAAAAAATCGGCAAAGAACTCTGTAAATATGCTATTGAAAATCGTCAAGGAAATATTGCCTATGCAGTTAACAAAATAAAAGAAATAATTAAAGAAACATTATCTTGAAACAACAGAAACAAAAATCCAAGATTTACGCTTTTATCGATAGTCAAAACCTGAATCTTGCAATCAAAGATATGGGATGGCAACTCGATTTTCGAAGATTTAGAATCTATCTAAAAGATAAATTTAAGGTCGAGAAGGCCTATATTTTTATTGGGTATGTCAAAAAGAATGAGTCACTTTATACGAACTTAAGAAGATTTGGATA
>JBDRDK010000007.1:0-11264 GCA_043820855.1 bacterium
TGTTCTCCTTTTGCCGTACTAACATAAAGAATGTTGTCCCACTTGAATTGAGACTCAAATATAGCCGGAGACAATATATGTCTTTTTCGATTTTCATGAAGATAATAAATTGCCGGATTTCCAGATGCTTTAAGCAAACTATTATTTGGATGAATCGTTGAACTAGATAAGCTCGCACCGCTAGTGTAAGTTCCAAGTTCAACACAAGAAATTGTAAGAATATTTGACCATTTATAACCTAATTCTCGAAATACAGTCGGTGAAGTGATGTGTCTTTTTTTGCTATTTTCAAGTACATAAACATTGGGGTTGGTGTCTTTGAGTAAGACACCGTCAGGATATTTTATATTTGTTCCATTTGGATATTTATCCCTTTCTGTGGTAGTAATTGTAACAACTTTACTCCAAGTAAATCTCGAGTCAAAAATACTTGGAGAAAGTATATGACGTTTCTGACCCTGATCAATAATATATATAGCTGGATCTCCAGATGCTTTCACTAAAGTTCCATTAGTGTGACCGTAAAATACTTCGATATTTTCTTTTGTGTCAGAAATTGCTGCTACAGAATCCTCAACCTGTATATTAAAATCACCTAATTGTTTCAAAGTTATCGCAAATTCAAATTCCTTGATACCATTATCATCAAAACAATCTCGTACTTCTACCCATTCCCCATCTGACATATGGTCATATACATAAAATCCCAAACCCCCGACTTTGGCGTAATCAATTGGTTCTACTGCATCCCGGATTTCTTCAGGACCTGGCCAGTTTGTATCTTTATTTTCCTGCCAAGTTTGAACTTTGGGCCATATTTCACAGTTTGGATTTACTGGATTAGTGATAGCGTATATATAATCTACGACTTGACTAATCCAACTAGCTTCATACCAACCAATATGATAAGTAAGGGGAACCAGTATATCTATATTTGGAGCTAGAAGTGCATAGTCCTGACCCAAACTGGGCTTAACCCAGTTGTTGTATACAGAATCAGTATGAGCTGAGTATGTCTCTACAGCGATTTCTTTGTCGACAAATCCATGTACAGTAGCCGCAATAGAGGTAACTACGTTTGAGATTATAGTTGTAGCATTACCAGGAGCAAAATTACCAACATAGTCAGTGTAGGTGTCACTGTCTTCATAAACTCTATATTCAGCCTCATCGATATTGTCACCATCTGATTGGTTGCTAGCAGGTGGATCAGCATAGCGGATATAGTCAACAACGATCCCTTTGAGTCCAGCATAATTAGTAAGCAGATGATCGGCCAAGTTATTAATAAAAGTTAAGTGTTCTGTTGAGCTCGGATCTACCCATGTATTTTCAAGACGTCCATCGTCATCTATATCTATTGTTTGTTCCGGTCCAAAAATAGTAATCCAAGCATATGTATCAATGCTATTTGCAGTTGCTGAAGTAATAAAGTTATTTAGATCATAATTTTCATCGCTAGTAACTCCATCAAAGGCAAAGTCGTTTTCACAAAACATTAGACCTTCACCAACATTTGTAGTTTCATATACCCCAAGGTAAGCATTGCTTACATTATTATCGGCTAGCTTGGTAGTTACATTATCATATTCATGATCTTTGAGTTCTTGATTCCAACCATTTATAGATATGGCTTTTTTCTTGGTATTGTTTTTGAAGGTATAATCACTTGGAAGTTCGGCATCTGAATCTGTAGAGGAAAAAGAAATTGTACCTTCATAATCTTCGAATACTGCTTCACCGTCTTTGGCAGTAATAGTAAGAGTTTGAGCTGAACCATAAGCAACTTTATTTGGAAAGCTAGATATGTCTAATGAGGTTAAACCAGCCCTAGCACCCCGATCATTAAGAGAATTGAAAAGCCAAGCAACTAACAATATTGCTATGATAGTAAAGATTACAATTAACCAGGCATGCTGTTTTTTTAGTTTTAGCTTTTTTAAAATATTCATCCCCTCCTTAAAATAGGGAGTTGCTATCTTTGGTTTTATATTAACACACATTTATAGTATGATGTACTTAGAAAACATAATTTATGTCCAGCCTGCGTTCCTGCCTACGCCAAAGCTTCGGTAGGCAAGCAATCTCTTATAGTATTCTGAATTTCAGAAATCTATAAGTAGATTGCACTCCCGCCTTCGCATAAAGCTACGGCGGGCAAGGCGGCGGACTTACTGATCTTTCGCATTAGCGAAAATCAGTAGTGGAGGACTTATGTCTATTTTTGAAGATTCCAAAAAAGCCAAGATAGCTTTTATTAGCACTTTGGTTATTGCAATTATATTTTTCTTAGGATCGGGTGTGCTTGGGTATATGTTTTATGGGAAATATAACGATTATAAAAACCTAAAAGATAAGTACACTGACTTAAAAGAAGTGACTGTTGGAGATTTAGAAAAAGAAATTGAGGATTTACAAAAACAAGTAGATACTTTGACTACAGAAAAAACTGCTTTAGAAGAACAGATTAAAGAAAAAGATGCAGGTATAGCTACAGCCAATGCCTATAATGAATTTCTTAAATATATGACTCAAATTATTAAAACCCATAACGGATTTACTGGTTGGACTGACGCAGAATATCAAGTAGGGCGTACAAAAGCTCAAGCCACAGGTAGCACTAGTTTTGTGAATACAGTTGATTGGGCATGGAATAGAACTGATATTGATCCAGTAACTAGAGTAATCGGAGTATGGGACGCTGTTGCTAATGGAATTAGTAACGCGATATAATAAAGACAAGTAATCAAGTAATATATATAAAACACTAAAGGAGTTAATATGCCAGGACCAGAAACAGGACCAGATCCTTCAAGCGAAGAAGGGCAACGAGAATTTAGCGAATTACCCAAAGGTGAACAGGATAGATTAGTAGAGGCTGCTCATATTGATGCAAATGAGATGAAGAAACGGATGGATGATCTGGATTGGGGCAGACTTACCATACTAGAAAATCTCGCTTTCAATGATCCCAAACAAGCCCAAGAGGTTAGATCGAAAAAACAGAAGTTTCTAGAGTCAATAATCGGAGAACTAGATAAGGAGTTAGAACATACTTTGTCTCAAATTAGAGAAGCACTTTCTGAACCCGGATCAAATGTGGGAATAAAAGCACGTAATTTGGGGCTTTCTGAATCCACGGTTGACAAAATCGGACTTCTAACAAATTCATCTGGCTATGAAACAAAAAAAAGACCAGGGGTAAGTGTATTAACAACAAAGGAAACAGAAACAGGAGTTATACTTGGGTGTATAAGGATAGATGATAGAGATGTTACGGTACTTTTAACTAACACTGGATTATTAAGGCAGGCAGATCCCGACGAAACTATTGAAAGTATTCCAAGACCAGAATATTACAAAGAAGAGACTGAAGAAACTGAAGGGGAAGAAACCAGCGAGGAAACGAGCAAGTAATAGCAATTTAAATCAGAAATAAAACAAAAACAAGAAACAGGGTTGATTTCAGACCCTGTTTCTTGTTTTTGTTAATCTAAATATATGGGATACGATATTATTACTGCAAAAACCAAAGCTGTGAATTCTCAAACTATATTATCATTTATTATTCTGGGATTAGTGGTTTTGGGATTTATAATTTATCTGTATTTTGAACTAAATATATTTCTGAAAGAAATGGACAAACTGGACGAAAATAATTATTACCGCCAAATTCAAGTCCAAGAATATAAAAATACTTAAAACAATCTCAAGATAATTTTTATTTTAAAATGTTAACCCCAGTTTCAGGAAGAATACTTGGAGCACTAGCTGTAGTTAATCTAAAAGAAGAATATCTTCCAAGACCATCTGCAAATGCTTTGGATTCCCCAAATGGATTGAAAGTAATATATTCTCCTTCTTCTCCCTCGTCACTAATAGTTACTCTGCCTTCTATAGTTGTGTCTGCAGGAATATTCTCAGCAATGGTTAAATTCAAACTTAAGGACTGATATCCCACAGTTTCGGTTTGACCAGGGATAAGATCTATAGTAGCTATGCCGGAATTACCCCAAAAATATCCATCAAATTCAAATCCATCTCCGTCTTCGTTTAAACTTATTATTTCTGCATTTGATATATAGTCAGAATTAGTCAAGATCCCGTCTCCAATACTACCGGTAGCTTGCATATCCGAGCTTTCATTCCACATTTTCACTCTTACTAAAACTATATCTCCTCCACTAACAGTCAAGGTCTCTTCTCCTGCGTTTACAGTAGATTCAAAATTATGCCAAGTTGCTCCATTATCTAAGCTCGCTTCGACTCTAACATAAATATTTATCGGATCTTGTGCCTGAACTTCAAAGATTTTTGGTAGTATTATAGCAACGAGACCCAAAAAAATGACAATAGAATATATCCAAATATTTTTTTTCATTTTCCCTCTAATTTATTAATAATTTAAACCTATTTTTATGATATTCTAGAAACATATGGGTGTCAATTTTATAACTGATCGCACTAAAATTTTTCGACACGAAACCTTACTTTCCTTTATAATTCTTGCACTGATGGTTTTGGGATTTGGAATTTATTTATTTTTGGAAATGCAAGTTTTTTTTCAAGAAATGGATAAATTAGATGTTGAAAATTCTGGATTTGTTCCTGTATCTCAAGAAATAGAATCTGATTTCTCTCTTTCCATAAACAAATTAAACCTTTTGGATATACCGATAATTTTAGATATAGATGGGGCAAGCGAAGAAATATATCTTAAGGCATTGGAAGGGGGAGTGGCGCACTGGAAAGGCACAGCTTATTCAGGAAAAAAAGGTAATTCGTTTATTTTTGGTCACAGCGAATACTGGTGGAACAAACCAGGAAATTACAAACAGGTTTTTAAAAATCTTGACCAATTGGTAAAAGGTGATGAGGTCGTCATCAAAAGTGAGAAAAGAACTTATAAGTATGTAGTTTTAGAAAATAAAATTATAAACCCAGAAGACACTGAAGTGCTC
Organism: bacterium; assembly: GCA_043820855.1. Taxonomy (GTDB): domain Bacteria; phylum Patescibacteriota; class UBA1384; order JBDRDK01; family JBDRDK01; genus JBDRDK01. Next base: position 4,962 of record JBDRDK010000007.1, read on the forward strand.
AAACAAACTTTAGATTATCGCTTGACGCTTATGACTTGCTGGCCTCCTGGCTCTACAGTTAAAAGAATGATAGTAACAGCTAAAAAATTATAAAAAACACCCCCGAAAAAATCTCGGGGGTATTTGAAAAATACTGTCCATCTACTAGTCGAACCGATAGGCTCCTCGCCCTCGGATTCGGTCACGTTCATCCACTTCTTCTTCGTCATCGTCTTCCGATGATTCTGTTTCTGACTCTTCGATTTCATCTCCGGCAGTTTCTTCCTCAGATTCTACCGGGACTTCTTCGATGGATTCTTCAGAGATTTCAGTCCCTTGTTCTATTTCTGTTTCAGAGGTTTCAATATCCTCCTCCACAGATCTTTCAACAAAAGGGACTGCTTCTTCCACCACCTCCTCGAAATGAGTAGGTGATGAAGTTTGCACTGGAGCAGATATGTGGCTTGTAGCCACAGTTATTTCCGAAAAATGAATTGACTTTCCGAAAACTGCTCCAGCGGCCAAGAGCATCATAAGAAGCATCAAAGCCAAAGCCAGAGCTCCTTTACATGCTATTGCACGGTCGTTTTTAGGAGTAAGGATTGCGATAATTCCTATTGCTAATCCTGTTATTGTTGACCAGACAATAACTAAAACTCCCATAGTGATGAATAATTGGATCATGGTTCGTCCCTCTTCTTTTAAATTTACTCTCTAAGACCCATGACCACTTTCTCATCCTCCTCAGTTAAAGAACTAAATACTTTACCATATTTAAGCGTATTTGTCAACACATATAAAGCAATAGGACTTGACAAGCTTATCTTGTGTGTTATTATAGTTATGAACATATGTTCATAACTACCCAACTTTCTCAATTCTAATTATTCTTCGACTCCTTCGATTACACTCAGGACAAGTTGAATGGAGAAGTTCTCGATTCACTTCATTTACTCGAACAATAATGTCTTATATTCCAAATTCTAATAACTTAATAACTTCGTCCAGAGGACGATTAGCCTCTAGCTAAAATAACTAGTCACTATTTACTATGCCCAGACCAAGAATAAAAAGAATAATTAGTTTTCAGCCAAATGTAACCTACTTTAAGCCAGCAGGTGTGCGTTTGCGTGGATTGACACCAGAGATTTTAGGTTTTGATGAAGTAGAAGCACTACGTTTAAAAGATTTGGATGGTTTGGATCAAGAACAAGCAGCAAAAAAAATGCAAGTATCTAGAACAACTTTTTTAAGAATTTTGAAAACAGGTCGATATAAATTATCAAAAGCAATAATAAAAGGTAAATCAATTCGTATTCAGGGAGGTGATTATATTATGCCAAGAGGAGATAGAACAGGTCCACAAGGCGCTGGTCCAATGACCGGACGAAGAGGTGGAAACATACGACCAAGGGCAGGTGGAAATGTAGCGGGTAGACCACTAGGTAGTAAAGTTTGTACCTGTCCAAAATGCGGCAAGGAAATTCCTCATCAGATGGGAACACCTTGCACGGAGTTTAAATGTTCTGAATGTAGTACGCCCATGCAAGGTGAGTTTTGTAAGTAAAAATTGATCAAGCAAGTAATAGCGCTTTCTAAAAGGAAAGCGCTATTATGCTATAATAAATATGAAAATTTAGAATAACAATACTCTATATAAAGGGAGGGTATTTTGGGGTATTTTACTCAAAATAAATTTAGATCTCTCAGTATATATATAATAGTAATATTTCTTATAGTATCTATATATAAAATGCCGATTGTTTTTGGAGCTGACCTTTCTGATATGAGTGATCAGATGAGTCGCATGAAAGCTTTGACTCCAGCTAATCACAGTATTGAATTTACTACACCTAGCGGTGTAGCTGTAGGCGAAACCATTGACATAGAATTTCCGGTTGGTTTTTCTATACCAGCAGGACTTGATCATACTGATATGGATTTAGAAGATGATGGTGTAGATCTGGATTTGGCGGGAACTTGTTCTGGAGCAACTTGGGGTGCTAGCAAATCTGGACAGATTATTACTTTTACTTCTTGTACGGGTACGATAGGGGCTACTTCAGTGGTGACAGTCGAGATCGGTACTAATGCTACACATCAGGTTGCCGGAGATGAGCAGATTACAAATCCAAATACCGGTGCACTTAGCCCACAACTAAATATTGATGGTAGTATGAGTGATCTTGGTATCATTGGTCTTGGTATCTTATCTGAAGATCAGATTGCGGTTACAGGTGTGCTTATACCTACGCTATCTTTTACTCTTGATACCTCACCACTTAACTTTGGTTTAATTCTTGATAGCTCAATTGCTGGAGCTGGACCAAACACCATGGTTCTCGCGACCAATAGTCCGCTTGGTTACACCATAACTGTACGAGATATGGGTAATGGAACAAGCCCAGGATTTTGGAATTCAGTAAAAAATCATTTGATTCCATCTACATCAGGTTTACTTCAAGCCGGGGTAAGCGAAGGATATGGGGGTCAATGCACTAAAGTTAGTGGGAATGGTAATTGCCATGCAAACTTTAATTTTGCAGGAGATAATGTCGGAGATTTCACCCGTACCAACCAGACATTTGCTAGCTTTGGTACCCAGCCAGTAGGTGCAGAGACCTATACTATTACTGTAAAAACCGCTATCACATCAAATACACCTAGTGGTGAGTATTTTGATAGATTGACCTTTGTAGCTACTGCCATATATTGAATTTGCCCATTGTTTATTTATAATATATAATATAAGTATATAAATAATACAAGTATTGACTATTGACACCAACCTATTTTTCTGATATAATAGTATTAGATTTAGGTGAACGGTCTTAATAAGGAGGGTTTGTTTATGAAAATTAAAGATATACATTTCAAGGCAATAATTGCTTTTATTAGTATATTTTCTTTATTAGCTTGGAGTCTTGGTATTGAAAAAGTTTTTGCTGCAGACCTAACTTCTCTTTCAGACCTAATGACTAGAACCAAGAAATCTATAGCTTCTTCACATGATATAAGCTTTGATTTGGATGGTGGCACAACTTTTGATGCTACAGAGACCGTGGTTGTTGATTTTGATGAAGACGGTGGAGGTTTTGCAGTTGATGCTGCTTCTTCAATTATCGCTGATTTTGACTTTGACGACGGTGCAGAAAGGGTAATTTTCGCTGTTGATGTTGGAGTACCTGTTTGCGGTGCTTCAGTAGGAATTAATGACATAGCAGTGGGTATCGTGGAAGTTACTGGAGTAGTTACTTTTGAAGCTTGTGCATCTTTTGCCTCCAGTGGACTTGGTGCAACAGTAAACATTGAATACGGTACTGCAGCTACAGATAATGGTAGTGGTACAAACCGCGTAACCAACCCAGGTACTGCCCAGAACTATCTACTTATCATCACTGCAGCTGGTGATACTGGAAAAATAGCTGTAGACATAGAAGACGAAGATCAAATATCTGTAACTGCTTCTGTAGACCCTTCAATTACTTTTACAGTTGTTACTACTGCTTTTGCTTTTGGCACCCTGAGTACAACCGTACCTGTAAAGAAAGGACCAAATGCAATAACTGTGTCAACTAATGCTAGCAATGGATGGACAATATATATTTATGATGTTGGTAATGGTATTGGTAGTCCGGGTTTATATAATAGTGTAGCTCCATATTTGATCCCATCAGTCCAAGCAGACTTAGATGTTGTAGATGGTGGTTACGGTGCTCAGTGTACAGAAGGTAGTGGAAATTTTTGCGACCCAAGTTATGAGTATCTAGTTAATGTTGTTGGTGGACTTTTAACCACTTCTGACGTATTTGCTACATATGGTTCTAAGCCTGCTGGCACTGATACTCTTTCAATATCCGCAGTTGCAGAAGCACCAAGTGCTGCTGATGCTGGTTCTTATACTGATACTATTACAGTGATTTCTACAGCAATTTTTTAATTAAAGATTAGATTTTATAAAAAGGATAGATAGTTGAAGACAACCCTCAAAATCTTAAATCCTATCTGGGTTATTGTTCTTACTATTTTTTTTGTGATAAGTAATACTTTATTTACAAGAGCTGCTGATAATGATGACGATACCAAGGGAGTTTCCTTATCTCCTCCTATTATGGAGATCAGTGTAGATCCTGGAGACGTGGTAAATAAGCAGATCAAATTATCAAATCCTTTAAATCATGCTGTTCGTATGTATCCTTTGGTCTATGATTTCCTAGCTATGGGAGAAGAGGGTCAACAGACATTTTTACCTGCAACTTCAGAAAGCCGAGACTTTTCTCTAGCGAGTTGGATTTCCTATAGTCGTTCTGTAGTATCACTAGCTTCCAATGAAGAAGATATTCTTGATTTCAAAATTATTATTCCAAAAAGTGCAGAGCCAGGTGGACATTATGGGGTGATCTTTTTCTCTACTGATGCTGCTGGAGCTCAAGCCCAACCAGGGCAGATTAGTGTTTCGGGTATGGTTGGTAGTTTAATTTTGGTTCGAGTAAGTGGTGATATTGTTGAAAAAGCTGAGATTATTGAATTTTCTGCACCTAGATGGTCCCTGAACGGACCGATTAAGTTTATTACTAGGATTGAAAACCTGGGTAATGTTCATTTCAAACCTCGCGGAAGTATCAATATATCTAATTGGAGAGGTGAAAACATAGAATCTTTTGACCTAAATCCATTGACCGGTAATGTCTTGCCAGAAAGTATACGTCGTTTTGAAAGCGAGTGGAAAAATCAGGGCAGATGGGGGAGGTTCACTGCCAAAGTTTCTGCAACTTATGGAACCGAGAAACAAAAGCTGGAAAGTGAATTAGTTTTTTGGATTATACCAATATATATACTTATAATTCTAGGTTTGATACTTGCAATACTAGTTATCTTCATTGTTTGGTTAATTCGAAGAAGAAATAAACCCAAACAAATACACAAGAATAATCAAACAGAAAATAACCCCCCGCGAGCAGTTAGACAAATGGGCATTGCGAGAAAAGACTAATAAGCATATGGCACATAGCGTATGGCTAATGGCTTATAGCGTATAGCAAATAGAAATTAAAAAGAAAGTATTTTTACTTTCTTTTTTGTAAATTAAAGATAAAAATAGTTAATAGAAAAAAGAGATTAGTTAGCAAATAGGAAATAAGAAATTGGTGTCATTCTGAACCTGCCCCTGCGTCATTCTGGCAAATGAACGAAGTGAATGCGTCCAGAATCTAAAAGGCAGATCCTGGATAAACCAGAATGACGAGAGAAAAAAGGAATCATTTAGGATGACTATAATAAAAAAGAGCAAATAGCTCTTTTTTTTGTTACAATGAAATTAGCGAATAAGCGAAAGAGCTTATGAGCTAATAAGCCAAAGGAAAATTCCAAAAGCTCATTCACTTATGGGCTTGTTAGGTTATTTATTTACTTAATAACTTAATCACTTAATAACTTAGTAACTCTTATTTTATAAAGGAGCGGAGTGCTACAAAGTAGTTCTAAGAAAAAACAAACCAAAAAAACTATCATACACCATATTGACGGGCTTTATATTGGATTAAAATCTGTGCTTCAAGATTCTGGAAAGCGTGGACAGATCAATAAAGCAACCGGTATTTTGAGTATTCTTTTGATTCTTGCTACCTCTTTGGTAGGAATTTGGCAGGGTTTGACCAACACCTCTGCTAAAGGGGACAAGACAGCTAATCTATACGCGACTATTTGTAATGGCGACCCTAAAAATACTGTTCTCACCGCAAATGCATCCGAAGTCGATAATGCTCCCACCACCCAGGTCAAAAGCAAACTAATACCTGAGAGAAATTTTGGCAGCTTCGGGAAGGTCGGTACAGCAGTTTATAAAGAAGGATCGAAATTAAGCTGTGCGGGTCCACAAAACACCAAAGTTCTGTTAACGCCCGAGATCAAAGCCGAAAACCAATTTCGCTTTGCCAATATCAAATTCTCCATAAATAAAAATAAAATATCTGAAATCCAAACAGAATCCACTACCCCTTCAAAATCACAAAACCATAAACAAACTTATTTTGATGAAATGAACGAGTTTTTCCAAGATACCTCTATTGGGGATGGGGATATCTCTGCAGCTTGGACTTCCCGGGCATCAATACAGTGGACTTTGGATGGTAAGAATTGGCAGAATCTTGCCGAACTTTCAGAGATCGATCAAAACCCGTTTGAATACCAAGCCCCATTTCTCAAAGACTGGAACGATCTTGATGATTTGCAGATTAAATTTCGAGGAGCTTACAAGGATCAAGATTATATTTATCAGGGCTTCGAGGAACTCTGGGTCGAAGTAACCTACCGAGAGCCAGAAGA
>JBDRDK010000008.1:0-12698 GCA_043820855.1 bacterium
ATATAAAGGACAATAAAAATGAATAAATCAATCAGAAATTTTCTATATTTAATACTTATAGTATTTGTATTTTCGATTTTCTATACTAGTTTTTCTACAAAAAAAGAAGAAGTTAAAGATGTATCTATTACCAAACTAGTACAAGAGGTTGAAAGTAACGAGGTTAAAGAAATTAAAATTACTGGTAATAAATTAGATATTGAACTAAAAAACGGAGATAAACAAAAATCAGTAAAAGAAGCAGATGTTTCTCTTCTTGAATACGGTATTGATTCAGAACAGGTTAAAATTACTGTTATAGATGATCAAAGTAAGAATTTATGGATAGGGCTTTTATCCACTCTTTTACCAGTAATACTGATCGGTGCATTTATATTTTTCTTGTTTCGGTCAGCAGCAGCTGGTAGTAATCGGGCGATGTCTTTTGGAAAAAGCAGTGCGAGGGTGTCAAATATCGGTAGGAAAAAAGTAACCTTCAAGGATGTTGCTGGATTAGAAGAAGCTAAACAAGAATTACTAGAAGTAGTAGATTTTTTGAAAAATCCTGGTAAATTTTCCAAAATCGGTGCCGAAGTACCCAAGGGCGTATTACTTCTTGGCGCTCCCGGAACTGGTAAAACCCTTTTAGCAAAAGCAGTAGCTGGCGAAGCTAATGTGCCTTTCTTTTCTATCTCTGCGTCAGAATTTGTAGAGATGTTTGTTGGTGTAGGAGCAAGTAGAGTTAGGGATCTTTTTGTAAAGGCAAAAAGAAACGCACCATCAATAATTTTTGTAGATGAACTTGACGCTATTGGCAGGATGAGAGGTACGGGACTTGGCGGAAGTCATGATGAGCGCGAACAAACCCTCAATCAAATCTTAGTGGAAATGGATGGATTTGAAACTGATACTCATGTAATAGTTATGGCTGCTACCAATAGACCAGATGTACTGGATGCAGCTTTACTTCGACCAGGTAGATTTGATCGTAGGGTTGTGGTGGATTTACCAGACAAAAAAGAAAGAGCTGCTATTTTGAAATTACATGCCAAGAATAAACCTTTGGAAAAAGTTTTTGATTTTGACAAAATCGCATCAGGTACCGCTGGTTTTTCCGGAGCAGATCTTAAGAATTTAATGAATGAAGCAGCAATACACACAGTACGGAAACACAAAACTAAAATAGGAATGAGTGAAGCAACAGAAGCAACAGAGAAAGTAATACTCGGACCAGAAAGAAAATCTAAAGTAATGTCTACTGATGAAAAAAAGATTACTGCCTATCATGAATCCGGACATGCTGTTATGGCTTCAGCACTTAAGCACTGCGATCCGATACATAAAATATCAATTATATCTAGAGGAATGGCTATGGGATATACTTGGAGCGTACCCAAAGAAGATAAACACTTGTACTCTAAAGCTAAATTCGAGGATGATATTGCTTCTATGCTTGGCGGACGAGTTGCTGAAAAATTAGTATTTGGTGAATTAACTACTGGAGCTAGTAATGATCTGGCAAAAGCTACCAAAATCGCTCGAAAAATGGTAGTTGAATTTGGAATGAGTGATGTGATTGGGCCTGTGTCTCTTGGAGAAAAAGAAGAAGTTGTATTTTTAGGAAAAGATTTTAACGAAAAGAGAAATTACAGTGAAGACGTTGCCAAACAAATTGATATAGAGATAAAAGCTATTATTGAAAAAGGTGAAAACCGTTCTGAGAAAATACTAAAGCATAATAAAAAATTGCTTGATATGTTATCTATGAAATTATTAAAGGAAGAAACCATAGAAGACAAGCAATTTGCTGATATCTTCCGAAAAAATTTCAAAGGTGAGATTCCTCAAAAAACAGTTAAGTAACTGGAGTTGTTGTGCAAAAATTGTGGTCACTTTTTACATCCAAGAATAGTCTGGGAGTTGCTAGTATTATTTTAGTTGCGACTACTGCTATGTCTAGATTAATGGGAATTCCCCGGGATTATTTTCTAGCTCAGAAAATCCCGTCAGGGGATATCAGTATATATAATGCTGGTTTTTTAATTCCAGATTTTATTGTAAATATCCTGATAATCGGTGCGATCTCCGCTGCTTTCATACCAGTATTTATTAATTACTTAAGTACTAAGAAAAAAGATCAAGCTTTTGAAATTGCTAATCAGCTTTTGAATATCGGTCTGATTATAATACTAGTTTACTCAGTGCTGATGTTTATTTTCGCGCCATATGTAATGAAACTACTTGTTCCTGGTTTTTCCGGAGAACGTTTAGCTGATGCAGTATTGATATCACGTATATTAATAGTAAATCCAATTTTCTTTTCCCTGGCTTATATTTTTGGTGGTATTCTTAATTCCTTTAAAAGATTTTTAGCTTATAGCTTAGCTCCAATATTTTACAATCTGGGAATTATACTTGGTACAGTATTGTTTGCTGACGAGTATGGAATTTTAGCTCCGGCATTTGGGGCTATTGCTGGTGCGTTTATGCACATGTTGATCCAAGCATTTCCAGCATTTTCACTAGGTTATAGGTATAAATTTGCTATTAATTGGAAAAATAAGGGAGTACGAGAAATAGGTCATCTCATGTTACCTCGTACAATAGGTTTAGCTGCAAGTCAGGTATCCTTTATTGTTATTATAGCTATTGCTTCGATGTATGATCCTGAAGATATCGCTTTATTTATTTTTGCAAATAATATTGCAGCTTTTATTCCTTCAGTTTTCGGAGTTACTTTGGCTATAGCGGTATTTCCAAATTTAGCTGAGAAAATCGCTTTAAATCAAAGAACCGGATTTGCAAAAACTTTTTCATTAGTGTTTCGACAGATCTTCTTTATCGTATTGCCACTAATAGCATTACTTCTAATATTTCGAGCTCAAGCAGTTAGAATTTTACTTGGATCAGGTCATTTTGATTGGGAAAATACTGTAGTTACCGCTACAATACTCGGAGTTATGGCTCTGTATATGTTTGCTCAAAGCTTGATACCACTGCTTGCGCGAAGTTTTTATGCAATGAAAAATACCCGCACACCCGTAATAATTAGTATAGTTGGTATTGTAATTACCATATTGAGTGGTTTGATATTGGCTCACGGCTGGAATTACGCAGGACAGGATATTATTCCTAGTATGGGAGTAGTTGGTTTGGGGTGGGCATTAAGTATCGGAGCTAGCATACATCTGATATGGTTGTTTTTCGCATTGCACTCAAAAATTGGTAAAATTGAACAAAAGACTAACTTATTGAATATAAGTAAAGTTATTTTTATAACTTTACTTATGACAGCCGTAGCTCAGTCCGGTAAATATTTGATTGAGCCTATACTGGATACCCACACACGATTAGGGTTAATTCTACAGGTAGGTATAGTTTCAATTTTTGCTTTGGCAGTATACATAGGTATTAGTTATTTATTCAAGTTACCAGAATTAAACAAACTAAGCAGTTTCTTTAAACGCAAAACTAGAGTTAAAGAACTTACAGAAGCAGAACAAATATAAAATGGAAAACCAAGAACCAGACACAAAACTTATTAAAGATATTAGATTTTCTGACGCAGAAACCCAGCCCAAAGATATTTCTAATAAAAAACCACAGGATATAAAACAAGTTCAAGTAGCAGATAATTCAAAATCTCCAGAAAAAAAACTAAAACCCAAAGGATCAAGATTCAAGTTTTGTTGTTTTTCCTGTGTAATTTTAGTGATTTTATTTGTTTTGGGTGTTGTTTCTGCGGTTGCTGCCAGCGGGCTGATGTATATTCCAGGATTTAGCAAAGTACTGTACAGAGAACCCCAACCGGTTCGTATAGTACAACCCATAGAGATAGATAATGTAGAAGACTACTTTACCCAAAAATTTGAAGATGAATACGATAAAAAAGGTAAAGACCAAAAATTATCAACTGCTATATCCGAAGAAGAACTAACTGCGATATTGCAATATACTTTAGGTATTGGCGGAAAAAAAAGTTCCAGACCGGAGATAAATGATTTACAAGCAGCAGTTTCGGAAAAACATGTAGAGTTTTTTGGACGGATAAAAAGAGGACCAGTAAATACAGTTATTATATTAAATATTGAGCCTGAGATTAGAGACAATGAGCTGTATCTCAAACCCAAAGAATTACAAGCAGGTGCCTTAAAATTACCTTTTGATTGGATCTTTTCAATTACTAATTTAGATGAATATATAAATCAACCAATAAGTATTGCAAAAGATATAAAAATCATAGATCTTGAATTGCAAGATAAACAGATAAAAGTAGAACTGTTATTTGAAAATATAGATGAGACACTTAGTGACCCTTTTTCCAGCCAAGATGCTAGTCCGTATCAAAGTATATGATTTGGCAAATATCAAATAGCACATGGCTAATAATAAATTTAAAGCATTTGTATGATCTCTAATATACGAAATTTTTGTATTATATCTCATATTGATCACGGTAAGTCAACTTTAGCTGATCGATTGCTGGAAGCAACCAATACTATTCCTAAAAACAAAATGCGCTCTCAATTTTTGGATAAAATGGATTTGGAAAGAGAGAGAGGTATAACTATCAAACTGCAGCCAATCCGAATTATTTATGATTTTCAAGGACAGAAATATTATTTAAACTTAATAGATACCCCAGGGCATGTAGATTTTTCATATGAAGTATCCCGAGCTCTAGCCGCTTGTGAAGGCGCTATACTTTTGGTAGATGCTCAAAAGGGAGTACAAGCTCAGACTCTTGCAAATCTATCTGCTGCTCAAAAAGTCGGTTTGACAATAATTCCTGTGGTAAATAAGATTGATTTGGCCGGAGCCCAGCCTGATGTGGTCGCAGAGCAGATCGCGAGTATTTTAAATATAAACTCTAGCGATGTATTGAGAATTTCAGCAAAGACCGGGCAAGGTACCGAACAATTACTTCAAAACATTATTCAAAAAATACCAAATCCCGAGCAAAATACTCAAGATAATAAGGCGTTGATCTTTGATGCAGTATTTGATGAATTTAGAGGAGTTATCAGTTATGTACGAATATTTTCCGGGGAATTTAAGCTTGGTGATAAGGTGAAGTTTTTAGCTACAAAATATGAAGCAAGCGTTGAGGAGATTGGTTATTTTGGTGTGGATTTACAAAAATCAGACCAGCTTTCTAGCGGAGAAATCGGCTATATAATTTGTGGACTTAAAAATATTGCCGATAGTAAAATCGGAGATACTATAGCAAAAGCAAGTCAGGATAACATCTATCCAAAAGCTCTGGTTGGTTATAAGGAACCCCAGCCAAAGGTATTTGCTAGTTTTTACTGTACGCTTGGGGAAGACTTTACAAAATTAAAAAAAGCTTTAGAAAAATTAAAACTTAATGATAGCGCTTTAAGCTACGAACCCGAAAATTCAGCATCGTTTGGTTATGGGTTTAGATGTGGTTTTTTAGGACTTCTTCATATGGAAATAAGTAAAGAAAGACTGGAGAGAGAATTTGATCTAAATTTAGTTGTAACAACTCCTACTACCATATATAAAATTGTTGATTCAAGCGGTCAAGAACAAACCCTAAAGAACCCCGCAAAATTACCAAATAATCCTGAAAAAGTTCTTGAACAATGGATCAAAATGGAGATTATAACCCCTTCCGAATATGTTGGATCAATAATGAAGCTGGTTCACAGTTATCGCAGTAAGCATATAAATACCGAGTATTTGGAAGGTGATAAAGCTATATTGAGTTATAAATTTCCTTTATCAGAGATAATGACTGATTTTTATGATCACTTAAAAAGCATTTCCTCGGGTTTTGCATCTATGAATTATGAGCTTTTGGATTGGCGAGAAGAAGATTTGGTGAAACTGGAAGTAGATGTAGCAGAAAAACCAATTGATGCATTTACTCGAATAGTCCATCGCAATCAAGCACAAATAACTGGTAGAAAACTAACCGAGAAACTACAAAGACTTATTCCCCGTCAACTATTTGAGGTAAAAATTCAAGCGAGAATTGGATCAAAAATCATCGCTTCTGAAAAAATACCACCAATGCGTAAAGATGTGATCGCTAAACTGTATGGGGGGGATAGAACTCGCAAAGATAAATTACTAAAAAAACAGGTAGCAGGAAAAAAGAAAATGAAACAACTCGGCAAAGTAGAGATACCCAAAGATCTATTTCTTAAATTTTATAAATAGTACCTTTATCCGCCCTTCGCAGAAGACCTCGGGCTTTGCCCGAGGATGAATGCGTCTTCTGCTACGGGGGATGTCACAATTCTTTTACTTTATATATGGGGCGGATAACCCTCCGAAGCTTTACGCGAAGGAGGGTCAAGATAGAGGGACCACGGGCTACCTGTCCCTCGTAGCTTGAAGAGCGAAGTGGGATGCCCGTGGGGTTCCATCTAAAAAATTGATTTTTGTAATGTTTAGTGCTACAATTAGCTGAACAAAATTTTTTGCACATTCCACATGTGTTTATATAAAGAGTAATCTGAGTTTTTGATGTAACGAGAATTCCAATTTGGAGGTGAAGACATGCAGTATAACGTCTATCCCTTATCAGATGAGTACGAAAAGCAAATTTGGGAAATCTTCAAAGTATTTTGGAGGAATCCCGAGCTCTTTAGTGGTCTTATTGCCAGTTTGAATCCGATACTTGAGAGACTTTTTCAGGAAAATCCAAACCTGAATTCTGAAGTTGATCAGGAATTGATTAAAATTGGCAGAGACACCGATTCTGGAATTACCAAGACTATTTGGACCTTCTTGGTATATGCGGATACTATCTACGATCAAATAAAAGTAGATTTCCCCTTTGATTCACACAAGGTTCGAAAACAAGTCTTTGACACACTTCAGCAATTACTGGGTGATTTGAACGAATTTACTGATTTAGTTTTGGCTTTATGGTTATTGAAGCATCAAAAGGGTTTTGTCTCATTTGCTCAGTATTGTAATTCTATGAATGAATACTGGGATGAACTGAATAAGGCATATCCTGAATTTTCAGGGCCGGGTGCTTCTGTATCCAGAAGAGTCAAAGCCAAGATTGGTAAACCACCTGAAGTTCCAACTTCAACCAATACTTCCAAATCTACAAGGAGGAGAACCGTGAGGAAGAAAGAGAAGGTTGGGGTACATTAACTCGTTACATCAAATCAATCTAGGGCGCATTTTGCGCCCTTTTTATTTCCCGAACTGTGCCTTTTCCCAATCTTTATCCGCTTCCTAAGCGGGTTTTTCATTTTGTCCTGCTTGTTTTAAGAAACTGATTTTTTGTTTCATAAACTAGAAAATAAAATATGATATAATAATCATTCATAGTATGGGTTTGTGCGAATCCTAGACTGCAGCTTGGGAAAAAACAAAAGAGAGCTTATTTGTACAAACCTGATGACGGCGCTAGGGAGAGTTCTCTTGTCAACAATTATGTACAGGTGAAGCGACAAACTTTGTCTCAATTGTTCCCAAGCTGCATTTTCTATTCATATCTGCTATACCTGCTTAAGAGCAGGTATTTTCTTTGATAAATAAAAAGACCATAAAATGGTCTTTACTCTCTTCCGTACAACAGGAGTTATATCAAGTGTTTATTTCTAAAACTCTGTCCAGATCCACTTTTAAGATATTTTTCAAATTCTACAGCTTGTTCTTTAGTTGGAAATGCACAATAAAAGACCAAACTAATTGGTCTTTTTCCTTTTGTTGCCGGCTTTTCCTCTTCAATCTATCTCTCCTTTGGTAGTTCCTATTCGATCCTATCTCATTTCTTTGAAGTGTACTTAAAATTCGCATCATGTTGTTCAGCAGGAAGCTGATAACCGTCACATTCAAAGGGATAAGCAAGCACCCCTCTGGGAAAATTCGCATCAGAACTATAACATTTCCAATAAAAGAACGAACTTGGTTGAACCCAATGCAGATAGTGGTTTCCCTTTTGAACGGTTGGATTTTCTGATGTATCTGATACTTTAGCACCAAAAGCAACAAAAGAGTGAGTACCAACACTACCAGCGAATCCAATTAGTTCCCCACGTTTTACCTTATATCCAATGAGAGCTTCGCATGCGCCCACGTTACCCTTTTCTGTAGTCACAGAATCATTAAAGTCAAAGAAAAGGTGTCCCTGGGCTTGGATATTATCTCCCCACTCTTCACCTTCACCACAATCTGGATTTTGATAGTGTCCGAGCAACAGTGGTGAGCTGTATAAATGATAAACAACAATAATCATACCCGGCCAATCAGAACTGGCAGACTCGAAGTATAATGCTAAATCATTAAATGGGGTAAATTTTTGTCCGGTTTGAATCCGATATTTGGCACTATTATTGGAAAAGCCCACCAGCACCATATCAATGGGCGCAAGTAGGGGTGTCCCATGATTGAGTTCGAATCCCGTGCTAAACTTACCGGGGTAGGGTGTCTTTTCCGGATACTTACCAAGTTTGGGGCCAAGGGTGATTATATTGGGGTCAGCACCTGAACCAAATACTTCCGTATGCGTATTGATACCTTCCATACTGGGTGGCGGTGAGGTAATTGCAGATGCGCTCGTATTGGGCACAGGGGTAGGGGTCGAGGTTGTGGTAATATTTCTCGTTAACTTATACCCCGTCAAGATCACTACAACAACAATTGTAACAACAGCAGAAATAAGCAAAATTTTCACTGTTTGTTGCTTTTTATGCGATTTAGCAGAAATAGTATGTCGCTTCAATCGTTCATTGCTTACTTCGGCTTTTTTTTCTTCGGTAGGCATTTCTTCCGGCTTTGCCTTTTGATTATTTTCTATCATATAATTGTTTAAGAATTATTTAACAAGTTGTCTCTATTATATCAAAAAAAGACCTTTTAAGGTCTATTTTTCTCCCGTACAACAGGAGTTATATCAAGTGTTTATTTCTAAAACTCTGTCCAGATCCACTTTTAAGATATTTTTCAAATTCTACAGCTTGTTCTTTAGTTGGAAAAGCACAATAAAAGACCAAACTAATTGGTCTTTTTCCTTTTGTTGCCAATACATCACCTTTATTATGCTTTTTGATCCTTTTTTCTATATCATCTGTACTACCCGTATAATAACTATTATCTCTGAGTTTTAGTAAATAAACATAATACATAATTCCATTATAAATAAAAGTGACCCGTCGCATGAAGCTATGGGTCACACCCTTCTTGGATAATGGGGTGGCCTGCCACCCGAAATTTCAAAAAGAAAAGGTGGCCTGCCACCCGTAGCTCCGAAGGAGCGAAGGGTGGAGGAGCAAGTGTAAGGTTATCCGAACCTATTTTAAGGGAGTTGGTTGGTGATTTAAGGAAATGGGCGATAAATACAATATGATTAATGAAAAGAAAAAGCGCTGTATAAACAGCGCTGTGAATTTTCGATATTAAAATTACTCGATTTCTTCGCGATTTATCCAGTTAATCATCCTGGTAACGATAGGATCTTCGCAGTATTCTTCTCTCAAGAGATGGAGTAGGACGGTGTCTTTGTTGGCATAAGCGTGGAGAAGTTTCTTGATGAATATTTCGATTTCTCTGATCCAGTCAGATAATCGATCGGCATCAATATTGATTTTTACTCCATCCTTTTCGAGAGTAAATACTCCGGCGCGATAAAGGGTGACGACAGTAATCTTGCATTCCCGAACGTAGGGTGCGATAGTTGGGTTACTTAAAGCGGTTTTGTGGAAGAAGCGTAGTGGACGAGTTAGGCATAATATAGCCAAGTCAATTCTGTGACTTAAGGCCCCGTTATTAACGGAGTCAGTTACTAGAATACCTCCGAGACTTGCTTTGCCTTCCTCAAGTATTGGTTTGTCGTCTCCGAGAGCTTTGTCAACCTCTTGTGTACAGCCTACCGGATGAAAACATTCATGGGTAGTTGTGTGAAGAGTGAACGAAGAAGCGGCCAACGAAGAATTAACCATCTGTGCTGTATCAGGTAGACAGTGCAGCTTTGCGAAATGATTATAACGCTCTACTAATATTGGACCGGTCGTCGGGTTAAGAAAGATCTTTCCTCCGATATTCATAACTTCCTGACGATTTGGCACTACCTGGCCAGATATTCGGAAGTTTAAACTGACTCCCGAACGAACCGCACAAACAAATTCATCGATGTCGAGAAGTCCCAGCTTGCTCGTCACTACATCAATAAATTCATCTCCGAGGCCGAGTTCTTTCGAGTAACTGATAGTTCCTGCCCGGATGGAATCTACTAAGGTTCGAACTTCTTGATTTTCAGTACGAACCTCAAGTCTGAACTCCGGGCTTATACAGAAAGGATGTTCGTAGCCGTTCTCCATTCCATGGACAGGAATAATCCTGAGCTCACGAGGCAGTTCAATCCAAGCCCAGTCAACACCTGCCCAGTATTTTTCCACCTGAGCGATATCAGTGCATTCGTAAGCAAGGATGAGACAGTTGAAGTATTCAGAGAGTCCTGGAGTTTCACGGATGACTTCTGACTCACACAGCCCCTTGAGAAGATCTGTTATTGCAGTGATAGTGCCTTGTTGGGAAAATGCCTTTGCCCAAGTTTGGCGATTGAAGACCGTGTAGTCATATTGATCTAACTGCGACTCCAACCTCTTTTCATATGCCTTTCGTTCATATTCAGGAAGACTCTGGTAAGGTACAACTACCTTTTTGAACCAGTCAGCCCACAAGAGATCAACGAAAGATGCGATCCTCGACCCTGTTTCCAGAAGCAGTCTTTCAACTGGGGTGATGTCATCAATCTGTCCTGTTGCTGCTAAGACCTGTTCTCTTTCAAGCATGAAAACAGGTCGGACAAGATTGATGTTGAAGTTAAGATTGACTATCGGATCGCTTTTGTTAATATGGCCAATTTGTTGAGCCATATATCTTACGATTTCCCCAATGGGGGAATCTGGACAAGACGTTCCTTCCCCCTTAGGAAGCAACTCAACAAATTCCCTGACAGAATCTGACCTCAATACATGATCAGAAACTGCAGAGATTGCTGCATTGATTGCCCCTGGAAGAGAACTTGATTTCTCTATCACAGGAGCAGTGAAGCCAGATCGAATCTGATTTTCGGCTTCTACGACAAGGTTTTTTTTAGTCCCCATCGTTATCCTCCTTAACAGCTTTTCTGAGTAATATTTTATTTAAATTGGTAAAGTACCAAAGATAATAATCATATAATAAAATCTAAATTTAATCAATAGAAAAGACCATAAAATGGTCTTTATCCTTTGGGTGCCCACCTTCGTTCAATCTCTCACAGTATCCAAAATATTTGGAATCTGTGAATAGATATCACTACGGCGGGCTTCCTGATCTTTTGCAATAGCAAAAATCAGGAGTGGAGGGCCTAGCGGGGATCGAACCCGCGACGCACAGCTTAAAAGGCTGTCGCTCTACCACTGAGCTATAGGCCCGTTTTCTATCTTCTTAATAATTTTTAATTTTTCTTGATAACCTCTAGGATGTTTCAAAAACCGTTCTCTCTTATAAGCTTTCTGTTTATCAGAAAATTTTTCACAAAAAATTAATTTGAATGGAATTCTTGATTTACTCGATTTTACATATTCATTATTATGTTCTTTTAATCTATCATCAGGATTCTTAGATGTACATCCTATATAATACTGATTATCTTTTTGACTTTGTAGCCAATATACATAATACATAGATGATTTTTCAGTTAACCACTGAGGGCCAAAGGCCTCCCTTTGGGAGACCGAAGGTCACCCCTAGGGTCTATGGACCCGAAACTAAACAAAATACATTCAGTAATGTACATTATCAGATCAATTTTACCTTATAATTAGGAGTTTGTCAATTCTATTTTCTAGAAATTTGAGCTCCGATTTTCTCTAATTTCTCTTCAATTTTATCATACCCTCTATATAGTTGATCTAGTCCTGTGATTTTACTTTTACCATCAGCAACTAACGCTGCTAACACATAGGCGAAACCTGCCCTGAGATCCGGAATCACTAAATTAGTAGCTTTGAGTTTGGTCGGACCTTGGATAACTGCACTGTGTTTATAATCATGATGTTGAAATCTACATTTTTTGCCTCCTAAGCATTGATTGTGTAGTTCGATCTTGGCGCCCATAGTATTCAAAGATTTAGTATAACCAAACCTATTTTCATAAACTGTTTCATGTACCACAGACATTCCCTTGGCTTGAGTGAGCAACACTACAAATGGTTGTTGCCAGTCAGTGCTAAAACCAGGATAGATATCAGTTTCAATTGATAGATTATTTAAAGGATTTTCACGATAAAATTCTATACCATCTTTATGAACTTTGAATCCGCCGCCAGCTTTACGAAACATATTTAAAAAAGTTATTAAAGAGAATTGCTGAGCGTTTTTTAAAAAAATATTACCGTCAGTTATTGCAGCTGCAACAGCATATGAAGCTGCTTCAATTCTATCAGCCAATGTAGAATGTTCAGCGCCTTGTAGTTTTTCTACTCCTTCAATAATCAGGGTGCGGTCTACGTCAGTAAAAATAACTGCCCCGATTTTTTGTAAAAATTTAATAATATCAGTTATTTCTGGTTCTATAGCTGCATTTTTTATTACTGTTTTACCTCGTGCTAGTACTGCGGCGAGCATAGCGTTTTCTGTAGCACCAACACTAGGATATCGAAGTTCAATTAGATTTCCAACTAATTTATCTTTGATCTTAGCGTCATATGTACCGTTGCCGCAATCAATGTTTGCGCCTA
>JBDRDK010000009.1:0-11801 GCA_043820855.1 bacterium
TTATAGAGTGGGGTGAAAAGATTCAAGATTGTTTAGATCATTATTTGTCAATAAAATTTACTTATTTGGATAAAAACAAACGAAAACTTGAATTTACAGCAAAAGGACAAAAAGAAAAAAAGATTTTAGATAAAACATACAATGATTTTAATAATTAATAACCTACAACATCAAACAACCAAATTATGGTTATACTCAGATCAGCCAATTTATCTGAAAGATACGCAAGAATATACTGGCAATAATGTTTTGGGACATATATCTAAGTTTATAGAAAACAATCATACGGGAGTCAATCAGATTAATTATTTAGGCGTAATTCAGGGAGATGGTTCTTTTACTGGTGTTCGTAGTGCAGTAAACATCGCTAATGTATATGCGATGTATAATAAATCAATAGTTTTTGATCTGAAACAAACTGAAAACAACCTACGATCAATCACTGATAAAATTAAAAACAAAAAACCTGGAATAATTTATCCTAAATATTCCAACCCTCCCAGGATAACCAAGAGCAAGTAATTAGTTATCAGTTATTGGTGATTAGTTACTTGTTATTGAGTAATAGAGTGTCACACCCTGAGCGTAACAAAGTCCTGAGTATACCAAGGGACTTGAATCTTTTTCTCGTCATTCTAGCCGCATTCACTCCCGTCTCGCTTCGGCGAGAGCCGGGGCGGATTGTTCATTTACAAGAATGACAGGGTAAATTCAGAACAACATTTGACATTTAATCATTTAGATTTGATTTGACATTTGAGCTTTGAGTTTACTTTTTGTATTGTAAAAGAAAGATTTTTTTGCTATGCTTTGTAGTATAATAAATACTGAAGAAAGCTAAAAATTAGCTATGTTTTTTCATAAAAAGAAAAAACCCGAAGGTCAACTTGACGGGTTAAATCAAAAAAAAGATGGAATAGATATTGATGTTAAAATTAATCAAACTCCAAAAACCGAGAGTAAGTTTTCTGCTGGTAGGGAAAATATTAATTTAGAAAATATGGACACCAAAAAACCAAAAAACAATCGTTGGAAGAAATCAGCAATCATTGCTGGAATTTTAATATTTTTGGTAATTGCTTGGTTTGGGGGTAATATTGTTGGTAATTTGTATAAGATATTTGGCGGAAATCCACTTCTTGGTTTTTTAAAAGGATTATCTGTTGGTAGAGTTATTGACGGTGAAGCAGAAAAAAGAATTAACATATTGATTATGGGACGGGGAGGTGCTGGTCACCCGGGAAGTAATTTAACTGATACATTAATTGTGGCTAGTCTAGATACAAAAAAAGATAAAGTAGCTATGATCTCAATTCCTAGAGATTTATATGTAGAATACCCAGACAACCAAGGCCACGGAAGGATTAACAATCTATATACACTAGGAGAAAAGGCAGCAAAAAGCGCAAATTACAAAAGTGGTTTTTGGGATTCTAGTACTGAAAAAATCAACGGACCGACTTATACCAAAAACTTTATTTCAAAAATATTAGATATACCCATTCACTATTATGCAGATATAGATTTTGATGGTTTTGAAAAAATAATTGATAAAGTTGGTGGTGTTACAGTAGATGTTGAGAAATCAATATATGACCCATATTTTCCAGATGTATATATGAAAGGCTATAATCCTTTTTATATAAAGGCAGGCACCCAGACTTTAGATGGTGAGACTGCTTTGAAATATTCTAGAAGTCGAAAGACAACCTCTGATTTTGATAGGGCAAAGCGTCAACAACAGGTTTTAATAGCATTACAAGATGAAGTTAAGGAGTTAAATATTGTTAAGGATTCTAATAAAATGTATAGCATATTAAATGTTTTAGGTGATCATGCGAGTACTGATATGGAAGTTTGGGAAATGCAGAGACTTTGGGAGCTTTTAAGTAAGAGTAATTTAAAAAATCCAGAACTTGAAGTTTTTGACAATGGTAGTGGGGGTATTTTAAAATCAGCTAGTATAGGTGGAGCATCAATTTTACTTCCTAGAGTCGGAGATTATTCAGAGATGCGGGATATTGCAAAAAATATATTTTCTGATTCAGAAAACACAGATTTACAGGTAAGATTAGGTAAAGAAAAGCTGCAACTGACTGTGGAGGCTTGGAACGGAACAAACACGACTGGTTTGGCCGGATTAGTACAAAGCCTGCTGATAAAAGAAGGCTATAAGATATCAAAAGTCGGTAACGCTCCCGCTGTCAACTATACTAACTCACAAATAATTGATTATTCAAAGGGTCGCTTTCCAGCTACTTTAGATTATTTTCAAGATAAATTTAATGCAGTAATTGTTGAGCAGGGTGGTCAGCTTTCCAGCGGAGCAGATATATTAATTATTCTAGGAGCTAGTTATCAAAAACCCAATTAATATTACTCCTATTTCTGAATCATCTGGAAAAATAGAATTTATTAAGAGGGTAGTAATTTGTTTAGTAATTTTTGTACTATTTGAGTTGATTATTTTAAATCAGACTATTTATTATGTAATGGGTTCCCCGATTATTTTGGGCGCTATACTTGTAAGTGCGGTAATAATCGGACGGAATATTAAAAAACGAGGACTTTTAAAAGCTCAAAAACTCATCCTACCAATACTGTTAATTATTAGTGTGCTTTTTTTGCTCAGAGTAGAGCCAACTGTACTTATCAATCAGATTATAGCTTTTATAAGTGTTTTGATAATATACTTTTTTTTGGTGTTATATAAAAAAATTCCATTATCTGAAGATATAAATTCCAAAGATGATTTAATAATAAAAAATTATTTCCAGTTTGCAATTATATTTATAGCATTCCTGGGTTTTTTATCCGGTTATTTATTGTTTTATATCTATCAATATCCACTGCCAATCGTAACTTTATTTATGATTTTTATATCAAGTATCCTGTTTTATTATTTAATATGGTTGTTTGAAGGAACATTGAATTCTAGAAAATGGTTATTTGTAATACTTCTGGGTCTCTTGATTTCAGAATTTTTCTTTATTCTAGCATTTTGGCCAGTTAGTCCATGGATAGCAAGTACTCTTTTGATTGTTTTGTTTTATTTCTATTTCGGAGTATTTCATTTGGGTATGGAGGGCAAGTTGGAGATAAAAAAAGTATGGGAATATTTGCTAATTGTAATAGTAATTTTATTTGTAATAATTAGTATAATGAGATGGAATTATTAAAGGTTTTAAGGTATTATAAATTAGTGATTAGTTATTAGTTATTGGTGATTGATCAGAAAAAATTGAAAATTTTAAATATAAAGGTGGTAAAATGGCTAAGAAAAAAATTGAGAAAGATAAACAAGAAGTAATTTCCAAAGTACCTACTGAAAATAAAAGTGGATTGAAAAAAATTGCCGCAAAAAATATCATTCCTTCGTATCAAAAAGTTAAGGCCAAACTTACTCAAAAACCAGTAATTAAATATTTAAAGATTACCGGGTTGGCAATATTATCAGTATTGGTTTTATTTATTATTGGAGTAGGAGTAACTATATATGGATTTGATTCAAAAGCTGACTTTGTCAAAAGAGTATCGCAGTATATTCCCTATCCAGCAACTTTCGTGGGTACATCAAGTGTATCTTTTTATGAATATTTAGATGCGACTTACCATGCTGAATATTATTATGATCGTACTGAAGTAGAACCAGTAGAAGATTATGAAGAAAAAATTATGGATTCTTTGATAAATCGTAGAATTATCGAAGCTCAAGCAAAAAAATATAGGATCAAAGTATCAAACGATGAGGTAGATACACAATTGGAACAAGAGATGGAACAATTTGGAGGCAAGGAAAAAGCCGAAGAAGTATTACTGGACCTGTATGATTATAAATTAAAAGATATTAAGGAACTGATATATGTAAAAATGCTTGAAGATCGTTTACGGGAAAAAGTACCAGTGAAGATACACGCAGTACATATTTTGATTCAGTTGGATGAAAATGCTGATGACAAAAAAGTCAAAGAAGCACAAGCCAAAGCCGATGATTTGTATGCCAAAATTGGAAAAGGGGAAGATTTTGCAGAATTAGCAAAAGAGCATAGCGAAGATACAACTACAAAAGATCAAGGTGGGGACTTGGGGTTTTTTGAAAAAGGTCAATTCGTAGAAGAATTTGAAAAGACTGCGTTTGATCTCAAAGAAGGTGAGGTTGCTAAACCAGTACGCACAAAATACGGCTTTCACATTATAAAAGTAGAAGAGCGAAAAGGCGAAATTGAAAAATCATTTGATAATTGGTTTGTTGATATCAAAGATAAAATCAGAACCATTCGTTTGATAGAATTATGAAAAAATTAACTAAACAGTCCTTATTCATTTTATTATCTGCGCTAATAATAATATTAATAACGGGTGGTATAGTTTTGGTATTGGGAAAGACCGGAAAAGTCGATGAGAGTTCTACTGATAAAGGTATCAGTGAGCAAACCAACAGTACAAAAAATCAAGCTGATACTGATTCTGTTAAATCAGGTTTTATAAATAAACCAAGTTTATCGGGTGGTGAAAGCGGAGAATACTACTACTTGCAAGATATTCAATTTACTAAACAATCAGATTTTGACAGGGTGGAAATACAATTTATAGCCAGGGGGGAATTTGAAAATATTCCTGCATATAATTTGAAGATTACAGACAGTTTATTATCAATAATATTTAGTGACACATCTGATTTTGATATAAACAAGGGTACATCTACTTTTTTAGGTGAAAAAAAACAGTCAGTAGAAGGTTGGGTTATTCAAGAAATTGCATTAAATTATCCAAAAGATGATTCATCAATAGGAATAGATATTGATTGTATTGGTGCTGACTTTGGTTACCGAGTTCAAGAAGAAGAACTTAAATTAATTATTGATATAAAGTAGTCTTGAAAAAAGCTAGAAATTTTGCTAAAATTAGCTAGGTTTATAATTATAAGTATGGGGGTGTAGCTCAATTGGTTAGAGCATCTGCCTGTCACGCAGAAGGTTGCCGGTTCGAGTCCGGTCGCTCCCGCCACTAGCAAATCTCTGATGAGATTTGCAAAGTGTCCTGAGCGAGTAAACGAGTCGAAGGACAAATGGTTTCAGTTCCAACTTCTCGTCAGTGATTAATAAAGACCTATTTACTGGTCTTTTTTGTTTTTTTATATACAAAATCCAATTTATATGTTATTATATATTTTATTCTGGAATACTGAACAGGAGGAATGACAGATGAAAAGAAAGTTTAGCATTTTCAAACTTTTCAGGATGTTGGGTATAATTTTGGGTATAATTATCCTTGCCGCGATTGCGTGTGGCGTATTATACCTGATGTTTATTCTCCAAATCTGGAACCTACCCATGGGTTTGATCGGTTTATGTAAGAATGAACCCGCTATTGGTCGGAGTTTTGTGGTAATTCTTGGACTTCTGTTGATTGCGGCGTTTCTTATTCATCGAAAAACCAGCAGAAGTTTCTAACTAGTTATATTTTCAACGACTAAAAACCGGCTGCAAGCTGGTTTTTTCTTAATGAAAATAATGTTATTATATACTTGAATTCCGCTCTTCTGCGGGTGTAGTTTCCGCCTACGCCAAGGCTTCGGTGGACAAGTAGTGGCCCAAAGGGCCCTTCCCCGACTGTAAACATCGGGGTTAGAGTGAAATTAAATAGTTTTGACAATTTAACTATAATATTTATACTTGGGTGATTGCTGCGAGTGTAGTTTAGTGGTAAAACGCGACCTTCCCAAGGTTGAGATAGGAGTTCGATTCTCCTCACCCGCTCCATCGCGTATATCCTGTTCTGCAAAGCAGAACTGAAACGCGATAGCCACGTTTACTATTTAAATCTATTGAAGAGAATATACGTGGCACGCTTGTCGTAAAGATTAAAAATTTTCACGGGTAAAATCCTGCTTTTTTCGCAAAAATTTATTTAATTTTTGCGGGGTAAATATGAAAAAAGAAGAATCAAAAGATAAATTATCATCAAGCTTTGGCAAATTAGTGAAGAATCTGTATTTTCGTATTGGTTTAAGCCTAGGTATGATAGTAATAATTTTACTGATCTGGGCAATATTTTCTCAAATTGATTCGATGAAGTACAAAACCAAGAAAATTAGCATAAATAACACAGAAATTAAAATTCAAGTTGCTGATACTTCTTTGAAGCAAAAAGCTGGTCTTTCAAATAGGTACAATTTAGATGAAAACAATGGGATGTTGTTTGAATTTGACAAATCAGGTGATTATACTTTTGTAATGAGAAATATGACAATAGATTTAGATATTCTATGGATTAATAATGATAAAGTGGTATACTTTGAAAAATTCGTTCCTCGTGATAGTCAAGAAAAATATCAATCATTAGCCCCAGCCGATAAAGTGTTAGAAGTAAATGCCGGTTGGATAGAAAAACACAACATAGGTATAGGTGCTGTATATCAAGAGCTGTGAGTTATTTTCAATTTTTTAGAATAAATAATTGTATAATTCAGCTTGAAAAAGCTGAGTTTTTATGCTAATGTATGCCGATGTAGCTCAGGGGTAGAGCAACTCTTTCGTAAAGAGTGGGTCGTCGGTTCAAATCCGACCATCGGCTCCACCGCGAATAATAGTTTTAATCTTATATTTATGAATTGGAAAAATACCGGACAAAATATTTTAAGATTTGCAAAGAGTTTTTTTCAAAATTCAAAAAATTATTTTTGGTTAATGTTTGTATTTGCTATTACTTTGAATTTATTAGTTTGGTATCTATGGCAACAGAAGATAATTTTGGAATTTAGATATGTTTATTCACCTATTATTATTGAAAATATTTCTGAAGATAAGATTCAATACATTGTTCCAGCCCTTGGCTCTTTCTTTAGTTTAATCAATTTACTTTTAGCAGTGATGACTTTAAAGAAAGTAAGACTCGCTGCTTACTTTTTAGTAGGGGCAAGCATATTAATTGAACTTTCAATACTTATTTTACTGCGATTTTATCTGATAAATTAATTATGCAAAAAAAAGATTTTATTTATAGGTTATTAGAGATATTACCAGGTTTTACAACCTGGACAATTTTAATTGCACCGTTTATATTATCACTGACTGCCCCAATATATTTCGCCTGTTTTATATTGATATTTGATTTATATTGGTTAAGCAGAGCTACAGTTTTTGGGATACATCTAGTATCTTCCTACAGGCATATGAAAAGGGATGAAAGAATTGATTGGCGTGAAAAGTGCATAAAGATTAGTCAGAATCTGGACAAATATGTCGATAATTTAAAACACCAGTATTATGAAGCCCGAGGATTTTCCAAGAAAAAAATCAATGAAGAATTAGCTCAATTAGATTATTTAAAAACTACCCAAGGAAAATCTTTAAACTGGAACAATATTTATCACTTTGTGCTTTTACCTACATACGGTGAGTCATTTGAAACTATGGATGCATCAATAGCTTCTTATAAAAATGCGGATTACCCAAATTCAAAGATAGTCGTTGTGGTAGCTACAGAGGGAAGAGAGGGTGAGATAGCCCGAGAAAAAGCCCAGAAATTATTTAATAAATACAAAAAAACTTTCCACGATTTTATTGTTACCGTACATCCAGATGGTATCAAAGGTGAACTTAAAGCTAAGGGCGCAAATATTGATTGGGCTGGTAGAAAGGTACAAAAATATGCAAAAATGCATAAAATCGATCCACAAAATATTATTATTTCAGCTTTTGATTCTGATACTCGTACTCACCCCAAGTATTTTGCTTGTTTGACTTATAAATATATCACTAATCCGGATAGAGATCGTAGATCTTTTCAACCAATACCTTTGTTTTCCAACAATATTTGGGAAACTCGTTCATTAATGCGTTTAAATGCCCTGTCTTCAACTTTTTGGCAAATGATTGAGTCAACCAGACCTTATAGATTAGTAAATTTTTCATCCCAGGCCATGAGTTTGAAAACTTTGATAGCTATTGATTTCTGGGATACATCCATAATTTCTGAGGATAGTAGACAGTACTATAGGGCATTTTTCAAGTTTGGTGGAGATCATCAGGCAGTTCCATTATTTACTCCCGTATATATGGATGCAATTCTAGCCAATACTTTCTGGAAAACCCTAAAGAATCAATATTTACAAAAAAGACGTTGGGCATGGGGGGTAGAACATTTTCCATATCTAGTTATTGAATTACAAAAACATTTAGAAATCCCATTTACTAAAAGATTTATTACTTTATATCGATTAGTGGAAGGTACAGTCTCTTGGTCTACTTCCTCGCTTTTAATTGCAATGGGAATTTGGTTGCCACTACTTTTGAATCCAGCTTTTCGTAATACTGTGTTTGCTTACAATATTCCGTTATTTGCTTCATATCTTTTGAGTTTGACTTGGCTTGGTTTGATAATATCTGCTGCTATTAGTATCCAACTTCTTCCGCCAAGACCCAAAAAATACGGGCCTTTTAAGACTGTCAAAATGGTGTTGCAGTGGGTACTAGTACCTATTCATGCGATTTTCTTTGGTTCTATTCCAGCTATTGATGCACAAACCAGGTTGATGTTTGGCAAATACTTAGGTTTTTGGGTGACACCCAAGCACTTTGTAAAACGAGATTGATCTTGAATTTTGCTCCTTAAGATAGTATAATGAAAAAGCTCTTTATATCTTATATAATAGGGGTGAGTTATTCTCTAATTTTAGATTAACAGTTTAAAAATAAATATAAGAAATAAAGGAATTTTCGAAATTTTGTATTTTGACTTTCGTATCTTACATTATATTTATTCGGGGTATGGCCTAATTTCAGCCAGAGGCTGATCGTCCTATGGACGAGGCTAAAAAGTATTAGTATGTATTATATATATTTTATTCAAAGTGAAAAAAATAACAAAGTATATGTTGGTTGTACATCCAAACATCCAGATGTAAGACTGAAAGAGCATAATCAAGGATCAAATAAATTCACAAAAAGTTTGATACCTTGGAAATTGATTTATTATGAGTCGTTTCAATGTGAAAAATGTGCAAAGAATAGAGAAAAATTTTATAAATCTGGAATTGGTAAGAAAGTTAAAAAATTAATTGTAGAGAATTTTAGTTCGGGGTATGGCCTAATTGGCTAAGGCGCCACGTTTGGGACGTGGAGATTCTCGGTTCGAGTCCGAGTACCCCGACCAGCCTTCGCTAAAGCTTCGGCTGGCAAGCCACCTTTTGCCAGACGAACTATAAGAAGGCGCAGTCCCTCGTAGCTTTATGCGAAGTGGGACCACAATTTCACATTTTATTTATGCGGGTGTCGTATAGAGGTTATTATGTCACCCTTCCAAGGTGAAGACGGCGGTTCGATTCCGCTCACCCGCTCCACGTCGAAGTAAGCACATTATTACTTCGCATCTGATTTTAAAAATAAAAAATCAAATGCTCATATTTAGTGCTACTTCTCCTTTTTCGCAAAAATTCTATAAATTTTTGCGAGGCAAACAGGAAAGAAGTAAAATGCGCCTGTAGGGTCGAAGACCGCCCTTTGGGCCTCAGTTTTCCCCGCCTGCCATAGCGCGTTAGAAAGAGCCCCAATAGCTCAGCGGATAGAGCAACAGTTTTCTAAACTGTGGGTCGTAGGTTCGATTCCTACTTGGGGCACCATCGTGTCTATAATTCCGCAAACAGGATTTAACGTGGTGTATAAATCGCATTACGAAGATAGATGTGGTCATAATATTAATACAAAATATTCCACAATTTTGCATTTTGATTTTCGATGTTTAGTTTATTTTATGGTGGCTGTAGCCCCGAAGGGGAGCCTTCGGCTCTCAGTACTAGAGCGTTGGTTTTTCTAAATCGTAGCTCATAAGTTCCATTTATGAGAGAGGGTGTACACCAAATAATTAAAATGGTGGCTGTAGCTCAGCGGTAGAGCGTCGGTTTGTGGTACCGAATGTCGCGGGTTCAAATCCCGTCAGCCACCCCAGTGTTGCACAGGAGAGAAAAGACTTTGAAAAAGGTCTTTTTTTAATTGACGAAATAAGATATTTTAAATATAATAAAACACTCTTTTGTAAATTAAAAATCTTAGAGGAGTGATGCTAAATGGCTAATAGGAGGCGTCCAGTAAATAAACTGCTGAGTTTTAGTTCATACTTAGTTCAGTTTCTTGTTATTTTAGTAATACTGGGACTTTTGGTTATTATTAAACTTCCCTGTGTTATAGGAATTCAAAGAATTCAAAACCGAGGACATATTTCTAGGATTGATCGTTATTTTGAGGAAAAAATATCAACGGAAAATTCAGAAGAATTATCTGTGGTATACCCAGAAATAACATACACCGGTTTTGGTGTAGTTAGTGATCTGGAGATATTAAAATGGGAAACTTATGAAACTAACCTAGGGGATAGTTCACGAATATGTTATATGTGGGTATTAATGAATCCCGAAAAAGAGGAAACTAAATCAATTCTTGAGGAATCGGAAATTCAAAATGATAATTTTTGGAACGAAGGCGTTGAGTATGATGCTTTTGGTGGGTCTAGTACGTCGCATCCGATTGGTTTTTCTGGTATTAATTCAATATTATTACCACTAAACAACGAAGCATTCGAATTAGCAATAGAGTTGAAGTTAAGGCTTCCTGAGGAGTATTCGGAAAGTAACATGGGTTTGTTATGGGATGGATTGGTTAGGCGAAGTTACGTTAACCCATCGATTGATAGGTGAGCTCAGACTTTGATTGTTGCCTGATTGTTTTGAATATCTAACCCGTAAATATACGGGTTTTTTTATACAATACCCAAAGCTATTTTAATCGCAGAGGTTCGAACGTCGTCTACTGTGGGACCCCATTAAATAATTTATAATTGATAATTAAATAAAAATAACCCTTTGGTTACACTCAGGGTTATTTTTATTCTTTCTGATTTATGCGGCCTAATTCTGTTGTTCTTTCCATTTCTTGTGGCATTCTTGACAGCGAACTTCCTGGTCTGGTTTGGCTGGAAACGGTAATTCAGTTATATCAGTACTGCAATCTTTGCATTTCCAATTTCCTGGAAACATTTTACGTTCAGATTTTTCTTCTTGTGGGGTATCATCTGCCATTTTACATCTTCCTTTCTAGATCCGAGACAAAATGGCAATTTTTTTAAATTCTAAATTTTGATTTTTATTTGATTTTGCCACTCGAATCTACTTATATTCTAAATAATATTTTCATTTTTGTAAAAGAGATTTATATTTTAATTCAATTTAATTGAAATCCGGAACTGTTGACAAAACCTAAAATTTTTTATAAACTTATTTTGATAAATCTTGTTGCGGAGGCAATATATAGTAGATATTTGTCCTTTCCGCGGGCTGCCTATTGAGGATATAGATAATGCTGTATTCAATAAGGATACAAAAGAGCCCTATCATCCTCATTGTTCGGATGGTATCAAGCCCGGACCACCGAGAACCGGCAGAGCCCAAATCGGCGGAAGAAGCTATCGTAGAGGAGCTGAAGAAAGAGGTTTGCAGAGTTTGGCAGATGCTCAAGCTCACCTCGCAAGCCTTCCAGATCCCGGAGAAAACGGTCCATCTATAGGATCAAGTGATTTTTTTACAATTCTTACAAAGTCCACGAAGCCCAACAGGGCTTCTTTTTTCTGGACTTTTTCTCTATTTATTGATACAATTCTATCTGTTGATGCGCCCTTAGCTCAGTGGATAGAGCGACTGGCTTCGGACCAGTAGGTCGGGGGTTCAAATCCTCCAGGGCGCGCCACGGGTCCGTAGGGCCGAAGGCCGCCCCTTGGGCCTCAGTGAGAAAGGGTCCGTAGCTCAGCGG
>JBDRDK010000010.1:0-24265 GCA_043820855.1 bacterium
TTGAGGATAATCTTCATACCTCCAGCCAGCTCACCGTCAGCTAGAAGTATAAAGTTGCGCCCATCTGGCCTTCTAATTAAATCTTCAGCAGGCCAGCCCTTTTCCACGATGAAAACCTCTCTATAGATCTCTTCCACTTCCACTGGTTCACATGATCGTGCGATAAATTGCATTCCAAACACCTCCGTAAAAAGTTATCCAGATCAATGAAAACTGAACAGATAACAAAAAATACTGAAAAAAATTAAATCTAATACCGAAAAGACGTTGAAAGACGGCCACTGTAATAAATGGACCAGCGAGAATATTTACTAAACATGCTACAAAGAATGATGCTTTACTATTCAGCTCTGCCCACTTAAACAATTGTCCTCTCTTTGGTTTAAATATGCCCTTGGTTACAAGCCACGTTAACCCCACCAATATCAAAGTAAGGATTAATATTGCTATCAACCAACCAAAAAACGCAACTAACGCTATCATCCACGATTCTCCTATTATCACAAGGAGAATCATAGCTAAAAAAGCCAAAATCTCCTTGAATAAGGTCATGGTTCTTTCTCCTTTGTAAGGTTCTAAAACAGTTAATTATAGCAAATTTTCAGGAAAAAGTCAATCTATTTCCAGTCCTCAATTTGATATATTGCGCAAACAAGAGTACATACAGGATCTGCTTCGCAATTTACCCCACTAACCATATAATTTATTCTTCCGAATTTCTCTTTGCGATATTTCTTCATATCATAAAGTGATTGTTTAATTAAACGTCTTATTTCTCCTTCAGTTGATCCTGTGTGTTCTACGAATAATCCCTTACCATCTTCAGATTGCATCCAACCTATACCAGCCCAGGCTTCCCTACCGATCTCGTTTATTCTTTTATTAGCTATAACACAGTATAGCTTTTGACCATATTTATTATTATTCTTTAATTTTTTACGAATTACTTTTGAATTAGGTGGAATAACTGAGGATAGATAAATAAGGTTCTGATTTGCAATACCAGCATCCCAAAGAGCAGCATCAAATGCTGATAAAAGTGTTTTTCCGTGTCCAATTCCTTTTGTAACAATAATTTCCATGTTTTTATTATACATAAATTAAATTATTATACTAATAGACTATTTCTTTTGTCAACCTGTAAAAACAAAAAACCCGCGGCTGCGGATTGGATTTCAAAAAAATATAATCGGTTATTATTTTGATTTCCTCAACTGATTATCATCTTTAATTATAAAAATAATATTTCTTGATTTCAGAATTACTTAAGTTAAAATCAAAAAAATCTTGCTCCGATATTTGTGGATTAAAATATTTATTGATTGTCTTTGCTACAAAACCATGGGTTACTATCATTATCTTGGAAAATTTATTTTGTTTTTTTATTCTATCTAAACCAGAAAATACCCTTTCTACTACTTTGTTTATCGTTTCTCCGTTTGGCGGAGCTTCATTAAAAATTCTGGTAATATTTCGCTCATATAAATCCGGGTATTTGTTTCTGGCCTCTTCTTTCATTAGTCCTTCATAAACGCCAACAGATCTTTCAATAAAATGGTCGTCAATAATAATTTCGCAATTATGTTTTGATTTAATAAATTCTGCTGTTTCAATTGCACGTTTTAAAGGCGAACAGTAAATAACCTCGATATTAAAACCGCTTGCTTTCTTGACAAGTTGTTTGGCTTGAACGATTCCAATTGAATTTAACGAAACATCCTTTCTTCCTAAATATTTTCCATCTTTATTAAAATCGGTTTCACCGTGTCTGGTTATATATAAGTTTATCATGTCTTTATTTTAACAAAAAAACCCGCAGTTGCGGGTTAAGATAATTTGCGTAATTTTTTACGCGTGGTGCCTCTACCGTTCATAGACCTTGCGATCTCTGACGCTAAAACCAAAAAAGAATTTAGCATTGTGGTTTTTTCACCATTATGCTGATCTCGACTAAGCTCTACTAATAGTTTGTATAGTCCTGGATTGGACTTTTGAACTAGTTTCATAATACTTTGGATATCATCCCACGATAAAAATTCATCTGTAAGGACTGGATCTTCAATTTGTGGCAATGTTCGAATATTCCCTCCCACAGTATCCTTATCCAGTTTAATCGGCATAAATAGTCCTCCGTTTCAAGTAGATTGTAAAAATTACACCACTAAAGTATATAACACAAAATTTGGTTTGTCAATATGGAACCCCACGGGCATCCCACTACGCTAAAGCTACGAGGGACAGGTAGCCCGTGGTCCCTATCTTGACCCTCCTTCGCGTAAAGCTTCCACCTTCGCTAAAGCTATGGCGGACAGGTCGGGGGGTTATCCGCCCCATATATAAAGAAAAAGAATTGTGACATCCCCCGTAGCCCATTCGACAAGCTCAGGGCGAAGGGCGGATAAAATAAAAACCGCCCAGCTGGGCGGGTGGACGAGTCGGAAACGAGAAAGCTTAGACGAGCCATATGTCTCCTGAATTATTCGAATTCTCATCGGATTCATCAAAAAAGTCTTCTGGCTCAAGCCGGCGAAGAAGAATAAGCTCTCCCTCTTCAAAAATTGACAGAGGCTTTTCAAGAGTAAGCCCATCTACTTCTAATGCTGTAATGTCATCGAATCCATTACAGTCTATAGATTCTCCAAAATCCAAAGGCAGAAAATATCTAAGAAAAACTAAGAAATGATCCTCGGGATTTCGTGTATTTACTAACTCTTCCATATAAGCTTGCCTTCTATTGGCACAGTCCAATAGCCAAGCTGTTCTTTTAGCAGCTTGGCTACCCTCCCAGTTATCCTCTGATGGTATTTTACCCTCTTCCTTTTCAGACATTTATTTTGCCTCCTTGGATGTGATTAGGTACAAAGCAAATAAATTATAGCAGTTATCAGGAGTAATGTCAATACAAAAAAGAAATTCCCTCAAAATTCGAGGGAAAATGATGAATCTAGAAATCTTTTTTGTCGACGTCATCACCGGAAACATCTCCTGGCTTAGCACCATTAAGAAAATCGTGAAATTCTTCAGTTTCTGGATCTTCTGAATGATATTGGTCATAAACATAACCTGCTACTACGACTATAGCTGTTTTTAGGTTATCTGCACGACCAGGATACATACCTGCGAGATCTTTACTAGCTGAATACAACGCTTCAAACTCCCTCTGAACAATAGAATTTACTACCCCTATCGTAGTTGAGTTTGATACATGATAATAAGGGTAGAAAGTCACCGAATCAACAAACTGGATTTCCCCAGTATTTAACGCTTCGAAAACAAATCGCAGGAAATTAAAAGATAGACTTCTGAGTGGGTCAGTCAAAAACATGGTGTTTAAAAATCCTAACCATGTTCTGATTTTTCCAGGTTCTCTCTTTTCGGACATTCAAAATCACCTCCATGAAAATGGATTTATGTAAAATTGTTAATGAACTACTTTAATTCTGGCACATTTTTGCCTTGAATCAAAATCTTAAACCCGTCATGAAAAAAATGATCGAGAATTTTATGAGCTTCGTATCCTGAATCAAAGTCTCTTTTCCACCCTAACCAATGTTTGAAGTACTGATATTCGTTCAGATACAGAAGTTTTTCGAGTTTCTCTTCTTGTCCTGCCAAAATCAATGAACTAAAATCTACAGTTGAAGTCATATCTTTTTTACCAATATCTTTATATGGATACGATCCGCGTATTTTTTTTCTAAATGTGTACAACCGGGATAAATCTTCGTCCACCAAATGATCTGCAGTAGTGCCATAATCTATAGCAATGTGGTATCCCTGTTTTATTGCCAAAGCAATATTTTTAATTAATCTGATTGAATTCAAATTAACATAAAATGTTTGCCCCTCGTCCAAATTAATCCGCAGTCTTTGAAAATATTCATGAATCCCGGGATCCGAGATTTGACCGTATACCTCGGAATAATACTTATCCTTATCGTCCCAAACTACATAA
Source organism: bacterium (assembly GCA_043820855.1). Classification (GTDB taxonomy): domain Bacteria; phylum Patescibacteriota; class UBA1384; order JBDRDK01; family JBDRDK01; genus JBDRDK01. Next base: position 3,956 of record JBDRDK010000010.1, read on the forward strand.
ATTTCTGCTAAATCCCCACCAGTATTCTTGACTTTGTGCACTGGTAACGCATCAAATAATTCATTTGATAAAATGCACCCAACTACATCTTGCCATTTGTGATCCAATATAGAACCTTGAATAAATTCAATTTTTTTATGATGATTCCTCAAAATATTTCTTTGTTGACGACGGATAAGCTCTGGACTTATCTCTACAAGTACTACCTTCAAAGCATCATATAGCGCTGGAAATTCAATTTCTGCTTCATATAAAATCCCAGCTATAAGTTTACCGTCCCCAGCTCCTATTTCGATTAAATCGAATCTGTCTGGTCTATCCATCTCGTTCCACATTGAGGCTACTTGTCGAACCAAAGCTCTAGCAAAATAAGGAGAACATAGATCGGGATGGGTAATAAAATCACCTCTTTCTCCAAATTGAACCTGCCCGCTGCGATAAAATCCAATCTTTGGATGATATAAAGCTTGATTCATAAAGTCAGCAAAACTGATCCGCCCACCCTTTTTTTCAATGTATGTTGATAAATTCATACAATGACATTATAGCAAAAATCGTCGGACTTAAAGAATAATCTGAATTTAATTTTTGTTTCTACCCTATCCCCGTCCGGTCGGACACTTACGGGGTAATCACTGTTAAAATAAGTGCTTAAATAAAAGAAAAATGAAGGCGTTACCTTCACTTTTCTTCATCTCGATTTCCGCTAGGCGGATCTCGAGCGCAGTATTTACAAAAACCTATTTACTCTTCTTCAAATATGGAAGACCGGTTCTTGTGTTTTCACCTACTTCATATCCAGCAGGTACTTCGTCTAATTCGTATTCGCTTTTTCTCTTGTCTTGTCGTGAAAACCAGTAAATTCTTTGTTTTCTGCCACCTTTAAGGGTTACTTCCTTGGAGTGCAAAAAGTATTCTTGACCCTTGCTGTTATTGTGTGTAAATGACATATTGTATCACCTCCTCTCCTTAAAAAGATAGATATTCCTAAGTTTCTTGCCTGAAAATCATCAGGAGTACAACAGATAGGGATCTAAACCTATTATATAAGCTGAAAACCTCCTGTCAAGAGCAGTATCATCAGATACTGCTCGCCGACCCTGAGCAAAGCGAAGTCTTAAGTGGAATCAAAGGGCTGAGCTTGCCGAACGTATCAAGCCCTAGGACATACCTGAAAACAAAAAATCCTGAAGTTTATACTGTCTTCAGGATTTTTGAACGGTTTTGGTATTATGCACTTATTAATTTAACAAAGATAAAATATAAAAAACCAACCGTAAGTGCACTAAACCAGTAACCCGCATTGCCGGTTTTCACCGACCAGACTATTCCTATTACAAAAACTGCCAGCATAATAACCAATTCAATGATGTGAAACTTTATTCCTCTAATATAGAACACCATGGTATCACCTCCTGGAAGTTCTAAGATATTGTGATATTATATACTAATTTTATCAGTTTGTCAATCAAAAAAGACCCCTACGAAGATCTTTTTTTGCTCATAAAAATTTATTAATCTATAGTGTGGTCCCGTCAGAATCACTTTCTTGTAAAAGGGATTACATCCTCTTATTACAGAAACGTGATCTGCAAGGACGCACCTGTCTGTCTCGTCCGCCTTAGGCTGACATCGCCAACAGGTGGTAGCCCGTAGGGGAATCGAACCCCTATTACAAGCTTGAGAAGCTTGCGTCCTAACCGTTAGACGAACGGGCCAATAACTAGCTTATAGCATATGGCACATAGCATCATATAGTATATAGCTAATATTTATACAGCAAATGGCACATAGCAAATAGCTTATAGCTAATTAAACAACTTTGGATTATAACACAAGCAACACTCAGTTACTAGTAACTAATAACCAGTAACCAGTCACTAATTTATAGTCCAAACCAAGACAGAAGAGTTTCTAATAAAGGCATGGTCTGATTATTTTTGTAATAGATATAACCGAGAAAAAATACTGCGAGAACGGATATTATTCCAAGTATAAACGCTGAGGCCTCCAAAAATTTGCGTTTAAGAAATAAATAAATCACATATATTGCAAATATTCCTCCAACAATACCCGTGTATTGAATAGCTTTTAGAGTTGCTGGTACTGGATCATAAAAATTTCCTACTATAAATAATACGATTATAAAGATAGCACCGAAAACTACAACAGTAATTAGTATAAATCTGATTATAGACCACAGTACAGTCCAGAAATTGATAACAGGCTTTTCTTTAGCTTTTTGATTTTCATAGCCCTGATATTCCCAATTCAGTCCGGGTTTTTCAAACATCATCTCTTCAGATTTATTTTGATCTTGATCTAATTCTTCAGATTTTTGAGCTATTGCTTTTGATTCTGGGGTTGGTTGATCCGACTGTCTAGGAGTAACACTAGGTATTTCACTCTTTTGATTATTTTCGTCGAGCTCTAACTCAAAGTCGAAATTTGGCTTAGGTTCAGTTTTTGGCTCATCTCTGGGATCTTTTGGTTGTATATCCAAATGTAAAGGCATTTACCCCTCTTTATGGTTCAATTCTAATTTCTATATATATTTTAACATTTACGATATATAAAACAAAAAAGCCCCACAAGGCTTGTGGGGAACGACAAAAAACGGTTTATGGAATGGTTTACTTATTTAGTCTATTCAACCTCTGTCCTAATTTAGTAGTACACTTATCACACTCCTCCAGATGAGAGGTAATTGCACAACGGTCTGATGAAGAAATCTTGCCTTGTTTCTCAGCTGTTTTCAGTATATTCTCAGCTCTTTCACAAGAAGATTCCTTTTGGGTTACTAAATTGGCCATATAAAACACCTCCAAAACCAAACCTTTAAATTATATAATATTTATGAATAATTGTCAAGAAGTAATTATCCATAACGACGTATTTTTTCTCCATTAGTAGGGATGAATGATTTTTTTCTACCCCTTCTTGTTGGAACCCCTGTTTGTTCTGTACGAAGAGATCCTGCCCGCCTTCTTCTTTCTAGAAAATCAACTTCTTGTTTTAATAAATCCCCGCCAAGCAAAACTGACAAAGATTCTACAGTTTCTCCTCTAGAATCTTCAAGCTCAATTCTGCTAGTAAAAGTAGTGTCAGAGATTTGATAATCAGAACTAATATTGTGCTTATTAAGGGTTAAGAAATAACCTACATATCCCCTCCATTTCTCGCTAATCCGCATTACTTCTTGAGGAATATCAACAGTTGATTGGCTAGCTTCTATTCTATGAGTTGGCGAAACGGAGTTTTTTTCCAAACCACGAGATTTTATCTGTAAAAGAGAAACTTTGGAACGAAGTTCTTTTGGCCAATCCAAGATCCTTCTTCCTTGAATTGCATCTCTTGTTGACTCTATCTCTTCTTCGGATAATCCATGCAAAATTACTAGATCAATAGAATCTCTTGCATCTTGCTCCCCATCTGGAATAGCAAAATCTATATCATTTGAACGACAAAATTCCACTACAGACAACAGACCGCTTAAACCAGTTATAAATTCTTCGTATTTTCTTTCTCCAAAAAATTCTTTAATATCTCTTCTACTGCATATTCTTTGAATAATGCGAAGCTTTTGATTAAATTCATCTGCTTGAAAATTATCTTTTTCATCAAATGCTTCTAAATAGAAATAAGCCATGGCATTATGTAGATCTGCTGAAATCACATAATATTCTTTAGGAATAGATAGTTCCTCGCCTTGATCTTTCCTTTCTCTAAGATGACTCAGGACCAAAGAATACACAAACGATGCTCTAATCAAAATTTCATTTTCTAATTGAAATCTTTTACTGCTTTCAGTATCTTCAGAAAACTCCTGATCCAATTCAGCCAAAAAACCCTTAGTGGTTTCATTTAATTTCTCCATCCATTTTTCGGGATCTGGATTTTCTCTAATCTCTATAATAACTTGAGAATATAATCTATCAAAAATAGTATTAATTATAGCTAAATTAGTTTCTAAACTGGATTCTTTTGAAAGTGGGATTCTAATAGTTTCTGTTTCACTATCTAATTGATCTCTAAAACTAGAAAAAGCTCTTCCTTCTTCAGATTGGACATCTTCTGGTTGAGATCCGTCTAATTTTTCACTCATAATCTAATCTCTTTTTTCTCTATTTTTATTTTATCAGTGTATACTTTTACTAATAAATAATGCGGTTCGGCTTTTACAAATTCGAATTGCGGCTCTCCTCCACCTCCACCTGTTACTGTTACTGGAATATCGCCTAATTTATACTGTAAAAAGTCATGAATATGTCCTGTAAATATCTGTTCTATTTTGTCTTTATATGGATCAATTATTTTTAAAAACGTCTGGATGTTCGAATCTGATAATTCATTGCCACCCTCCAAAACCAAATCAGCATTGGGTACATTCAAAGGTCTGTGCATAACTAGAATTAATTTTTTACCGTCATTCAAAATTAAATCTTCTTTTAGCCACTCCTGTTGCTTCCATTCAAATCCATAGTATGCCGAAGAATTGTCTAAAATAATAAAATGCCGGTCCTCATAATCAAAAGAATAATATGGGTTATCATAAAATAATTCAAAATTATAACCGCTTTTATCAGTATAAATATCGTTATTTCCAATAGTTGGATAAATAGAAGGAATCAAGTCTTCCAAAAGCTTGTCAAAAATTCGAAACTGATCTCTACTACCTTCGGCTGTCAAATCTCCGGTATGAATTACAAAAGGTACTTTTTGTTTATTGATATCTTTTATTGCACTTTTAAATACATTATTATCGCTATCTGTATCAACCTCAGTGTCCCCAATAACTGCAAAAGAAAACTGTTCTTTTGTTGTAGATGTTAGCTGAGTATCAGAATTTTGCTGTTGTTTATCGCTTGGATCGTCTTCACTGACAGTTCTTTTGTATGATAAATAAAAAGTACCTGCTCCTAGAGCAAGTATAAACAGAAAAGCTAAAAATAGAAGAAAGAATCTTCTGATCATATTTTATTATTATAACAAAGTTTATTTAGTACTACTAAAATAAATTTTAAAACTCTTCGGCTGTTTTTGGTTTATTTCTAGCAATGAGTAAATACCCACTTATAATAATCAAAATAACACTAAACCATTGAGCTACAGATAAAAAGCTCCACATTACATTATCTATACGCCAAAACTCAACCACAAACCGTAACACTGAATATAGCAACACGTAAAATAAAGCCACATTTCCGGGTTTTTTATTTACACCAAATATATACAACAAAATAAAGAATACCAAAAAATCCCCGATTGATTCATATAGAAAAGCTGGGTGATAATAGCTTTCATTTATTAAATCCAAAAATCTTCTACCTGGAGTAATAAACATTTTCCATACTACATTTGCTGGGGAACCATAAGCTTCTTGATTTATAAAATTTCCCCATCTACCAATAGCTTGACCGAGAATTATCCCGGGGACAAGAAAATCAGCAAACTGAGAAAATGATATCTTATAACGCCACGCTAAATACCACAGGTATAGTCCTATTCCAACCAGAGCTCCGTGAATAGACATACCGCCCTGCCAAGTAGCAAATACTTCCCCAAAAGTTTCTATTCTATCGAGCTGAAAAACCACATATCCGAGTCTTGCAAACAGTAAAGCAATAAGAAAACCTACAAAAAAATTTAGTAGATATTTATCTAGGTTAATTTTCTCAAGTCGTGCTAATTTACGCGCAACTAGGTATCCAACTACAATTCCTGCAAAAAGTACTAATCCATAAAAATGTCCCGTAGCACCAAAGACATTGAATTGTGAAGGTATTTGAATATCTCCTTTAAAAACTAAATATATTGATTTACCAAAAATCAATGCACAAAAAATAGTTAAACCAGATACAATCAAGGCAATTTTCTTTATTTCTGCGATTTTATTCATGTTTTTTATTATTAAAACCGCGAACGTGCCAAAAACTTTTTACATTTTTATCGTCTTTCATGATCATGTTAGTACCCCAACTAAATAGCCATATTAGTATTGCAGCAAGAATAGCAACACTGACATTTTCTACATAAAAACCTTTTACAAAAGTAGCTACAAATAAGATTATTAAAGCATTAATAAAAAAGGTAAAAAGCCCTAGAGTCAAAAAATTGATCGGTAGGGTTAAAATAATTAATATTGGTCTGGCAATAGCGTTTAACACACCAATAAATGCAGCAGCAATAATAGCAGCATAAGGTGTCTCAAGTATAAAACCAGGTAAAATCTGAGATAAGAGGAGTAAAAACGCTGAATTAAGTAGCCAACGTAGTAGTAAAGTCATTGTTAATATAATTTAATACTAGCTTCTGGAATGAGATTCAAATCTAAATCTAAATCATATGCTTTATGAATTTCTGCATCCTTTTTTATTTTAGCATTTAAAAACTGAATAGAAAAAGGATTAGATCCCGTAGGGTCTGATCCGTCCACATCTGGCTCTACACTTATAAAAACTTGAGTTGAGCCGTTGTTTAATTCAAGTGGCAAATCTAGAAAATAATCCGTAGTAGGTCTATGCAGGAAATCTTCTCCCGGAAATGTTGGACTATTCTTTTTGCCAGAAAATTCAGCTGTTGCATCAGCTACTCCTGGATCGCTAAATTTACCCATACTTATAAAGTTATTTTCATAAAATATCCAAGATTCATATACCCAGCCTTCGGGTAATACCGGTAAATCTAAACTGGGGATTTGATTGTTTTTTACTTCATACACAAACCATATTCCCGCATTTTCATTTGTGTATCTGCTTCCGTCAGTAGGTGTACTAAGTATAAATGAACCTTTTGTACCTTCCAAATTAATAATGTACTGAAGCTCTGTTTCCTTTTTTTGATTTATCTTACCTGACACTATTATTGTCGGACTACAATCAAGATTATCATCTGGATTAAGTTCAATACTAATTTGAAATCCTTGAATTATATCTGTATCAGTATCAGTTAAAACTAAGTCAAATTCGCTATCTTCAATAACTAAATTATACAAATCAATAATCTGGCCTTGCTCATTAATATTAAATTTACCTAAACTGATTTTATGATTTCGATCTACTTGCCATAGTTCATAACTTGCTTTTTCCAAAGAAGGAAAATTCTGCTGTTCTAATTTTACTGTTGTCAGAAATTCCTCATGGACGGTTATCGGTTCAACTCTCTTAAAAGAATATCCAAAACCCCACAATACCATAACTACAGCGACAAATATCGAAAAACCAACTACCCGTTTTTTCGGCACATCAGAAATTGGTTGTATTTCAACTTTTTTGGGTTTAAGTTGTTTTTGAGTTTTTCCCGCCCTAGGCGGACCAGCCTTGGGCTGGTCAGGTTTGGGCCTGAGTTTCCTGATTTTTTTCTCTAACTTTTTTTTAGCCATTTAAAATTCAATAGCTTGGGGATTTACATTTTTTAATTTATTTTGTAGTTGTTTTTTATCGAGTAAACCTTGTTCAGTGCCTAGTTTTTGAATAAGGGAAGTAGAATTTAATATACCCCAAAGCAGAGCCTCTTTTACTGTTTTGTTATAAATCAAAGCACATACAAAAGCAGCGCTAAAGCTATCTCCGGCTCCTGTTGGATCAACTACTTTTACTTTTATTGAAGAAATTCGATAATTTTTATTATTTTGACTAACATATGCTCCCTCTTTACCGTTAGTGACAACTACTATTTCCGGTCCTAATCTAGACAGATCATATAGGGTTTCTTTGATATCGTTAGGTTTTTTATTAATAATCTTCCAAGCCTCCTCAAGATTCACTATAAGACAATAAGCTTTCTTGATGATCTTTGTCAAGAAATTTGGACCGTGCTGCATATGATACGAACCTGGATTATATACTATTTTTCGTTCTTTGGCTTTGCAAATGATTTCAGGTATAAATTTTTCTGATCCTGGCCCAGTAGAAGTTATAAATAACCAGTCGCTTTCAGGAAGTTTAGATAATTTATAATCTCTTTTTTCTTTATAAGACAATATAGTTCTTTCATCCTGAAAACAGATTATCGAACTTTGATTAGTCAACCCTGAAGATATTGCATATTGAGTATCAACGCTAAGTTGTTTAATAATTTTTAAGGCTTTTTTCCCAATATCATCAGAGCCAATAAAACCAACAAATGCAGTATTGATACCTAGTTTACTACTAGCTACAGCAATATTAGCTGCATTACCACCTACTGAAGAATGAAGCTGATCTACGCCAATCTTACCCCCATAATCCAAACACAGTACACAATCTTGATGATTTTTAGAGCAACGCTTATCCGCATTATGGATCTTCATAAATACATCCCAAGCTGCATCACCAATAGTAATCAGATCGAATTTTTTAGGCTTTGTTTTCACTGCCAAATACTCTTATTAATTTTTTTACCCGCTCTTTCACTTCAGCTCGACCTTCGGCCAAAAACTCCCTTAAATTGTATAAATCTTCGTCTTGAAGCTCTTCTCGTACACCTTCGGTAAAAGCCTGACGAAGTTCTGTGTCTATGTTAATTTTGGCTATACCCATCTTAATAGCTTTTCTGAAATCCCCGATTGTACTATTTGACGATCCATGTAAAACCAATGGAATATTTACAATTTCGCTGATCTCTCTGATTCTTTTAAAATCGATTTTCTCTTCTTTAGCAGGCAATCCATGAGCTGTACCAATAGCTACAGCTAAAGCATCTATCCCCGTGACCCGAACAAATTCAGTTGCTTGATTGGGATCTGTAAGATATTCTTCTGGATTATTTTTATCTCGGATATTCTCTAACATTATTCCTAACTCTGCTTCTACTGACACATCTCTTTGTTTTGCTAAATTTACTACTTTTTTAGTTAGTTTGATATTTTCTTCAAACGGTAACTTGGAACCATCAAACATCAAAGAAGTGTATCCTGCGTCAAAAGCTTTTTTTACAATCTCAAAATTCTTACCATGATCTAGATGCAAGACAACTGGAATATCAACTTTTTCTGCCATGTTTCGAACTATGTCTACTAAATTATCTATACCTGCGTATTCAATTGCGCTTTCAGAAGTCCCTACAATCACTGGAGAACGCATCTCTGCTACACCGGAAATTATAGCTTGGGTTTCCTCCAAATTTGAAGTATTAAAATGCCCAATAGCGTATTTGCCCTGTAAAGCATCTCTTAAAATTTTCTTAAAATTAGTAAGCATTATTTTCCGATTGTATTTCGCTCCCGTATCCTGCAATGCGGGATCGGGAAAGTCCCGTACCTGACGCTTCTGGAAATAACAGGATGCCTGTCCTCCGTAGCCTTGGCAAAGGATGGATAATCCGTTTTTCCAGAAAGGAGTGGTATGGGGTTATTTCCTTATTTTTGTTTTGTATAATTGAAATGCTTTATTGAAAATGTCTTTTGAAGATAATTTGTATTTCTTAAAAAGCTCTTCAGTATCTCCACTTTCGCCAAATGTATCATGCACACCCATGATCTCCGTCGGCACCGGATAATTTTGCGACAGAAATTCAGCTACAGCTCCTCCGAGCCCTCCATTGATCTGGTGCTCTTCACAAGTAATTATAGCTTTGGTTTTTTTGGCTACCTCTAGTATAGCAAGATGATCCAGAGGTTTGATACTTGAACAGTTTAGTACGGTTACTTTTATATGTTCTTTTTCTAATTCTTTGGTTGCTTCAAGAGCTTTTGAAACCATACTTCCACAAGCCAGAATTCCAATATCGTTACCTTCTTTTAGAATCTGGGATTTTCCAATTTTAAATTCGATTTTCGGATCAGTAACTTGGGGTAAAGAAATACGGTGGTAACGAATATATACTGGACCTTGAAAATCTGCTGCAGTGTATATTGCTTGCTCCAATTCAGCTGCGTCTGCTGGTGCTAAAACAACCATATTTGGCAGGGTTCGCATTAAAGCGATATCTTCTAGGGCTTGATGGGAAGCTCCATCATCGCCAACTGAAATTCCAGCATGTGAACTTAAAATTTTAACATTTGTCTTGGAATAAGCAATACTGATTCGAATCTGGTCCCAGTTTCTTCCAGGAGAAAATACACCAAACGAACTCATAAATGGGGTTTTTCCAGACAGAGCAAGACCCGCAGCTACACCTGCCATGTTTTGTTCAGCAACTCCAACTTCAATAAATCGATCTGGAAATTCTTTAGCAAACCCATCTGTACCACAAGATTCAGAGAGATCTGCACTCAAAACCACAATATCCTTATTTTCTTTACCGAGTTTTGATAAGGCCTGTTTTACACCCTGTTTTTGTTTGATAAATTCTTCACTCATTATCTGTTCCTCTTATAATTTTCTTCAAGCTCATGTAAAGCTTGTTTAATTTCATCACCTTTTGGAACTTTACCGTGCCAAGTATAATCTCCTTCCATAAAATTCACACCTTTTCCAGGGATAGTCTTTGCTATTATTACCGTTGGTTTTTCTATGCTTGACTTAGCTTCATACAATGATTCCAATATCTCGTATAAACTGTGACCATCTATTTCCAAAACATCCCAACCAAACGCTAAATATTTGTTTCTTAATGAATCTAGGGGCATTACATGTTCAGTATTACCAGAAATTTGAATTCTATTGCGATCAATTATTAATATCAGATTTTTTAAGTCATATTTACTAGCCAACATTACTGCTTCCCATGTCTGACCCTCATCTTGCTCTCCGTCACTTGAAATACAAAATACTTTCCAATCCTTTCTATCTATCTTAGCTGCTAGAGCCATACCTACTGCTTGGGATATTCCCTGACCCAGAGGACCGCTAGAGGTTTCAATCCCAGGCAATGCTAAATTATGGGGGTGACCCTGCAATCCTGATCCCAATTTTCGTAAAGTTTTTAATTTTGAAATTGGAAAATATCCTGAATGTGCAAGAGAAGCATATAGCACAGGACAGATATGACCTACGGAGAGAATAAGCCGATCCCTATCTTCCCAATCTGGGTGTTTTGGTTTGTGATTAAGTACAGAAAAATATAGAGAAGTAAAAATATCAGCCATACCAAGAGCCCCAGCAGAATGACCAGACCCTGCTTCACTAAGCATCAGAATAATGCTTTTACGGATTTCGTAAGCCTGTTTTTTCAATTTAGTCATTTCAAGTTTCATCACATACCTTTATTATTTCCCTATATGCCTGCTCAGGATCAGAAGTATTAAATATCGCACTACCAATAACTGCGATGTTTGCACCGGCTTTACTAATTAGATTTATATTATCCTTGTTTATTCCACCATCAACACCGATTACTATATCAGGATAAATTTCTCTGACTTCACAAATTCGACTTATTACATGTTCCTGAAATTCTTGACCTTGTTTTCCTGGTTTCACACTCAAAAGCATTATTTCGTCAAGCTTATAATCTAACTCGCGCAATTTACTTAAAGATGTACCCGGAGAAAGCGCTACACCTACTTCACATCCTAAGGTTTTTATTTTCTCAGCAATTTTAATTGGGTTTTCCACTACTTCAATATGAAAAACAATCCGTTTTGCTCCCAAATCCACAAATGGAGCTATATATTTGTCAGGTTCCGCAACCATTAGATGAATTTCTAAAAATAACTTGGTTTCAATATCCTGAAGATCTTCAAAATTAATCGTAGTTGTTGGGATAAATTTTCCATCTCCGATATCTATTTGTAAACTGGAACTGAATTTTTCAGCGATTTTTAGTTTTTTATGTAAATCCTCTGGATCAGTCGTAAGTATTGCTGGGAGTATTTCAATCACTTTTTTTCTCCAACTCTTTTATTTGATCTATTCTTTTTTGATGCCGACCCTGCCTATCATATTCTGTATCAAGCCAAGCGTCTAGAATGTTTTTGGTTTGTTCTTCGCTTGTAAAATCCGCAGCTAGCACTAACACGTTTACATCGTCTTGTTGTTTGATAGCACTAGCCATCTTAGGATTTGTTGCTAGTGCTGCGTATACTCCTTTGATTTTATTTGAAGCAATGGTCATGCCTGCGCCGCTTCCACATATAAGAATTCCTCGATTCTCTGTTCCAGCTATTTTGTTTCCCACTTTACGAGCATATATTGGATAATCTGAAAGTTCTTCATTGTTTGCACCCATATCTTCAAATTCAATAGCTCTATCATCTAAATATTCACTTATATATTCTTTTAATTTGTAACCTCTATGGTCAGCACCCAAATAAATCATGGTATCTCCTTAATATGGGAAATAATCAATTATCGGTCCTGTATTGTGCTCTTCCAATAACCAAGCATCTACTCCTATTACATTAGAATATTCATAACCAATTTTTTCAAAAATCTGATTACTAGTTGGTCTTTTATCGCCATCTTCAATCACATAAACTTCCGGATGATCTTCACATCCATTTCCGATACACATTAACAAACTACCATCGGGATACTTCAAGTAATCTGATCCTTGAAATCCCAAAGGAAATTCATTTAGAAATTTAGATCCAATTTCTACTATATCTTTTTCGGAAAAACCCTTTTCAAAAACTGTATCAGGAATAACTAGTTTAAAACCGTTTTTTATATAATAAATAGGTTCATCTGTATCTTTAGCTTTAAGTAAAGTACCTTCGGGGTAAGCCCATTTAAATGGGCTTGACTCACTAATCATAGACCCTGTAGTATATTTTAATAGTTCTTCGTCTGACAAAGTTATTACATTACTTTCATCGTAATTCAAATATTCAAATACGCCGACTTTTAATTGTCGCTTCATATTATTTTCAATCACATAATAGTTGGTTCCAGGATATCCAAGTTCGCTTTTTACGATTGTTGCATCTGGCAACAATAAAGCTGGTCCATCGATATAATTATTAAATAATATTTCGGGAGCTTCTACTACGTCTTTGTAATCAAATTTTCTTTTAATTGCTACCTGTTTTGAAACTTTTCGTTTAACAGTCCCCTGTATATAATAAATATTATTCTCCCATTTATCTTCTAATTCATTATGGATTAAAGTGCCACCTGGATAAGGAAATTTATTTTTCATATAATTATTATCACTTACAGCTCTATAAGCATTAATTCTTCCTAAACCCAACTTACCGTTTTCTATTTCTTCTGAATTTATTCTATCCACGTAGCTTGTCAAATGCGAAACTACTCGATAATAAGACCAATCAGGTTGATAAGCTTTGATTAAAGCAGCTAAACCTGCAACTAGAGGTGTTGCAGATGATGTGCCCCGCCAATCATCAATATAAGTATGTTGACCAGATATATAATCCGTGGTTTTAATATCTATTCCAGGTGCGGACACATCTACCCATGAACCATAATTTGGACCATATCCATACTCTGCTTTATTAATTCTCTTATCTTCGTAGTCGGATGAGGAAACCGCGATCACACCCGGGTAGCAAGAAGGATAAACATCGGTTTCTTTATTATCGTTAGCAGCACCCATTACTACGATTACTTTTGCATTTACTGCATAATTAATAATATCTCGGTGAGAATTTGCATAACATTTCCAAAATATACAATCGCCTATCCCCCCAGAACCAGAAATAATATCTGCACCATTATCAACGGAGTATTGAAAAGCTTTTAATGTTGAGCTTAGAGATTGATAAAAATCAATTGGAAAGTCTTCATTAGGAATTCCAACTCTTAATGCCATTAATTTCGCAACATTCCAAGTAACTGCAGCTATTCCTTTATCATTATTAGTTCTCGCACCAAGAACCCCAGCGCTTTGCGTGCCATGATTATATCCTTCTGCTCCTATTTCGGGCATAGGATTATTATCTTTTCCCCAAAAATCCCAACCTCCGAAATCATCAATATATCCATTATTATCATCATCCTGATTATTATTTTTCTTATCTTCACCATTTTTGTCTATTCCCATCTCACCATCATTTAACCATATATTTTGCCATAAATCAGGATGCTGCCAATCCACACCCGTATCAACTAAAGCAACTACTGGATTATATTGGGGAGAATCCGGCAAACCCAGATCGTACCAAGCATCTAACGCTTCAATCTGCACTAAATTCCACTGATAAGATCCATTAGCAGGAAAAAATTTTGGATCATTGGGATAACTTGAATTTAATTCATATAACAAATTTGGTTCTGCGTACTCCACATACAAAGAATCACTAAATTCTAACAGAGCACTCTTTACATCTATGCCTTGTTTTAAATACACCTGAAAAATCCTATCCAAACCCAAACCATTAAAAGTTTCTGGGTATTTTGCAACATCTTTTAATAATATTGGCTCTATTCTGATGGCGTAATCTTGATTCAGCCGAAACACGGTATCATTGAAAGCGGTAGTATTATCTATAACAGAAAATAATGAAATAAAATCCTCATATATACTTTGTATACCACTAGAAATAGATGAACTAGAAGATATATCTTGAGCTTGGACTCTATCTATAAAGCTATTTTTTTTAACATTTTCACCATCTTGACTAATCATTATTGTCTTTTCAGGTGGTTCAAACCCATCTTTAAAAGCAGAATCTGTAAACTTAACTATTATACTAGAAGTATCATAAGTACCCTCTCTTAAATTAAAATCTTCTGCACTTCCTTTATTCAAACTACTATGTACGAATATTAAACCGCCGAGAACAATCAAAATAATCATCAAAGGTAAAACAAAAGGACTTATTATTCTAGTAGATTTTTTTAGAAATTTTTCATTTATTTTCACTAAATCTCCTTGTCTATATTTAGTTTAATTGTATCATTTTTTAAGTATAAAAAAATAAGATCGCGATTTGCGATCTTATTGAATTTCTTCATTATTTTAGATAGTAGTAAAGACGGGTAAAAATACCCACCTTCCGTCTACAACTTTCAACCATATTCTATACTTTTTATTTCTCTCTAGAACCTTAGAAGATTCAAGGTAGTATCTCGTGCCTTCTTTTCGAAAATTCGACCAAATCTGTTTCCAGTTACCATCGGGAGTTTTTTGAGTCAGATGAATCTCTAATGGTAACAATTCAAACCTATCAGCTGGTCCAATATACTCAATATAAATTTGAGTATCAGGATGTGTTACAGATCCATTTTCAGGAAAAGTATTGTAAAATTCCAGTAATTCAGGTGAGAATTCGGGTTCAGAATTGGGAATCCCGAGAGGATTTGACATACCACAACCCAGAAGAAAAAATACTAAAACAGCTAGCAGTGCTGAATATTTCATCAGAATCACCTCGTGTTGGTTGTTAAAAAACAAATTCAGAAATCAATTAATTATAGCTTATTTTCCTGTAAAAGTCAAGATTAAAACAGTAATCATTTAGCTACTTCTGATCGGATTTTTTTCAAAATATCTATGTCTTTATAATCTGATCCTTGTTTTTCAAATCCAGGGGTTTCGATAATTATCGGTAATTTTTTTACTGCGGGGTGAGAAAGAAAAGCTTTGAAGCCAACAATTCCGATTTTACCCCTCCCAATATTCTCATGTCTGTCAATATTTGACCCTAAATTACTTTTGGAATCATTAGCATGAATTGCTATAAGTCGATTTAATCCAATATGCTTTTTGAATTCGGAAAATAACTTATTTACTGATTTTCTATTGCGCAGATCATACCCAGAAGCAAATATATGCTGAGTATCAAGACAAACTTTAATCCGAGAATCTTTTCCAGACAATTTGATTACTTGACCAATTTCTTCAAGAGTATCACCAATCAAGTTTCCAGCTCCAGCGCTGTTTTCTATTATCAAATATACTTTTTTTGGTGCTTTTTTTAATACTTCCTTAATGCCCTTTACAACCAAATTTGATACTTCTTTAAATTGTTTTTCCTTACCACTACCAATATGAAATATCACACCGCTTGCGTTAATCTCTTTTGCTAACTCCATGCTTTTTACTAAGCTACTGATTGAACCCCAAAATACAGTATTCTTAGATGAAGCTAGGTTTATCAGGTATATTGAATGAATAAAAACTGGATTAACACCTGATTCTTTACGTAAAAAATTAAATTCATCAATTTCCTGCTTGGTCCTTGGGGGTATCCTCCACATCTGTGGTGAAGCTGGAAATATCTGGATGCATTCTGCACCGATTTCTTTAGCTTTGATAACCGCATTGGTAAGTCCCCCAAGAATTGTAACATGGGCACCTATTTTCATTTTATTTTTGGTATTTTGAATATTCCAAATAAGAATAAATTGCTAAAGTCAAAATTAAAAGTAATATTCCCCCAATCATCACATATAAACAAATTACACAGTCATAAAACGCAAGTATGATTGTCAAAATACCAAGAATAATAAACCACGGCTTGGAAAAAGAATGGGTTTTGTTCCAAACTTTTTCACTAGACAAAGTCCAAGGAAGACGTATTCCAAAAAACCAGTTCTGTTTAATTTTAGGCATGATATATCCGCAAAAAATCAGGAGCAACCCCATTAAAACCATGATAAGTTTTGGAAAATCAAAATCATACCCAAGTGTTTGACCAATAACAGCAAAATAGATTAAGGCAAAATACGCCAGAAACATAAAGCCGAATAAATAATATACATCAGCAAACGAAGCATAATGTTTTTTCATTGGGTCAATTTTGGGAATATAAAATAACAAAATAAGAAAAGCTAACATAATACCTGGGATAATAAATAATGCTTCGGCTTTTGATCCCCATCTATCTGCAGTTCCTTCTATACCCCAATGTATTGGAATAGTTTCAGGTAATTGAAAGTAAGCTAAGATCGCTACGATAAATACTAATATTACTGGTAATATCCAAAACAAACGCAAATATTTATGGTCTTTTGGTTGCATATTCCCTCCGCTACTGAGTTCCGCCTGAATTGTCGGAAGCTCAGTAAGTCCCGCTCAGCGGGACGCTATTTAAGTCCGCCGGGCGATATCTAATTCCCAAAGTCCCCAAGGGACGCCTTCGGTGGGAAGCCTTTGGCTTGCAAATTTCTGAAATTCAGAACATTGCAAGAGATGAAGCGTAGGCTGGACGCTTAAAGTCTATCCTAGACTGGACAACATTAGTCTTATACTCATTGTACTATATATCTGATATTTTCAAAAACAAAAAACCGCGTTTACGAACGCGGTTTTTGATGATTGAAGAAATAACCTATTACCAGTACCAATCATCTTTGGACCTGGTCCAAAAGGTGGATGAATACTCCCACCCATTCCGAGTAATAACTCGTATTCGGTACTTAGTATCCTCGTTTAATTCCCCGGAAGCTGGATCAATCCTCCACTCATACGGTGATACAGCGACTGGATCAATCCTTACTACGCTCCAACCAAACCCATATGAGTATAATTTTATTTCATATGGGAGGAAATTTTCTCTTTCTCCTGATCCATACATCCCCCATGAATCAAACCGAACACGAATTGATTCTTTTGTCCCTACATGAGTTGCCCCATCATAAGGATAGAAAGAATAGTAATTCACGGCCCAATTCGGGGGTAGTGTGGAATCTTCCACTGGCGGAAGATTCGGGAAAGGATTGTATGAAGTAGTACCGCTACAAGCGATACTAGTAAAAAGAAAGAGAATCACCGGGATATGAATAATCCGAGACATCATCGACATCATCATCACCTCTTAAGGTGCAAATTTTTCCTTTATGGAAATCACTTAATTGTACGCCTTTTTACCCGAAATGTCAAGTCTTTCGACAAACTCTAGACAGGTTCTAAAATTGCATTATTTTGGTTTTATAATTACAATGTTTTTATAACTACAAAGGAAATATATGGCAATAAAAAATATCAAAATAGACGAAGAAACTTGTATTGGTTGTGGCCAATGCGCAAGTATAGCTGATAAAGCTTTTAAGCTGGGTTGTGAAGGAACTTCTGAAGTATTAGACACTTGGAAACAAGAAGACGAAAAAAAGATCAAAGAAGCAACAGAGTCTTGCCCAACTAATTCAATTGAGATAGAAGAAAAATAAAACTGGTTACTAGTTATCAGTGAATAGTGATTGGTAATGGAAATCGAAGATAAGAAACTTACTAACAACTAATAACCAATCACCAATAACCATTTCTGATGCTATACTATCTTAGAACCTGGTTTAATATCCTTAGATGGTAAAAGAAGAGCCAGGTTTTTTGATTCATCTTCAGCGACTAGAATCATAGCCTGACTTTCCAACCCACGAATCTTCGCTGGTTCCATATTAAATACAAAAGGAAATAACTTATCCCGTAAATCCGATTCGGAAAACTTATCAGCTATACCAGCAATAACCTGCTTATGTCCTGAGCCTGCCTGCCCTGAGCTCACTTGTAGTGAGCTTGTCGAACCTACCGAATGGGCCGAAGCATCTTTTCCAAAATCCACCTGTAATTTGTATAGTTTATCGGCATTTTCAACTTTTAGAACTTCTGTTACTTTACCTATCCGAATATCTAATTTTTGAAAGTCGTTATATTTAATCACAATATTTAATTATTGGTTATTAGTTGTTTAGGGTCTAGGTTTTGAAAGTTGGAATTTTAAAAAATGGTGCGTACTAGACGCACCGGTAGATCATGACAAAATCATAAACCTCTTGCTGCTCGATTCTGTTTCTTTTTTGCTCTTCTTACGAAAAGCCAATTACGATTAGATATCTGTGCGGGTGAACCCTCTGCTTTAACTATTCGAGTTCGTTTCTTCCTTGGCAGAAAAGTTTTGGGCCTATACTGTTGTTCTGTTGCTCTCCTCTCTCTCTCCATCCAACGCCTGTGAGCCATGTTTTTCCTCCTGATCTGAAATTCAAGAAAGGTTAAGTATATCAAATTTATTCAAAAAGTAAAAGCAGAAGCATAACAAGAATTCCCAAAATAAAACTAAGTAATGATATAAAGGATCTTCCTGTATCGGTTTCCTTGTGTAATTCTGGTATAAGATCCGATGCAGCTATATAAATAAACCCACCAATAGTAAACGGGATTAAGAATTTTGTTAAACCACCGACATAATCAAACAAAACCAAAGCTACAATCGCTCCCAAAACTGCTGTGAGAGCAGATAAAAAGTTAAAAAACAGAGCTCGTCTGCGACTAAATCCACCGTGCAAAAGTACACCAAAATCACCGATTTCTTGAGGAACCTCATGTAAAAGTACCGCAATACTGGTAGCAATACCCAAAGGGATACTTACCAAATAACTACCTCCTATTATCAGTCCATCTATAAAATTGTGAAAACCATCTCCTACTAAATTGATAATAGCTAAGCTCTTGGGATGTTTATCACAATCTACACTATGACAGTGTTGCCAGTGCAGAAATTTTTCAATAGTAAAAAATATTATTATACCTAATAAAATAAACAGTGGTAGGCTTGTTGTAAAACCCGATTCTTCAATAGCTTCAGGCAAAAGATGGATAAAAGCACCACCGAGTAAACTACCTGCTGCAAAACTTACCAAAAACAATAAGCTGTTTTTCAGAGTTTTTTTCTGCAAAGGAAAACTTAATATTCCTACAAAAGCCACTAAGCTAATTAAAGTTACGCTAACTAAAGTATAAACCCAAATTTCAAACATATTATTAACCTTTCTTATTTAGAGATAACAAATTAATCAATATAATCCAAAATCTCTGGAAATTCTAATATTGTAAAATGACCTCTAGGCAATATGATTTGTTTTGCATCCAATATCTTGGCCCATTCTTCTCCATGACTTCTGGGTATCATCGGGTCATCTTGGGAATAAAAAATTGTAAAATCTAATTTTATAAAATTAAGATTGTCTAAATTTTCTGGCAAATCAAGAAATTTATCTATTGGGGCAAGTTTGGGTAAATAATCAACATGAAAAAATGGTGGGGCTACCAAAATTACTTTTTTAGCTTTGCCACCTCGCAAAATATAGTGCACAGCAAAAGTGCCACCCAAACTGTGTCCAATTATAATCCCAATACCATTATCTTTTACTGCTCTATTTAATACATCTAACCACTCCTTAAGTTTTGGTTGAGCCGAATGTGGAAATTCGGGAACAATTACTTTGTGACCTTGTTTTTCTAATTCTTCCTTTAGCCAAGGAAACCAATTATCATCTGGGTCTGCTCCCAATCCATGCAATATATAATATATTTTTTTCTCCATACACTTAATTATAACAAAAAAGCATCCATTTAGGATGCAATTGATTTAAAGTAATAGATATTACCAGCGGATAGCAATACAGTAATCATAACCGCGTGGCCAAGGCACAAGAAGATCGGGAAGATGGCGGAATTCGGGTTTAAAACCCAAATCCTTATAGTGATCAAAGATAGCTTTTGGAAACTCGGCAAGACTATCATAGCTTGGCTCTGCTCCTCCATTAT
>JBDRDK010000011.1:0-9980 GCA_043820855.1 bacterium
TGTAAAACCAGATAAAAAAAAATCTAACTAAAAGTATTAATAAGTATTGACAAAATAAGAATTTTATGCTAATATTATTAGTTATTTGTTAAGTATAAAATTAAAATTTCAGATGGCAATTCACTCACATTTGTGATATAAAACCGAAAAATCGAGTGAAACCTTCGGGAGGTCAAAAGATGGGTAAGATCCATCAAATTCTAAAACTTCCTTTGCAAGCTATCTTGCGTGGGTAACCGGTATTTAAAATAAATATCAATTAGGCGAAAACCGGACCCACGAAATAATCCGAGCGCTCCACCTTAGTTGGGAAGCCCAATGTTTTGGGAGGGGCGCTTTTTTTATTTCTTAAAAATATTTATAATAAGAACACAAAGTATAATTAATTTATTTAATTTTAAAATAATAAAGAAATGGAGGGTAAAGATGAATTCAAAAAAATTAGGAAATAATATTGCAATTGTGACCGGAGCAAGAAGGGGAATTGGAAAAGCCATTGCCCTGGAATTAGCAAAGCAAGGTGCGAAAGTAGTAGTATCGGATATTGATGAAAAAGAATGCCAATTAGTAGTTGAAGAAATTAAAAATTTAGGGTCAGAAGGTTTGGCGATAAAATGTGATGTATCCAATCAAGGAGATGTTGAGGCAATGATCACAAAAACTATTAAAGAGTTTGGACAGTTGGATATTATGGTAAATAATGCTGGAATTGTTGAGTTCAAACCTATTGAAGAATTAAGTGAAGCAGATTGGCAAAAAACTATAGATATTGATTTAAAGGGAGTGTATTTGGGATCCAAGATCGCAGCTCAAGAGATGGTAAAGAAGAAATACGGTAAAATTATTAACACTGCATCAATAGCTGCTAAAATAGGATATCCACAAATCAGCCAATATTGTGCTGCAAAAGCCGGAGTATGTGGCTTTACCCGTTCTCTGGCTGTAGAGCTTGCACCACTTGGTATCAATGTAAACGCAGTACTTCCAGGAGTTATTGATACACCAATGGCAGCTAGTATTAAGGACGATCCAAAAGTTTTAGAAGGTACTATTGCTAAGGTGCCTAAGGGCAGAGTTGGTAAACCTGAAGATATTGCAAATGCAGTGGCCTTTTTAGCAAGTGATGACGCAGATTATATTTTGGGTCAGGAAATTGTTGTAGATGGTGGTTGGACTATAGCTAGTTAAAACTATTTTTTTAAATAACCGTTGATAAAATCTTGAGCTGAGATAGAGTTTTTTCCCTCAATTTGGAGTTTGGAAATTTCTAAAGTATCTTTTTCACAATTAATAAATAGATCTTTTTTATTGGGTGAATATAATATTCCAATTTTTATTTTTTGATTTAATTTTTTTTGAACTTTAGCTTCCAAGATTTTGACTAACCTTTTTTTATTATTTATCTTGGTTTCAAAAAAACTTCCAGGCCAAGGGAAATAAGCTCGGATTTCTCGTTCCAGAATTTCGGCTTGTTTTTGGAAATCTAACTCACCGTCCTGTTTTTTTATTAGTTTGCAAATACTAGCTTGTGTGTGGTTTTGAGTTTTGGGTTTTATTCCCACACTTAAATATTGTTTAATAGTTTCAAGCAAAAATTTTGTACCAGTCCTCGCCAATTTTTCTGAAAGAGATTTATAAGTATCTAAATTATCAATCTTAATCTCTTTTTGCGCTAAAAGCGGTCCGTGATCTATTTTTTTATCTGATAGCATTATACTAATACCAGTTTTCTTATCTCCATTTAAGATAGCTGATTGAATAGGGGATGGACCGCGATATTTTGGTAAAAGAGAGGGGTGTACATTTATGGTTTTGTTAAGTAGTTCTTTGGGTAGAAACTGACCGTAGGCAACAGTAATAATAATATCCGATTTATAGCTTAGTATTTTTTTAATTACTTCTTGATTTTTTAAAGATTCTGGTTGAAAAACTTCAAGTCCTAGTTTCATAGATAATTTATTTATTGCTGGCTTTTGGATTTGCATATTACGTTTAGATGGTTTGTCGGGTTCACTGACTACCAGGACGATCTTAAAACTAGGATCTTGGTGCAATGCAATCAAAGATGGTACTGCAAATTGTGGAGTACCCATAAATACTATTTTAGTTTTAGAGTTTTTGATCATTTTTAGGCTCAGTATGTTTTAGAGTTTTTGGATCTGCTTTGTCTATAAATAATATTCCAGACAAATGATCTATTTCGTGTTGAAAAACCACAGATAAGAGTCCTTCAGCTTTTATCGATACTTTTTTACCAAATTGATTTCGTGCTCGAACTTTTACTTTACTTGCTCTTTGGACTTTGCCCCAAGTTTTTGGAACTGACAGGCAACCCTCCTCACATTCTATTAAATCAGATGATTTTCTAATTATTTTTGGGTTAATAAGCGTATAGTTTTTTTTATTTAATCGAGCTATTATAATTTTTTCATTTCTACCTATTTGTGGTGCTGCCAGGCCTATACCTTTGTTAGTTTTTATTATTTTAAACATCTCAGAAATATATTTTTGTAAATCACCATCAAATTTACCAGTGTATTTAACTGATTTTTTTCTTAAAATTGAATTTGGATTGATTAGGATTTTCATATCAACTAATTTTAGCAATAAATTGCATCACTTACAAGTCAATTGGATCGATTTTGTATCTGATTTTTACACTCTTAATTTTATTTAAAATTTTCGCAATCTCGGGAAAATTATCATTATTAGTTTTGATTATAATTTGATATAGTTTTGAATTTGATAAAACAGGCGCTGGACCCAAAACAGTATTTTTGGTTTGTATCTTATCTTGAATCTTTGAAATTTCCGGGCTCGGACCTTGAACCATAATTATTTTTTTTGCTGGTGGTAAACCATACTTTTTTCTGTTTGAGAGTTCAGATTCCAAAAAATTTCTAGGATCTTGAATTATCTGCCAGAATTTATTTTTAGGTATTTGAGTTTGAATATATAAATTATTACAAATCATTCTAGCAGAATAAATTATTTGATGTAATTTCTCTTTAATGTTGTAGTTGGGGTTAGAAAGCATTGATTCCGGATAAACTAAAATCAAATCATTGATTTTACCAACTTGAGCCAGATTTCTCGGAGTGATTACGGCTATATCAAATTTTTTGGAATTTTCCAGAGTACTAATTTTAGCTTTGGGATAAGTTTGTTTTAAATAATTTTCTATACCAAGTTGACCGAGTCCAATAATCTCGAGATTTGTACTTTTACAGATATTGCAATTACTTGGTATCATTGTATCTTGTTTACAATTCGCACAATATAATTTTTGTGATTCCACTAATCTGAGATTTTTACCGCATTTTATACAATTGAGTACAGTCATACAACTTTTGCAAATCAGTGCTTGAGCAAAGCCTTTTTTTAATATTAATAAGACGATAGGGGTTCTGCAAATTAGATTTTGACTGATAATTTTTTCACTTTGGTAAGACAAGTTTTGTTTTTCTACGGGGGTTTGTTTATCGGTTGGGATAATAAATATTTTAGCTAATTTAACAGGGGAGATGTTTTTAAGCTGTAATTTATTTAAGTGAATTTCTTGATAGGTGATCAAGCTAGGGAAGTTACTACCTATATATAAATTAGAATTATTTTGTTTTGCTAAATCTTTTATTGCAATTCTCAAATCATAATACGGTTTTTGATCGTATTGGATTTGTGGATGGTTCTCTTGATCAAGGATTACATTTTTCATTTTTTTAATTGGCAAAAGTAGACTTTTATGAGATCCCAAAATAGCTTTTGGTTGATTTTTGTAAATCGTTTGCCAACTTTCAAATTCTACTTTTGGAGTATTTGTATTATGAATATAAATATCTGGTAGTAATTTAATTATTGATTGCGGAATAATATTTATATCCGGCGTAATTATTAAAGTTTGACCCGCGGTTTTTTGAATTATTTTTTTATATTCTAGAAAACGACTCTTCATACCGCCCTGAAAATATATAGACATTTTCTTGTATAATGGTTGTGATTTTGAGATAGGTGCTTGATAATTTGAGTTAGGTAAAAAACTGTTCGCGAGATCTTTTTTTCTTACTTTGCGAAATTTTGCAGGTATAAGCTGATAACAAACCTCAGATAATGAACATATATAATTACTTGCCATCCACTGGCAAAAATCAATTTGGGTAGGTGATAAAATAGGTTTAATATCAAATAACCCGATAATTTCTTTTAATTGATAAAATACTTTCCCGCGAGTTGGTTTATATATTAGTCCTGGGATAGTGATGTTTTTTAACGGAACATACACCAATTGACCAGTACAAAACTTAGAGTTTTTTGGTGCTTCATAGGTGAGGGTGTCAAATCTGGCTAATTTTTGGATAGGTATAATTTCCCAATTCATACATTTATTTTACCTGATTATATACAAAAAATGTTAAAATAGTATTATGAAAAAAGTATTTGTCGCACTAGAAATTCCAAGTAGTATTAAACTCAAGATCCAAAAAGAAATAGTTAGAATCTCGAAAGATAGTTATAAATCAATACCGACAAATAATTGGCATATCACTTTACTTTATATTGGTGAAGCCAGAGAAAATAACCTTAAAGATATATACAAAAATTTTGATGCTATAAAATTTCCAAACTTTAATATTACTTGTAAAAAAATTAAAAAGCATAAAAATATGTTATGGGTAGATATAGAAAAAAGTAAAGCAAATGATTTAACAGAACTACTTCGTAAAAAATATAAATTACGACATATTAACAGATCATATAAACCACACATCAATTTAGGAAAAATACATAAGGATATTAAACCAAAAGTATTTGAATTAAGTTGGATAGTAAAAGATTTTCACGTATTTGAAAGTCGTCTCTTGCCAAAAGGAGTAAAATACTATAAGATTAAGAGTTTTAAATTATATTAAGTATATGGAAACAACTTCAGAAAATAACAAGTTAACGGTTATAGTTGGGCGATCAAATGTAGGTAAGTCCACACTTTTTAATAGATTGGTTGGTAGAAGAAAAGCAATTGAAACAGCTGAACCTGGTACTACCCGAGACTGGTTAGTTGGAAAATGTGAATGGAGAGATAAATCATTTGAGGTAGCTGATATGGCTGGTATGTATGGTGACGAACAAGGTGATTTGTTTAAAGAGATCCAGCTATTCATAGGGAAATTATTAGCTAAAGCTAAAATAGTATTATTTGTAGTAGATGCAAAAGATGGACTTTTGGACCTAGATAAAAAAATTGCTGAAAATCTTCGTCAAAGTAAGAAACTGATTTATTTAATAATTAATAAAGTTGGATCAGAGGAGATGTGTGTTACAGCTGAAGCAGAATTTTCAAGTTTAGGTTTTGAAAAAATATTCTGCATCTCAGCGATAAATGGAAAGGGAGTAGATAAATTTTTAGATCAATTTATTAAAGACATTCCCCGAAAAAAAATTGTAAAGACTCAATCAATAGATCAAGTAAATGTAGCGATTTTGGGCAGACCAAACGTAGGTAAGTCCACCTTGTTTAATAAACTGATTGGCGAGTCACGAGCTGTAGTAAGTGAAATACCCGGTACTACCCGAGATACAGTAGATAGTGTTATTAAAATTAAAGATCATACATACAGATTTATAGATACTGCGGGCATACGTAAGCGTAAAGCCAGGTCTCTTCAATTAATTGAGAAGATCTCATTTCTCCGTACTGAACAGGTCGTGGATAGTTCTCACATAGTTATTTTAATAATTGACGGAGTAGAGGGAGTCACTAAGCAGGACTTACATATACTTGAGATGGTTGATAAAAACGCATGTGGTTTAGTGGTATTGATTAATAAAAAAGATTTGATGAATCCTGAAAAACTTCAGCGTGAGAAACAAATTTTTCAAGAAAAAACATTGTTTATTAGTTGGGCACAAGTTTTGACTGTTTCAGCAAAAACTAGCGAAAATATTAATAAAATCCCAGATATATTAAAGAAAATTACTGATTCAAGAAAACAGCTTTTTGAACAACAGTTACTGGATGAAATACTTGTAAAGATATTACAAAAAAAATCAGTACCACAAAAACCAAATTTCAAAACGATTAAAATAACTAAAATTCAACAGAGCGGGATTAATCCGCCAGAATTTAGGGTATTTACTAACTTTCCAGAGCAATTACATTTTTCTTATAAAAGATTTTTAAAAAAAGAGCTTGTACGTGCTCTTAATTACTATAGTACTTCTGTAAAAATTCATTTTACAAGAATAAAGGGAAAGTAACCCAACTAATTTCTTTTGGGTATTCTGGCGTAGAAAACATTTGAATATCAGTAATTGGTAATATGATTAACCAAACTTTACCTATTATTGAGTTTTTTGATATTGGTCCGAACTCTCTCGAGTCTCGACTGTTACCCCTATTGTCACCCATAACAAACAATTCGTCATTTTTTAAGGAAACATCAATTCGATCGTATTTACCGTTTTCATCAGCAGCGATATAATTTTCATTAATTTTAATATCTTGGTTTCTGCCTGAATAGATTGTAACTTCACCTTTTTCAATCACTATCCTTTCGCCTGGTAGGGCAATAATTCGTTTGATTAGATTCACACCTTCGGTAGGAGATTGAAAGACGATTACTTCTCCACGTTGATAATCTGAAAAGTGGTTACTTACTTTTTCAGTTAATAAATAGTTTGAGTTGTGAAAACTCGGTTCCATACTTTGACCATCTACTACAAATGGTTGTAATACGTACATACGAATTACAAGAGAAATTACAAATATTATCACTAAAGTAATTACAAATTCTAATATTACCTGACCTACTCCTTTGAGGGCTGTAACTGTGGTATTTTCTGGTTGTTCTGGGGGTGTAGGAGGATACGGGGGGCCAGAATCTAAAGAAGATGGAGAGCCAAGTGGTTTTGAGGGATCTGAATGTGGATCAATTTCAAAATTCATAAATTAATAATACTTCAAAAAATAATTATTGTATAGTTTTAATTATAGCTCTTTTTCAATAAGTCCCTCGATCTCTTTTAGATGCTTAGAACGAATTTCTTGTTTGTGTTTATGAAGTTTTTCTATATCTCCTTTGGTGTGTTTAAGTTGATCTGCCAACCACTCTCCACCGAGCATTTTTGGGATAATTACATGGTGTGCGCCCCGTTTGTATAATTCCGCAGCAGTGTTTAAGTCATGTGCGATTACATATACTAAAGTTTTACTATTTTGTCGCCTTATAGTGTCCAGTATTAAATAATTACTTTCTTCATTGTCAACCGTAGAAATAATCATATTAACGTGCTTTAATTTGATGTTTTCAAGTAAATCGATATCAGCCATATCTCCAAAGATACACGGGATATTTTGTTCTTTTAATTTATAAATAATTTCAGGATCATAGTCGATTACCAGCACTTTTTTTCCAAACCTTAGTAAAGTATCCAGGACTCTTTTCCCAGTTCTCTTGCAACCAAAGAGAATGATATCGTATGTTTCATCTTTGTAGTATTTATGCTCATCAACCTTTCCACCCCTTCTTTCAAATATTCCAAGATACTTTGATAAGTAAGAATATATGTTATTTGCATAAAGTATAAGATATGTAGAGCCAGCAATAGTTATCAAGCCAATAACAGTAACAAAAGATAAGATCTCGTTTGATAGATGTCCCATTTTTATTCCCAAAGCAATCAAAATCAAAGAGAATTCACTTATCTGAGCTACAGTTAATCCTGCTAAAAAACTATTTCTTTTGGTATATCCAAGTAAACCCATCAATAACATTACGATAAATGGGTTTCCGACAAGTATGAATACTGACAAGACTATAATGGGGATAATATATTGGCTTATATCTATAAAGACCATCTGAGAACCTAGCAATATAAAGAATAATATAATAAAGAAATCACGCAATGGTTTCATCTTAGAACTGATTTCGTAGTGGTACGGAGATAAAGATAAAGTAATACCTGCTAATAGCGCTCCTGCTTCTATTGAAAAATTTAAATAATAAAAAAGAGCAGCTATTGACAGACACCAACCAATTGAAAATAATAATAAAAATTCTTGTGATTTGGCAATAGCCTTGGTTATTCGAGGAAAGACGTAGGTACTTATAAAAAATAATAAAAGTAATAAACCCACGCCCTTTAAAATCGTTTCAAATACTAGATTAGTAAAATTTATTCCAGTCGGAATTGACGAGATAAATATCAAAATAACTATTACAATCAAATCCTGAACAATTAAAAAACCAGTAGCAATTCTTCCATATAAGGTTTCTAGATCTCCTTTGTCTGATAAAAGTTTCATAATTATTATGGTGCTACTAAATGTAAGAGCAACGGCAATATATATTGAGACTATCGTAGGAAAACCCAATAATTTGCTTATGAAGAATCCAATTAAAGAAGTGAATAGAACTTGACCAATTCCAGTAATTAAGGAGACTTTACCAACATCTTTTATCATTTTTGGATTTAAGCTTAATCCAACCATAAACAAAAGTAACACTATACCCATTTGTGCAAAAGTTGCAATAGCATCTGTAGATCGAACTATGTTAAGAACATAAGGACTTACTATAATACCAGCTAGAATATAACCAATAATTAATGGTTGTTTAAATAACCGCATTATTCCTGAAACAACAACCGCAATAATTACAACAATACTTAATTCAATAAATACACTCATATCCATTTTGTACCTCTTTGTTGTTTATAGTTTTATAGTAAATTAATCTTTAAAGTAATATTTTTTGATTTTGTATATTTTAAGTATAACAAAAAATGTTATAATGCATATAAGTAAGAATTAATATGCAGGAATAATTACTAGAAATAGGAAAGGTATCATGGACAAAGATTTTATTGAACAGCAAAAAACTAAACTTTTAAAGAAAAAGCAACACCTTGAAAATCAAATCCAGAGGTTGAGTACCAAAGATCACGAAGTTAAATTTCCAAATTATGGAGATACAGAGGGAGCCTCAAATATTGAAGTTGAAGATTTTGAAGAGAACACTACTCTTGAGGGTGATTTTGAAGAACAATTGAAAAAAGTAGAGAACGCATTAGAAAAAATTAAAAAAGGTAAGTATGGAATTTCAGAAAAGACTAAAAAGGTAATACCCAAGGAAAGACTGGAAGCATATCCAGAAGCAAAAAACGAACTCGGATAATATTTATTGTAAATGTAACAATATGTATATTTGGTCAGACAGGTTTTTAATGATTTGATTGTCGCGAATCAAGTATAATGTGATTAATAAGATTACGGTTATAGTACTAATAATTAAGATTTTTTTTAAATCCTTAATTACATAAATGTTACTTTCTACTGTGTATTTGTTTAATTTAACGGATGTATCACTGGGTTTATTCTTTATTAAGGTAGGTAATTTTAAAAACGGTTTCAGAATAGATTTTTTTTGTTTAGGTAAATCCGGGTTATTTTTTTGAGGAGTAGCAGGTTGATTTTTTTCATCAGTTTTTATAGTATCTGATTGAAAATTTTGGTTTAGGAGCTGTTTTTTTAAGGCCTGAATTTTTTGATTTTTTTTCATATTATTTTAATAATTTTTCGGATACTATTTTATAAGTGTGTCCAGCCTGCGTTCCACCCTTTGCCAAGGCTACGGGTGGCAAGCAATCTCTTGTCACCGCCGAACGGGATCCCGTTCGCGGGACAGTATCCTCGTTCGAGTCTGAGCGACGAGGCGTCTTCCGCCTCAGAGTCGAAGACAAAATATCTGAAATCTGCAAGCCGAAGGCTTCCCACCGAAGGCGTCCCTTAGGGACTTTGGGAATTAGATTTCACTACGGCGGACGTCCTGAGCTCGGTAAAAACTGACTCAGGAGTGGAGCGAGAGAGGGGACTTGAACCCCCGACCTCTTCCTTGGCAAGGAAGCGTTCTACCACTGAACTACTCTCGCAAAAATTACCTTAATTGCCACCCGCTATCTTAAATTATAGCGAAATATGAGCTTTT
>JBDRDK010000012.1:0-3449 GCA_043820855.1 bacterium
ATACACACTTCTTTTAAGAATAGGCGAGAAATCTTAAAGAAAATAATTCACGAGGACGGTAAAATCATCGTTGCCCCCGAGACAATTGTGGATACCGCGGATAAACTTATGGAAGTTTTTAACAGAGCTATAGAAAAGGGTCTTGAGGGGATTGTAGCCAAAGATTTAAACGCTTCTTATACCGTTGGTTCAAGAGGGTATGCGTGGATTAAATTTAAAAGAGAAGAAACAGGGGGATTGGAAGATACATTAGAACCTATCGTTCTTGGGTATTATAAAGGAGCGGGACAGCGCGCAAAATTTGGTGTGGGGGCTTTTTTGGTGGGGGCGCTGGACGAAAAGTCCGACACATTTAAAACCATAGCCAAAATTGGTACTGGTTTAACCGACGAGCAGTGGGGGGAATTAAAAGCTCGTTGCGATAAAATAAAACTTTTAGAAAAGCCTAAAAATTATATTGTTCCCAAAGAGCTTTTTTGCGATGTGTGGTGCGAACCTACTATTCTTACCTCCATAAGAGCGGATGAGATAACGGTTAGTCCAATTCACACAGCGGGGTATGCCTTGCGGTTTCCGAGACTTATTGCTTTTAGGGATGATATTGCAACCAAAGACGCCACCACTGTTCAAGAATTAAAAAACCTGTACAAACTTTGGAAGAAGTGATTTATTTTTTAGGATTTGTTATTTTTAGCAATTTGGATAACGAGGGAACGCCACTTTCCTTCAGAACAGTGTGCAGTTGGGCATCGGAACGATACCCTAAATCAACACCATATTTTTTTCTATAGTCTTCACTAAAGTATCCCCTCTTTTTTTCCTAATAGTTTTAGCCATATTTTTATTATATCACAGGATTTTCCTCGTCCCGAAGTCGGCGGATTTTAAAATTTTCAAAAACTGCGATTTCTTTGTCCCACTATTCCACCTTCAAGGTGGAATACCATTTGTTTGTTATAGATACTGTAACGATAACCTTATCTACCTCTGAGGTGGGTAAGCTAAACTTTTTGATTGTTTTCCCTAAATATAAGCGTGCGTCTATTACAAAGCCACTCCTATTATTGCACCCTTGAGTATTCATAGACTTTACGATATTTTTATGCAATAATATCTGCGGAATGTTCGGGTAGGTTTAGTGTCATAAAGATGAAACGCAAAGATTATACAGTAATAGCCACATTTTTAAACCCTTTCGGAGGTGGGTAATTTATGGATGTTTTCACAGGTTTATTATTAATATTTTTGGGATATGGTGGCGGGTACCTCTTTTTTGGGAAGAAAATATTCCAGAAGCGTAGCTTAGAAAATCAGAGGTATAACTTGGAAAGGGCAGAAAAACAAACCGAGACCTATTTTGAAGAAATAGAGAAAAAATATGAAAATGCGTTGAAACATACAGTAGAAATCAAAGATAAATTACCTTTTAGAGGTGAGGAATGGAAAGAAATTCTTATTGCCCAATCGGATGAATTAACAACATTGGAGAGACTTAGGAAAGTTTTTATAAAAGCAAAAGAAAGAATGAGGTATGAGTCCTATGAAAAGCAGATGCAACTATTTGATGATTGGCTCAACTTTATACACATTGATAGTAAAATCTTGCTTGAGCGCGAGGCTTATAACTGTGCATCGTACAATGAGGTAGCAGATGATTATCTAAAGTCTCTAGAAAAATATTATTTAGTAAGAGACAAATTAGAAAAGAGAATTTTGGACTATCTTAAATAAATTAGATGAGTCCAATCTTTAGTTGTTATAATATCAATAATGACAGGGATATTTGAATTTATTGAGCTTTATTTAATACGAGACTTGCAGTCAATTAGATCACTGAAATCAGAGGACGGACTGGGAAAGTGTGGCTATCAAATGATGATGAGTCTATGCTCCGCCTGTGAAATACTAGGCTCTCTTGAGAAAAATGAATTTGACAAATCTGGTGGAAATAATAGGTTTAAGTTCTTCTTAGAAAAGCATCTTCCTAAATATTTTTCTAGTTGGGAAATCCTATACTATTTTATTCGCCATAGGGTCGCACACGACTTTATTACTCCTCCAGGAATCGCTATTCTCTTGAATAACGACAAGACCAGACACTTGGGGGTAATGGGCGATTGGTTTGTTGTTGATGTATATGTTTTTATGGACGACTTCATTTTGGCATATGAGAAAATAGTAAAAAGGTATAACCAAGAACCCGCTTACAAAAAACAAATGGATAGTGGGTGTCAATTACTTATCAAATTCCTTAAAGATAGAAGCAACGAAATAAGTGAAAAAATAGCACACTCTCAGTTCAAAAACTTAAAATACCCAAATGGATATAACGCGGATGATGGTAATATTACAGTACCTAGCGGAGCCATGTTTGAGCTTGGTTATTCAAATATTACTAGAATTTCAGATGATATGTTAGAGAAAATAAACTTATCTTTAGAAAAAACCGCCTTGAGCGGGGCATCCGGATGTGCGGTTGAAGGTAAGGACATAAAACCATTAAAGGACGATGCCATCATTTAATTGTGTTACACATGTCCCAGGAACAGTAAACGCATCTTTTAAATTAATTTAGCCGGGGGGGGAGAGAAGAATTATAGGGGTCGGGCCCCAAAATACCAAATGAGATTGTTTCGTCGTCTAACTCTTCGTAACAGGTGCTTGACTTTTATCCATTATTTATGATAGTATAAACTCAATCACGATGAGAGGACTAGCAAAGGGTTTCGTCCCGCGCAAATGCCTCTCTTCTTTATGTTTTCACCTTATTTTTAAATAGGCCTACATTAACAATATACTTTCCAAATTGTCTCAGAAGCGACGAATACCGTTTGTTCGGGACAATTATCTTCGCTAGTTTCTTTTTCTTCTCTAAATACTGTGCCAAGCAATAGAAATCCCCATCGCCCGAAACTATAATTGCTTTCTGATATTTTGGAAATTTAATCATGGTATGAAGAACTAACTCCACATCAACATTCCCTTTAACCGGCTTGGAACTTTTAGTTGATTCAACAACAGGCTTATAAATAATTTTGTAGCCCGACCTTTCCAAAAAGGCATACAAATTTTTGTTTTTAGGGATAAACCCAATAAAAAGATACGCTTTGACTACTTTATATTTATCTTTGAGGAAAATGCGAAATTTGGCAAAATCTAATTTCCATCCTTGCGATATTACGCCTAAATTTAAATTCTGGCTGTCAATAAAAGCGTAAATCTCTTTCCTTTTTTTCATACCCCAATTCTACCATTTTCAACCATTCAACAATTTAACAATACAACAATACGATCATTTTCATCTCAATACATACCTTGCCGATTTTGTTTTTCCAACCTTTTTTATGATCTTATTTTTCAACAATTCCTGCAAATCTCTTAAAATTGTGTCGTCGCTGTAATCTGAAAATATTTTCTTCCACTTGCTGTTATTTATGAATCCAAAATCC
>JBDRDK010000013.1:0-2608 GCA_043820855.1 bacterium
TCGGATTTTTAGATGTACATCCTATATAATATTTTTTATCTTTTTTACTATTTAACCAATATACACTATACATACTGTGTTTTAATATTACCGCTGAGAGCCAAAGGCTTCCCTTCGGGAGACCGAAGGCCGCCCTTTGGGCCTACAGTCCCATAATCAATGTATTATTAATAATTGATAACAGTCCCAACTACTTTAAAATTTTACCTTTTTTCTCCCTAAAAGTCAACGCATAAAATTATAAGAAAAAAGACGCCAATGGCGTCATAAGTGAAATTATTAACAATAATTATTCGGAAGCTCCGATCAACTTACCTCGTGCAACAATGTGTTCAGCAACATAACATATAACATCTGCGAACACCAAACCTCTTCCGGCTTTTGTCTGAGTTACTTTGATTGTAAGTTCATCAGATCCCGCAAAAACCTTTTTTGAGAATCTGAATTTTTCGATCTCAATAAGCCGAGGATTTCCTGTTTCTCCATGTAAAACACAAAGCAAAGAGAAAAGTACCAGAGCTGATTCAATAATTACAGTGCCCCGCACAACCAATAAACCATCACCTGATACTGTATGATCCTGTATAAATGCACTACTAGGATCATAAATAATTGTCCCGGATATGGACTTTTCTGATTCATTGAATTCTGCTGTTTGAATGTACTCACTCACTTTTCTAAACCAGTACCCTATAAAAGATTCAATCTCAGCTATCTGAAGTCTTTTAACCATTTCTCACCTCGTTTGTTATAGATCAAAGAAAATATATTGTATCTGAAAAACATAGTTTTGTCAATAAAAATAGGCCACTCGATCTCGAGTGGCCTGTCGATTATCAAGCGCGTCTAAACTATTACTTCATTGGTATAAAAACTTTCATGTTTTGTCCTTTAACCAATGTCCCTGATTGGAAATAACTTTCAGCGCTTTATATGCTACGGGAGAAACAAGAATAATATTATATAATTAAAGATTCATTGTCAAGCCTATCTAGTCAAAGAAAAAGGTCCGGACTAAGAGCCCGGACCCAGATATTTCGGGAGAAGAACGATAGTTAACATATTTTGCTATAATATATATACTATGAAATACACAGATACAGCAAAACAAGAAAAATCCTGGTATGAAAAAATATTTTCTGGCTCTTCAGTGGGTAATCTAGTTATTATAGGGTTGGTAATATATTTAAGCATAATACTTATCAGATCAGTTATTGGTAATTACGCAATAAACCAAGAAATTAGTCGTTCATATTCAGAGATAGATAAATTAGAACAAACCAATCAAGATTTGGAAAAACAGATCAATTATTTCAAAAGTGATACTTTCAAAGAAATCGAAGCCAGAGCCAAGCTCGGTTATCAAAAACCTGGCGAAAAAGTAATCATATTACCTAGAGACAAAGAATCATCTGGTGATTCTGACAATACTGACTCTCTATCAAATTTAAAAAGAAACAACAAACCACCAAACCCAAACTATTTGGACTGGTGGCAAATCTTCTTTGAATCTTGACTTATAAGATATAAAGTGATAAAATCAGTAAGTATTGCGGGG
Source organism: bacterium (assembly GCA_043820855.1). Lineage (GTDB taxonomy): Bacteria > Patescibacteriota > UBA1384 > JBDRDK01 > JBDRDK01 > JBDRDK01. The sequence continues at coordinate 1,559 of JBDRDK010000013.1, forward strand.
TGGAGCAGTAGTAGCTCGTCTGGCTCATAACCAGGAGGTCGTTGGTGCAATTCCAACCCCCGCAACCATGCACCAGTCACTTCGTTCCGATGCATGGCGAAGCCATCTTAAAAAAGTGGATGGCGCATGCCCTGTACCCGAACATCGTGAGTGGTTCAGGGCTTATTACAAATTTATTTATCTTGAGGTGGTTCACTGCTACAAAAGAAAACAGTATAATAACTGTTTTTTTGTTACTATAAAATAAATGAAACTTTCCTATATTTATATTCTTTTAAGCTTAAAAGATAAAAAATTTTATATTGGTACAACCAACAATATTAAAAGGAGGTTATTGGAACATAAACGGGGTAAAAATATTTCTACCTCAAAACGATTACCCCTTAGACTTATTTATTTTGAAGCTCACTTATCCAAAGAAGATGCAAAACGACGAGAACGGTACTTTAAAACTACAAAAGGTAAAACAACTTTAAAAACTGTACTGCAAGAATCCCTTAAGAAATTCAACATCAAAGGCATTGATTTCAAAATTTAAATAATTTTTTACGAGATAAAAACAACCAACAATTTTGCTGGTTGTTTTTTTATGAATAATATAATATTAATACTAGATGTAATAAGAGAGGAGGAATATGAGTGAATTAGAACCTACACCAACAGAAAATGGTTCTGAATCTGAGGAAGAAGTTGAAAAAAGAAAAAATATAGAACAGGCTGAATTTTTTTTAAATCAATTAAGAGAAGAGAGAGCAGAAGGTAGATTTCCTGAGGGCCAGGAATCGTGTGGATGTGTATGGCTTTATAAAAGGATACGGGAATGGCTTGAAGCTACTGACGCTGATCCAGAAGATATTGGTGCTACCGAAGAAGAACTTGATGAAATCAAGAATGAGGTGTACAAAAATGAAATTTTATATCGCTTTGGTGATGGAAAACTCAACCCAAATGCTCTTGCGGAAACTCGCAATCTATTAAAAGAAAGTGGTCTTGATCCAAAAGATATTATCGGTATCACTGAGGAAGAGCTTGATGAACTAATAAAAAAAG
>JBDRDK010000014.1:0-27981 GCA_043820855.1 bacterium
TTTATCCGCCCTTCGCAGAAGACCTCGGGCTTTGCCCGAGGATGAATGCGTCTTCTGCTACGGGGGATGTCACAATTCTTTTTCTTTATATATGGGGCGGATAACCCTCCGAAGCTTTACGCGAAGGAGGGTCAAGATAGGGACCACGGGCTACCAGTCCCTCGTAGCTTTAGCGTAGTGGGATGCCCGTGGAGTTCCATACAAAAACACCTCAGAGAGAGGTGTTTTAAATTCAAATTTCAATAAATTTATTTTTTTACAGGTTTCTTACTGATTATTTTAGGCTTTTCTGTCTCAGATTTTTTGTCGATCTTTTTTTCAGTTTTTTTAACAACTGCCTTTTTTTGATCTTGTTTGATTTTTGCAGATATAGGTTGGATTTTCTTTTTAGCAGCTAATTTCATTATTCTGGACTTTAATCTGCCAGCTTTGTTTTTGTGAATTATATTAGTTTTATTAGCTTTATCAATTAATGCAATGGCTCTACTAAGTTTTTCATTAGTTTTTTTGTCATTACTAGCTATGGCTTTTTCAAAAGTTCTGATAGCGTCTTTGTACGCCCTAGTGCGGGCGATATTTTCTAGTTTTCGTCTGGCATAAACACGTACTCTTTTTTTTGCTGAAATTTTTATCGGCATTTAATCTCCTCAATGTTTACATAAAAAAAGTATAGCATTACTTGTAGAATTTGGCAAGAGTATTGACTATGTGTTAAGTATCAGATATACTAATATTTCAAATTTGCCCCTTACATTAGGGAGAAAAAATTCAAAGGAGGCTTGCACTTGTTACAACTTCCACATATTCGAGATGTAGATGTGCGAGGCAAAATTGTATTCTTGAGATGCGATCTTAATGTACCACTCCAACCAAAAAACGGAGACGGTCCACTTGTTATCGCCGACGATACAAGGATACGAGCTAGCTTGCATACTATACACTGGTTACTACAAAAAGGTGCCCGGGTCTATGTTACGAGTCATCTGGGACGACCAAAGGGTAAAGTTATACCCGAATTTAGCTTAAAACCAGTTGCTAAATATTTTGAACAGCTGCTTTGCATGCCTGTTCCACTACTGGAAGACTGGATGCACGCTGATTTTAAAACTTTTTTTAATCAGCTTGAATCAGGTCAGATGGCGGTTTTGGAAAACCCTCGTTTCTGGCCAGCAGAAACTGACAATGACGAGCGTATCGCTCAAAAAATTGCAGATAATATTCATATTTACTGCAACGATGCTTTCGGTACCGCACACAGGGCTCATCTTACAACCGAAGGTATTCCAGCTTTAACCGCACACAGCTATGTAGGATTCTTGATGCATCGAGAACTTCGGATGTTAAATCTCTTATTGCAAGATGACATCCAGGGTCCTTTAGTGGCGGTACTTGGAGGAGGACCTAAGGTGGAGGAGAAATTACCGATTATTGAATTCTTGGCACCCCGAGCCCACACCTTTGTTTTGGGAGGAGTCACGGGTCAGGTTTTTCTTCAAGCCCAAGGTATCGAGATTGCTAATTTAGCTATTTCAGACAAGGTGATTTCCAGAGCCACGGAGATTCTTAAAAATCAGGATCAGTGTGGTTATCGCATCGAAGTACCTAGAGATTTCCTTGTGGCATTAGATGAAGACGCAGATCCGAGAATAACGGACTCAATCCCGGGTGTTCCCGAGAATCTAAAAATCTTTGACATTGGTCCGTCTACCCGAAAGGCTTTTTCCGCAATTTTGGAAAAAGCTGGTTCAGTTATTTGGAATGGACCAATGGGTCGTTTTGAAAATAGGAGATACGGCGGAGGCACCTTGGCAGTAGCAAGAGCAATAGCCCTCAGTGGATCCTTCTCAGTGGCTGGTGGTGGTGACACCATGCAAGCGATTAATCGATTTGGTCTTAATTCCTATTTTGACCATGTTTCTACTGGCGGGGGAGCCAGCTTGGAACTCTTGGCTGGCAAAAAGCTTCCGGGGGTAGAGGTTTTACTTGAGGAGACCCCTAACGCTTAGTTCTAATTCTTCTCGGAAACAGTTTTTAGATTTCAGAAATCAATCCGGCGTGTATGCGCCGGCTTTTTATTTTTTTATTTCACTAGTAACCAGCCCGCCTTGACTCGCGTCAGGCCTGCTTCGACTCGCGGATCAAGGCGAGCGAGGCAGGTAACCAATAACTGATAACTTTATATGCTATTTGTGGCCATACGCTATAAGCTATTTGCTAACTCGCATGCTTGACCCCAGTACCACCTTTTTGAATATTCCATATCTGATTATTCATCCGTATTCCATGTCAGAAAGTGGTGCGGGGTTGACACGTTAATTTTTTCTTTATATAATAATTCTTCTAATATTTGATTTTTTTAGAAATTTATAATACACTAATCCATTCTCCTTTGATAAACTCAGGATAAAATAAAAATAATTTGGGGCTAACCCCGTATCATTTGGTACAGGGCTAACAAGGAAAAAGATAAATGGAATTAAATCCCAAACAACAAATAACTGATCTTGTTCGCAAAAGCAAAAATATCTTACTTTTGACCCATCGTAATCCTGATGGGGACGGTCTTGGTGCTGAACTAGCCCTGCTTTTAGCTTTTCGCAAATTACAAAAACAAGTTACAGCTGTAGCTGAAGGTGAGATATCTGCCAGTTATAAATTTATTTCAGCCATGGAGCATATTTCTAATAAGCTTGAGCACTCCCGAGATTTTATAATTAGTGTAAATACTAAGGATACTCAAGTCGGTAATTTGGGTTATAAAATTGAAGGCGATAAATTAAATATCGTGATCACTCCAAGTAAAGGTAATTTTACAGCCGAACATGTATCTTTTGATGCTGGCAAACATCCGTATGATTTAATAATTGTACTTGACACCCCAGACATTGAACAACTCGGTGAATTGTATGATAAAAACGCAAATTTATTTTATGAAGTACCGGTTATCAATATCGATCACCATGTATCAAATGAACAATACGGTAAAGTAAATTTGGTGGATATCACTGCTACTGCTACTTGTGAAATAGTTCTGGCCCTTTTGGAGTCATTGGGTGGTGACACTCCTGTCTTAGATGAGGAAATTGCCACAGCGCTTTTGATGGGAATTATAACTGATACAAGCAGTTTTCAAAACGCTAATACTACGCCAAAATCTTTGACAGTTGCTGCACAACTGGTTGCAGCTGGGGCTCGACAACAGGATATCATAAAAAATATATATAAAACCAAACCTCTGTCAACCCTTAGATTGTGGGGTAGGATTCTAGCTGGTATTCGTGAAGACCGCGATCATAAATTTGTTTGGTCTTTGGTTGCAGCTCGAGACTTAGATCAATGTGGAGCTCGTGAGGGTGAAATTTCTGGAGCCATAGATGAGCTTATGGTAGCTGCACCAAACGCCGAGATCATATTTTTGCTTTCAGAACGAGAGACAGGAATTTTTGGTAGTGTGCGCACTTCAAAAGTAGTAGATGCTTCAGAAATAGCGGGCTTATTTGGAGGTGGAGGTCACAAACAAGCTGCTGGTTTCAGTATTTCAGAGATGGGTTTAGCTGAAGCAGAAAGACATGTACTGAAAAAAATCCGAGAATATCAAAAACAAGATTCAAGTTCTAACTTGAAATCACAGATCGGAGATCAAAACCTTGATAAATAATTTGCATTCTGATATAATTAGTTCTATAATTTAACAATAATGGCGAAAACAACTGTAAAAAAATCTGGATCAAAACCAGTAGATAAATACCGGGCTCACAAACAAGATACTGGATCAACGGGTATCCAGATAGCGTTACTTTCTGAAAGAATAAAAGAGCTAACCGGACATCTAAAAAAACACAAACAAGACCATGACTCCCGGGTCGGACTTTTGAAAATGGTCGGCAAACGTCGAAGATTGCTCGATTATCTATTCCAAAAAGATAAAAAACAGTACGAATCATTAACCACTGATTTAAAATTAAAAAAATAATGAAAATTTGTAATTATTAGTATAAGTTCTATAACTAATTTTGCTATACAGATATAGCCGCAAATCACAGTAATAAAATGAGAAGTAAACAACAATTTAAGACCCAAATAAATGGAAAAGAGCTAGTAATAGAGACTGGTAAAATGGCCGGATTAGCTGATGGTGCAGCTACTGTAAAAGTAGGTGACACCGTGATCTTAGCTTCAGTTTGTATAGCTGATGAGCCAAAAGAATCAAATGATTTTTTTCCTATGCTTGTAGATTATGAAGAGAGATTATATGCTGCAGGAAAAATCTCTGGTTCACGATTTATAAAAAGAGAAGGCAGACCGTCTGATAAAGCTGTCCTGACAGCTCGTCTTATTGATCGTCCTATACGACCTTTGTTTCCCAAAGGTTATCGCAATGATGTACAAATTGTACTTACCGCACTCTCTGTAGATCTGGAACATGATGTAGATCTAGCAGCTATGATCGGTGCGTCAGCTGCTTTAATTATTGCTGGCGCTCCATTTGAAGGGCCAATTGGAGCATCCAGAGTTGGTATGGATAAAGATAATAAGTTTATTCTTAATCCTGGCTCTAAACAAACACAAGAAAGTCCTTTAAATCTGGTCGTCGCCGGTACTGATAAAAAAGTAATGATGGTTGAGGCCAAAGCTAATGAGGTCCCAGAAAAAACTATGCTGGAAGCTATTCAATTTGCTCACCGGTCCTACCAACCCATTATTAAATTACAAAAAGATTTAGCCAAAAAAGTAGCTGCAGTACAAAAACAAGAGGAAGTAGAGGATGAAATAGTTTCAGAAGTTAAAAAATATCTTGGTGGAAAACTAGCCAAGGCAGTTCGAGAGCTTGACCAGATTAAAAAACGAGAAAGATTGGCTGAATTTCAAGCTGAAGTATTGGAAAATTTTGAGGGAAATTATAAACAGATAGATTTAAAGTCGGCTTTGGACAGTTTGATAGCTGTTGAGATAAGAAGTGCAATATTAAATGATGAGCTCCGTCCTGATGGTAGAAAGATAGATGAGACTCGTAATATAGATATAGAGATTGGGCTTTTACCAAGAACTCACGGCTCTGCTCTGTTTAGTAGGGGGGAGACTCAGGCGTTGACTATTGCAACTCTTGGTTCACCTGGCGAAGAGCAAATAATAGAGACTATGGAAGTAGAAGGTACAAAAAGATATATGCATCACTATAACTTTCCACCGTATTCTACTGGTGAAATTAAACCAATGCGTGGTGCAAGTCGTCGTGAAATCGGACACGGCTCTTTGGCTGAAAAAGCTTTGGAACCGGTAATACCAAATAAAGAAGAGTTTCCTTATACGATTAGATTAGTTTCTGAAATATTATCATCAAATGGTTCCAGTTCAATGGCAGCAACTTGTGGTTCAACTATGGCTTTGATGGATGCAGGTGTTCCTATTAAAAATCCGGTTGCCGGAGTTGCCATGGGTTTGGTCTCTGACAGCGAACACAATAAATATAAAATACTAACTGACTTGCAGGGTCTGGAAGATTTTTATGGAGATATGGATTTTAAAATTGCTGGTACCAAACTCGGTATAACGGCAATTCAGTTGGATATGAAGATAGCTGGTCTAGATATCGATATCATCCAAGAAGCTATGACAAGATCCAAAAAAGCTAGAGATAAGATCCTAGCTCAAATGTCTGAAATAATTGCCAAACCCAGAGCTGAGTTATCGCCGTACGCGCCTAGGATTGAAAAGCTGCAAATTAGTCCTGAAAAGATCGGTGACTTAATTGGTCCAGGTGGTAAAGTAATAAATAAAATCATTGAAGAATCAGGCGGAAAAGAAGTCATATCTATTGATATTGAAGAAGACGGTACGGTTTTGGTATCTTCCACTGATCCAGAAATGAGCACCAAGGCCATCTCCATGGTTAAATCAGTTACTATGGAGCCAGTCGTAGGTCAGAGCTATCAGGGTCAAGTTATACAAATCGTCAAAGACCGATTTGGTAAAGAGATCGGTATGATAGTAAAATTTGCACCTAACTTAGATGGTATGGTGCATATATCTCAAATAGCAAAAGAGAGAATTAATAGTATCGGTGATAGATATAAAGTGGGTGACAAAGCAGAAGTAAAAATTATCGGTATTGATAAAGAAAAAAATCGAATTAGTTTATCAACCAAATAAACTAAAAAACATAAGTAATAAAATTATTGATTAAATAAAACGAACTATTTGATTGAACTTAATATAAGATCTCAGACTTAGTATAGTTTGAGATTTAGGAAGGATAGAAATATGAACTATTATAACGAAAATAAATTTCAGAAGAAACCCAGTAATTATAAATCAATTCCAGAAATAGCTAAATCCAAATTGAAATTTATTCCTCTAGGAGGGTTAGGTGAATTTGGAAAGAATATGGCTGTTTTAGAATACGAAGACGATATTATAATTATTGATTGCGGAATGATGTTTCCAAGAAAAGAGATGCTTGGAGTAGATTTTGCAATCCCAAACATTAAATACCTCGAAGACAACAAAGATAAGATTCGTGGTATGTTGGTAACCCATGGTCATGAAGATCATATCGGTGCAATACCGTATCTCGCCCCACTTTTGGGTATGCCTATTTATGCAACCCGGTTAACCAAAGGTTTTATAGACGTAAAGCTTAAAGAATTTAATATATCCAAAATCGAAGTACATAAAATAAATGTTCATGACAAACTAAAGTTTGGAGTGTTTGAAGTAGAACCGTTTCAAACTACACATAGTTTTCCGGATTCCATTGGTTTTGTTATTAAAACTCCAGTAGGCAATTTAGTTTGGTTGACTGATTTTAAAATCGATAAAACCCCGATAGATAATCGTTTATTTGATATACCTACGTTAGAAAAAGCTTCCAAAGAAGGTGTGCTTGCATTGTTTTCTGATAGTTCACGAGCAGATACACCAGGTTCCACAATTTCCGAAAAAGAGATCGGTAAAACATTTGACGAAATCATCAAAAAAGCTAACGGTAGAGTAATTGTTACATCTTTTGCATCACTTTTGCACAGAATACAGCAAGTGATCGATGTCGCGCATAAGCATGGGCGTAAAGTCGCTGTATCTGGTAGAAGTATGGTGGATAATGTAGAGATGGCTATCCGACTCGGTTATTTAAATGTACCCAAAAACACTATTGTAGACATTCGTAAAGCTAATAAAATAAATGATCGTGAACTGGTAGTCTTATGTACTGGAAGTCAAGGACAGGAGCTTTCAGCTCTTGTGAGAATGGCTCGCGGAGAGCACAAACAAATTCAAATTAAACGTGGCGATACTATTATAATCTCGGCTTCTCCTATTCCGGGTAATGAAGAAGCAATTCAAGATACTGTTAATGATTTGTTTCGTAGAGGCGCACATGTTATGTACGGTCGGGATGTAGATGTACATGTTTCCGGTCATGCCTATAAGGATGAACTCAAACAAGTTATCGAATTAGTTAAACCAAAATTCTTTGTACCTATTCACGGAGAGTATCATCATTTAGTTTTACACTCTGATTTAGCTAAAGCAACGGGGATTCCTGAAAAAAACATTAGTGTTATAGAAAACGGTAGAGTGCTGGAAATGGATAATGATCAAATTTATCCTGTTAGAAGACGGGTTCCTGCTGGTTATGTTCTGGTAGATGGATTGGGGATTGGAGATGTTGGTAACATCGTGCTTCGAGACCGAAGAGCTATGGCAAGCGCTGGTATAGTAGTAGCTATTGTTACAGTTGATAAAGAAGGTAATCTTTTAACCAGTCCGGATATTATTTCTCGAGGATTTATTTATATGCGAGAAGCAGAAGATTTAGTACATAAAATCCGAAATGAAATAAAAAATTTAGTTCACCGATATTATCGTCAATATCGAGGGGACATAAGTACTATGAAAAACTTGATGCGGGACGACTTGACCAAGTTTATTTACAACGAAACCAAAAGAGAACCTATGGTACTCCCAGTAGTAATTGAACTAAAGCGCTAATTTCTCTGTATACATTATTTATAAAAAACTGTTAAAATAAGTAGAGCACATATTTTGGGTAAATTTAATATTTAATGAGTAAGCGCCCCACTTCATTACCCGAGTATTCCATATAGAATTATTCATTCTCATCCCGTGTCGAGTAATTACGAGGGGCTTAACAGTGTCCAGCCTGCGTTCCAGCCGTCGCATAAAGCTATGGCTGGCGAGTAATCTTTCCGAGAAATAGAAAACTTATTCTCTTCTCAAAACAGATTTGATGACAGGCGGACTTAAATAGCGTCCCGCTGAGCGGGACTTACTGAGCTTCCGACAATTCAGGCGGAACTCAGTAGCGGAGGGTTAAAAGTGGCTCGAAAACGTAGAGTAGGCAGACCCAAAAAAACAGTTGGACTGCTATCTCAAAATAAAGAAGAAGGTTTAAATCCAGAAATTCGTCAGGAATTAGTTGGGTTTATACTAATGATCTTGGGCTTGATATTGATACTAGCAGTATTTGGTTTTGCTGGCAGTATTGGAAATCTAGTTGGTCAATTTTTGCAGATAATATTCGGACAACTAGCTTATATTTTACCTCTGTTTTTGCTAGTTTATGGGGGCTGGTTTATATTTATAAAAAACTCTCCACTTCGTCAATACTCAATATTCGGTACAATTTTATTTGTTCTTGCAAGTAGCTCTTTATTGCATTTATATATTCCCAATTCACTTGCTTTAAACGTTGCTCAAGCAGGGGCAGGCGGAGGTTTATTAGGTTTTAGTACTGCTTTAATAGTTACAAACATCTTTGGTCAAATTGGAGCTGTGATAATTTTTATTGGGATATTACTAATCTCCATTGTGTTGATATTTAATATTTCGCTTGGTGATTTAATTAATAAATTATTTAGTATATTTAGACGGGAAAAGACCGAAGGGGAAGAACAAGGTAAAATTATCAAACCAGCTTATCAGGGATTTTCAATATTTAAACTTCGTCAAGCTAAGAAACCAGAAGAAAGACTCGATACCTCAGCTCCATCAGCACTTGATCAGGAGTATGATCTCCCACCTATAACTATATTTGAGGAAAAAACTACTGAACCGAAAAGCGGAGACACAAAAGCTAATAGCGATAAGATAAAAAGTACATTAGCTAACTTCAATATAGATGTAGCCATGAATGAAATTCATATAGGGCCTACTGTAACCCAACATACTTTAAAACCAGCTCCTTCGGTTAAATTAAATCAAATTACTGCTCGAGCTAATGATATTGCTTTGGCTTTAGCTGCTCATCCAATTCGTATAGAGGCTCCGATTCCTGGAAAAAGTGTAGTTGGGATTGAAATTCCCAATAAAGTACCGGCCATAGTCCGAATGAGGAGTATTTTTGAAACTGGTGATATAAAAAAATCAGACAAAAACTTAAATTTTGCACTTGGTCAAGATGTAGCTGGAGAAGTTATTACAGCTGATCTTACGGGTATGCCCCACTTGTTGATAGCTGGTTCTACTGGGTCTGGTAAAAGCGTATGTTTAAATTCAATCATTACCTCACTATTATTTCAACACACTCCCAATACTTTAAAAATTATTTTGGTTGATCCCAAAAGAGTTGAATTTGCTGCATACAACGGTATTCCCCATCTACTTATTCCAGCAGTTACAGAGGTGGATAAAACCATTAATGTATTGCGCTGGTTAGTTAATGAAATGGAAGAGAGATATAAGACATTAGCTAAAACCGGCAAACGCAATTTGGAGGCTTACAATAAAAACCAAAAAGAACCAATGCCTTTCATGATAGTAATTATCGATGAATTAGCAGATTTGATAGCACTTTCAGCCCGGGAAGTTGAAGGTTCCATAGTTCGTTTGGCTCAAAAAGCCCGAGCCGTAGGAATTCATTTAATAATCGCCACCCAAAGACCATCAGTAGAAGTAATTACCGGATTGATTAAAGCTAACATAACTTCTAGGGTTGCATTTGCAGTGGCGAGCCAAGTGGACTCCAGAACTATTTTGGATATGAGCGGTGCGGAAAAATTACTGGGTAACGGAGATATGTTATACATCGCTTCTGATACAGGAAAACCTAAAAGAATACAAGGCGCTTTTATTTCTGAAAAAGAAGTAAATACAATAGCTAATTTCTGGAGAAACAAACAAAAAGTAGATTATAATAATGAGATTTTGGATTTTAGAGCTAAAGCTGCAGGTATAAACGGAGTTGATGTCGGCGACTTTGAGGATGAATTATTTGAGGAAGCCAAAAAGCTGGTAGTTATATCTCAAAAAGCTTCAGCATCATTACTCCAACGCCGATTACGAATAGGATATGCTCGAGCTGCCCGTCTTCTGGATATGTTGGAAGAAAAAGGTGTGGTTGGACCAGCTGACGGTGCACGTCCACGGGAAGTTTTGATTGACAAAAGCGGAGAATTCAGATTTGATGACTAATCAAAGTAAGTTACTAAGTTATTAAGTGATTGAGTTACTAAGCACTAAAAATTATACTTAATAATTTAATAACCCAATAACTCAATAACTAAATATTTATGAATACTTTTACTACCAAAAAAATTGTCAATAGATTAACTCTTGGAGAGGAGCTTAGAAAAGCTCGACTTAAGGTCGAGCTGTCTTTAGAGCAGGCAGAACACATAACCAAAATCAAACAAAAATATCTAGAAGCTTTAGAAAATAATGATTACACTAGCTTACCCTCCTCAACTTATATTAAGTGTTTTATTCGTACATATGCTAGAGTTTTAAACCTGCCTGTATCTGAACTACTTTCCCAGTATAGACAGGAGGGTGAATTTGAGTCTTCCAAGTTTGAATCTAACTTTTCGCCCAAAAAAGATTTACAAAAACCGATTTTTGTTCTCACTCCAACCAAGATAGCTAGTTTTATAGTCGGACTAGTGATTGTAGTGTTTGGAAGTTACCTGTGGTTTCAGGTCTCTGGTTTTGCTGCTGCACCAGAAATCAAACTTACAAACCCAGATAGTTCTAAAACCGAGATCACTGCATCTAGTATTAAGTTGACAGGAAAAACCGATGCTGGGTCCAATCTGTTTTTGAATCAGCAAGCTGTTGGTATAGATACCATGGGAGAGTTTGAAGTGGAGATTCGATTAAAAGAAGGCGTTAACCTTTTGGAATTGATCTCTGAAAACAAATTAGGCAAACAGACAAAAAAAACTATTACTGTGATAGCTCAACTACCAAAATTAAATCCAGAAGTACTTGGAGCAGAATTAGATGACGGACTAAACTTATCTTTGGAAGCAGGGCCTGCTTCAAGCTGGGTAATGGTATACGCAGATCAAAAATTAATATTTCGCGGAGTGATGCTTGCAAAAACCAGACAACAGTTTTTCGCTACTAATAATTTTAGTGTGAATACTACTAACGCAGGTAGTTTACATATATTTTTAAACGGTAAGGATTTGGGAATGGCGGGCGCAAAAAATCAAACCAAAACTCTTAAATATACTAAAGACGATTTTAAGAAATAACTTTTATTGTAATTGAGAAAAAATCGTAGATATAATAAAATAAATACCTAGTATACTTACTTAATAATTAAAATTTGAGGTGATCATGCCAAAAGAAGAGAATCAAAAACCAAAAGCTATAGATCTTGCATTGGAACAGATCGAAAAACAATTTGGAAAAGGTGCAATTATGAAAATGGGAGACAGTAAACAAAAACTTTCTGTGGAAGCAATCCCGACAGGTTCGCTCTCTCTTGATTTAGCTTTGGGTATAGGGGGTATTCCCAAGGGTAGAATAATTGAAGTTTTTGGACCGGAATCTTCTGGGAAAAGTACATTAGTATTACATATGATATCTGAAGCTCAAAAAAGGGGTGGCATCGCTGCTTTAATTGATGCTGAACATTCTTTTGATCCAGAATACGCAAAAAATATTGGAGTAGATTTAAACAAGCTTTTAATTTCTCAACCTGATACCGGAGAACAAGCTTTGGAGATAACCGAGACTTTGGTCCGTTCAAATGCAGTAGATATAGTTGTTATTGATTCAGTAGCGGCACTAGTGCCAAAAGTGGAGATTGAAGGAGAGATGGGAGAAGCTCAAATGGGATTACAGGCAAGGTTAATGTCGCAAGCCTTACGTAAACTGGCTGGCGCAATAAGCAAATCCAAATCCAGCGTAATATTTACCAACCAACTGCGTATGAAAATAGGAGTTATGTTTGGCAATCCAGAAACAACTCCAGGAGGTATGGCGTTAAAATTTTATTCATCTGTACGATTAGATATACGCAGAATTGGTCAAATCAAAGAAGGTGAAAATATAATCGGTAATAATACAAAAGTAAAAGTTGTAAAAAATAAAGTTTCAGCTCCTTTTCGGGTCGCCCTTTTCGACATAATGTATAAACAAGGCATATCTCAGGAAGGTGAAATTCTAGACATAGGAACAAATTTGGGTATTGTTCAGAAAAGCGGTGCTTGGTATGAACATGATAAAACCAAAATTGGTCAGGGTCGCGAAGCAGCTAAACAATACTTATCTGATCACCCCAAATTAAAACAAGACATTGAGAAAAAAATCCGAAAAATCGACAGTGATACTAAATAACGGTAAATTATCAAAAATTGAGAAACAAAAGAGAGGTCGTAAGTTCAATCTTTACATTGATGATACTTTAGTTTTTTCTATTTACGAAGATACATTCATTAAATTTAACTTAAAAAAAGGTCAAGAGTTTAGTAAAGAAAAGTTACAGGATGTATATGATTTTGATCAAGCTGTTAAGGCGTGTAATTCGGCATACAATCTTTTGGGAATCCGACCTCGAAGTAAGCGTGAGATCGAGTTGAGACTCGGTCAAAAATTTCCAAAGAAAATAGTTGAAGAAGTTATTGAAGAACTAGAGAAAAAGCAATTATTAAAAGACAGCGACTTCTGTAACTATTGGATTGATACAAGTAATTATAAGTTGAAAAGTAAGCGTCAGATAGAGTATGAACTGTATCAGAAACATATTGATTCAAAACAAATTCAAAGTACCCTCAGTAGTATAACTGAAGAGCAGGAGTTGGAAAAAGCTAGAAAAATCATACAAAAATTTCAATCCCGATATTCCAGCATTTCAGAACTAGAGAAAAAGCAAAAATTACAAAACTTATTAGCCAGAAAGGGTTATCCTTGGTCAGTAATTAAGGAAGTTACTTAGTTACTTGTTATTAGTTATTAGAAATTTTAGCATAAAAAATCCCCGTCTTAATTAAGACAGAGAGGGAAATTAGGTTGACAACATACAACAATTTCATTATTCTTAAATTAGAGTTGGTCGTAGTCGTATAAATTAAATTAAGGAGGAATATATGCCAGAAGAAACAGCACCAATCGCATCAAGTGGAGAACCTACTAGTGATGAAAAAGTAATGGGAGGTATTGCATACTTAGGAATCTTATTTCTAGTCCCATTATTGGCAAAGAAAGATAGTAAGTTTGCTATGTTTCACGCTAAACAGGGTATGGTGTTATTCATTGTTGAAGTTATTCTTTGGATAATCAATTTTGTGTTGATTGCTTCATTGTATGGGGCATTGTTCTTAGGTTGGATAGTGTGGATTATCTGGATGGTAGTAGGGATTTTTGCCTTGATCGGTTTGATCCAAGCTCTGTCTGGAAAATACTGGAAACTACCGGTTCTCGGTGGTTGGGCAGAGTCCTTTAAATTCTAAAATAATTTAGAGTTAAAAAAACAGACCTTGTTTCTAGGGTCTGTTTTATTTTCCAAATCAGATCATTTATTTTATACTAAATAAGTATATCAATAATGTAAGGAGATTTATGCAAATAATTAAAATTTTTCGAGATACTACCAAAAAAGATATAGCCGAGGTTGGTGGTAAGTCAGCCAATCTTGGAGAAATGTTAAATGCGGGGTTACCTGTACCTGACGGATTCTCAGTAACTGCTGATGCCTACTTTGACTTTTTAGACCAGAATAATCTAAGAGAAAAAATTAAGAATAAACTATCAAATTTAGATGTGCACGATTCTAAAGCTTTACAGTCAATAGCAAAAGAAGTGCAGAGTTTGATAATACAAGGTAAAATTTCTCAGCAGACTCAAGATACAATACTAAAAGCTTATAAAAACCTAGGAAATAATATATATGTAGCAGTTCGATCTTCAGCTACTGCTGAAGATTTACCAGAAGCTTCGTTTGCTGGGCAACAAGCTACCTATTTAAATATAAAAGGTGAAGACAACTTATTAAAGGCAGTCAAGGACTGTTGGGCATCTTTATTTACAGCACGAGCTATATTTTATCGCGTAGAGAAAAAATTTGATCACATGAAAGTAGGTATAGCTGTGCCAGTACAACTAATGGTGCAAGCTGATGCTGCTGGGATCATGTTTACTATTGATCCGGTGACTAACAACAAGACCAAGATAATGATAGAAGCAGGTTTGGGTTTAGGGGAAACCGTGGTATCTGGTTCTATTACTCCGGATCGTTTTTTAGTGGATAAAAAAACTATGAAGATAGTTGATCGCGAAATAAATCAACAAGAATGGCAGATTAAAAAAGTAAATGAAAAAGATGAGCACATAGCTCTGACTAATGATGAAAAAAATAAACCTAAAATATCTGATAAAGCAATATTAGAATTAGCTGAACTAGCAAAAAAAATTGAGAGTCATTATGATTTTCCTCAAGATACTGAATGGGCTGTAGAAAATGATAAAGTATTTATGTTGCAGTCTCGCCCAGTGACAACTTTAGAAAAGATGACTGATTCAAGTCAACCAAAAACAAAGGTAGCAGATGCCAAAGTAATACTAAAAGGAGCTGCAGCCAGTGTGGGCATAGGTTTTGGAAAGGTTGTTGTAATTCATGGTGCAGACGAGATAGATAAAATAAAAGATGGCGATGTATTAGTTACTGAGATGACCACCCCTGACTTTGTACCAGCTATGAAAAGAGCTACAGCTATAGTAACTGATAAAGGTGGGAGAACTTGTCATGCAGCAATAGTGTCTAGAGAGTTGGGGATTCCTTGTGTAGTAGGTACTGACACCGCTACCAAAGATTTGAAAAACGATCAAATGATTAGTGTAGATGGAGCAAAAGGAATGGTTTATGAAGGTGAAGTATCTGGTACAAAAGAAAAAACAGTTCGTGAAGATTTGGGAACCTCAAGATATCAATATGAGATGCCGGTTACCGCAACTAAGATATATGTAAATTTAGCTCAACCAGATTTAGCTGATGCAGTTGCTCAAAGACCCGTAGATGGCGTTGGGCTCTTGAGAGCTGAGTTTATTATCGCAGACATGGGTAAGCATCCAAGAGCTATCATAAAAGACGGTAAATCTAGTGAGTTTGTGGATAACTTAGCTAGCGGTTTGGAGAAGTTTGCAATAGCTTTTCAGGGCCGTCCGGTTATATATCGTTCCACTGATTTTAAGACAAATGAATATAGAAATTTAAAAGGTGGTGATAAGTTCGAAGCTGAAGAAGAAAATCCAATGATAGGATACAGGGGAGCAGCAAGATACTTAAAAGAACCAGATTTATTTGACCTAGAGCTTCAAGCTATTAAAAAAATTCACAAAGCTAATTTAAACAATCTTCACTTAATGATTCCGTTTGTAAGAACTGTATCAGAATTAAAGGAAGTACTTAAGCTTGTGGATAAGTCCGGTATTCGAGAAACCAAAGATTTCAAAGTATTTATGATGGCAGAAGTACCATCAAATGTTATATTGATTGAAGAATTTTTGGCTTGCGATATTGATGGAATATCCATAGGATCCAATGACCTAACTCAGCTTACTTTGGGAGTTGATAGAGATAATGCTAAGTTAGCAGAAGAATTTGATGAAAGAGATTCTTCTGTAATGCAATCAATGGCTAGATTGATTCGTAAAACTTGTGAAGCAGGAAAAACCGTATCTATTTGTGGGCAAGCTCCATCCAATTTTCCAGAAGTAGTTCAGCTTTTTGTTCAGAACGGAGCCACTTCTATTTCAGTAAACCCAGATGTAATAGAAAAAACCCGCCTACTTGTAGCTTCTATAGAAAAAAGAATATTACTTGATAAAGAAATTCAAAATAAATAAAACTTAAATGTTTTAAAAATACTTATTTATCCCCTATCTGAAAAATGGTTTAATTTTTGCATGGAGAGGTCGCATATCACCGCCCCTGGCGGGACCCCGCAGAATGCGGTGGGTGGTTTAAAATTAAAGAATATGTATATAGTTTATATTTTAGAAAGTGGAACAAATAGGCATTATATTGGTATGACAGAAGATATAGATGATCGCTTACGTCATCATAATAGTGGAGCTAATAAGTCTACTAAGCCATACCGTCCGTGGAAAGTAATACATAGGGAAAAGTATCTAGATAAGCGATCAGCTTGGTTGAGAGAAAAGCAAATCAAGGCGTATAAAGGTGGTAATGCATTTAAAAAGTTGGTCAATATGTATGGAGAGGTCGCATAGTGGTTTATTGCGCGCGCTTGGAAAGCGCGTATATCCGCAAGGGTATCAAGGGTTCGAATCCCTTCCTCTCCGCCACGTATATCCTGTTTTGCAAAGCAAAACGGAAACGTGGCTGTCGCGTGCATATGTATACGCGACGCCAGAATCATATAATAAAATGGGATTCGAAGGGTGTGAGTACAAAGCGAAAACTTGGAGCTTTGTGTGTGTAGCACCCGGGCTCTGAATCGGAGTGAAGAGGAATCCCTTCCTCTCCGCCAAGTTTCACTTTTTGTGAAAACGTAAGAAGTAGTCTCGGCGCAAAGCGCCTTGGCATGATATTTTTCGGAATTTTGATTTTGGGCATCCCCCTCGAAGAACTGTTGTTTGCTTTGAGTTTCAGGTTTATCTGGTCGAGTGTATATGAGTATCTTACTTGGGAAAAAACAATTGAATAATATTAAACAATTAATATGAAAGAAAAACAAATTGTCGAATCATTGTTATCTAGCGCGGGCATCACAGTAAATGGAAATAACCCATGCGATCTGCAAATACATAATGAAAATTTTTATAGCCGCGTCTTGCGAGAAGGGGCATTAGGGCTCGGTGAATCTTATATGGACGGTTGGTGGGATTGCGAAAACCTTGACCAGCTTTTCCATAAAATACTTGCGGCCGAACTTGATAATAAAATCAAAAAAAACCTTGGCTTAATTTTAAAAATTGGCTGGAACTTAGTCTTGAACCCCGGGAGAAAATCAAAGGCTTTTGAAATAGGAAAGCGTCATTATGACGTTGGTAATGATTTATATCGTGCCATGCTTGATAAACGTTTAACCTATACTTGCGGTTATTGGGAAAACGCAAAAGATCTAAATGAAGCGCAGGAAGCAAAGCTGGACCTTGTTTGTAAAAAGATTGATCTTAAGCGCGGGCAAAGAGTGCTCGACATCGGGTCCGGCTGGGGAAGTTTTATCG
This sequence comes from bacterium, assembly GCA_043820855.1. Classification (GTDB taxonomy): domain Bacteria; phylum Patescibacteriota; class UBA1384; order JBDRDK01; family JBDRDK01; genus JBDRDK01. The sequence goes on from JBDRDK010000014.1 coordinate 17,437, forward strand.
GATTTGCCGCCGAAAAGTACGGGGTAAGCGCGCTGGGGATCACGGTTTCAAAAGAGCAAAAAGAATTAGCCGATAAATTATACGAAAATTTTTCCGCGGAAACCAGGCTCCAAGACTACCGCGATATAAATGAAAAAGAAAAATTCGACCAGATTGTGTCTTTGGGAATGTTTGAACATGTGGGGTATAAGAATTACCGGACTTTTATGAAAGTCGCCCATAATGCTCTTAAGGATGATGGTTTGTTCTTGTTGCATACGATCGGCGGCAATCATTCCGCAAGAGGAACGGATCCATGGATTGATAAATATATTTTTCCTAACAGCATGCTTCCGTCGATCGCACAGATCGGCAAATCCACTGAAGGATTGTTTATAATGGAAGACTGGCATAATTTTGGAGATGATTATGACAAAACCCTTATGACTTGGCATAAGAATTTTGAAGATAATTGGGACAAAATAAAATCAAATTACGATGAAAGATTTTATCGGATGTGGAGATACTATTTATTGGTTTGCGCCGGATTATTTCGAGTCAGAAAAACTCAGTTGTGGCAAATTGTGCTTTCCAAAAAAGGAGTTTTGGGCGGGTATAAATCGGTTAGATGATTTATGAATATATTAAATCTCAAAAGGTTTCAGACCCGAGTGTTCCGTCACATTGAAATGAATTAAGGGATAAATATGAATAAAAAATTATTAAAATATAGTATTGTTCATTCATTTGGAGTCTTAATTTATATATTTTTAGTAGCTTTGCTTATGAATTACGGTGAACAGATTTTTGGCAAGATGAATAATGTTTGGGGGCCGATCGCATTCCTTCTGCTCTTTGTGCTCTCGGCTCTGATCGTAGGGATTTTAGTTCTTGGTAAACCCATAATTCTCTATCTTGATGAAAAGAAAAAAGAAGCAGTTCAATTACTTTTGTATACTGTGCTTTGGATATTTGTAATTACCTTAATAGTATTTATAATATTAGTAATTATTTAATATGGAATCAGAAACAAAACCCGCTTTGTCCCCTAGCGGATGGAGGACAAAAATCTGGTGGATTATAAGTATATGTATTTCGATACTGATTATTGGACTAGGTATTTGGTTTTATCTTTGGCTTGGAAATGAAAAACAAGTTAGTGATACAGCAGAGAAGAGCCCTACTCAAACAAAAGAAGAAAGTGGAGATTTGGTTGCCCTAGGAGATAGTATTACTCAAGCCAATGGGCTTTCAACCGAGATGGGTAGTGATAACCCAGAGTATAGTTTTTCGACTGGTACAGAGATTAACAGTTTTTACTTATATTTGCGTAATCAGGGTAATAATTTACAGCCAGTAAATTTATCAATATCTGGTGCTACGACTCAGGACGCTTTGAAAGAGCAAGTTCCAAAAGTTGCTGATTACGACCCCAAGTATATTACAGTTTTGTTAGGAGCAAACGATGTGCTCGGAGGTTTTACCATATCTGAATTTCGAAGAAATTTACAGTCTATTATTAATAAGATAAAGAATGACGATACTACGATACTGATAGGGTCAATTCCGAATTTAATTAAAATGCAGACCGCTAATTACCCGATTTGTGAAGAAAATAGTTTTGATGCTGAGATACAACAACCAGCAGAAGCATATATACAAGCTTTTAATACTATTATTTATGATCTAGCTTCTGATAATTATTTAATTTATGTAGATATTTTTCCAATACTTGGAAAAAATGAGGTAAGTGAGCATGACTGTACTCATCCAAATATTTCTGGTCAAGAAAAAATCGCCCAAGAATTCATTAAAGCTTTAAAATAAAACAATTTAAAATTTCCTTTATTCTTCGACTCGAAAGCCCTGCGTATGCAGGACGCTTCGTTGGAGAAGTCATAGTTCTCGACTCGTCGTCCTTCCTCACTCGAACAATAATTAAATAGTTAATTATGAAAAAAGCACCGCCTTGGGTGCTTTGGGAAATCGGAGATTCGTTTGTTTAGAAAACAGCATGTAGTACTGCCAATGGATTGTTTGGTGCTTCACTTGCTGGGATAAGCCGGAGCTCTATTCGCTCCTCATTAGTAAGACAATTGCATTTGTGACAGTCGAATGTCACACCTTCTTTCCAGGTTGTTCCTGCTCCAACCTTTTGAGAGTCGCATTTCTTGTGCCTTACCAGGAGATACAGATCAGGTGGTCCGATTATCCACCAGGCAATTCTTCGTACCCAGTAGGTATTTTGTATCCTTGTAGCTAGCCATTTCAGCATCTTCATCTTGTTGCCTCCTTATAGGAATCAAATTATTATACTGCATTTATCTATTTTTGTCAATAATATATTTGCAATCTGCTAAAATAAAGATATGAAATTTGAGAGATTGTCTATTGATAGTTTAGTGTTCACAGTCCGAAACTTTAACTTTGATAATGCTATAATTAAAATATAGTTGCAATAATTTAATAAAAGGTCCAGCCTGCGTTCCACCCTTCGCCAAGGCTACGGGGTGGCAAGCAATCTCTTGTAGTATTCAAAATATTTGAAATCTACAAGTAGATTGCACTCCCGCCTTCGCATAAAGCTACGGCGGGCAAGACGGCGGACTTACTGATTAATATATTAATTAACGCGCCCCAGTAACACTCTTTTCTGGAAAAACGGATTATCCATCCTTTGCCAAGGCTACGGAGGACAGGCATCCTGTTATTCCCAGAAGCATAGTGTACGGGGCTTTCCCGATCTTTCCCAATAGGGAAAATCGGGAGTGGAGGTAAGATGGGAGAAGAAAATCAATCGCAACCTGGAGCAGTTCAGCCACAAACTAAATCAGCTCAACCAGCTGCAAAATCCAAACCAAGTAGTACTGCACTAATTGTAATTTTAATTGTAGTTTTTGTTTTGATACTTTTGGGAGTTGGTGGATATTTCGGTTGGAAATATTTGAATAATAAAGATAGTGAGGAAAAAACTAGCGAAAGTACAGAAGAGGATATTCCCCAAAGATTAGAGAATTTGGAACTTCTCTTTAAATATCCTGAATCTGAGATTACAAAGACCGGGCATTCTGCAATGATTGAGGAAAGCATTGATACGTCAGACATGGAGATGGAAACTTCAGATGAGGTGATGACCGTGTATTATTACTATATGAAATTAGCCTCAGAAGAACATATGGGTTTGGGAAGTCGCGGTTCTGCTACAGATGGAAGTGGAGCGTTTTTAAAAATTGAAGAAGAAGATTTCACAGCAAATTTTGATATTGAATCTGAAGAATCAGGCAAGACTAAAATCTCGCTTCGTTTACAAATCGGTTCTTTTGAAGCCAGTACAGATTACGATTACGATCTAGGTTCTTCTAACACTTCTTCAGCAGAAAAATCGGGAACAATGCCCCAAAATGACTATGTAATTTCTGATTCAGATACACGTATTATTTCTAAGTCAGAACTTAGTAATTTAACCCCATGGCAGCTCAAAGTTGCAAGAAATGAGATTTATGCTCGTCATGGTCGGGCTTTTGTGCATAAAGATCTCCAGTGTTATCTTGCTACCCAAAGTTGGTATCAAGTTAATTCCAGCTATTCTTCCTCTTCACTTACCCTCACAGAAAATAAAAATATTGCAACAATCCTAAATTACGAAAAAGAGATTAATAGTCCGCTTCTGGGAGTAGATAGCGGTTGTTAAAATTACTATTCCATATTGGACTAAAATAAAGTTATGAGATTCGAACCATTATCGATTGATGGACTTGTGGTAATCACTCCAAAAGTTTTTGAGGATGATAGGGGTTTCTTTTTAGAGAGTTATAATAAAAAAGTTTTTGAAGAAAATGGTATTGATGTAAATTTTGTGCAGGACAATCATTCTCATTCTTCCAAAGGTATTTTGCGAGGATTACATTTTCAACTAGAGCCATTTGCTCAGGACAAATTAGTACGAGTTACTCGCGGTAAGGTCTGGGATGTAGTTGTAGATATCCGAAAGAGTTCCAAAACTTTTGGTAAATGGGAGGCAGTAGAGCTATCAGAAGATAATAAAAAAATGTTTTTTATACCCAAGGGCTTTGCTCATGCTTTTCTTACTCTTAGTGATAACGTAGATCTCACTTATAAGGTCAGCAATTTTTATTCAGCTGAGTATGATCAAGGGCTTTTATGGAATGATCCTGATATAGGTATCAAATGGCCTATTAGAGATCCAATCCTGTCAGAAAAAGATAAAAATCAACCTAAATTAAAAGACCTTAAAAACTTTTTTAAATAGTTATTCTTCGACCCGGATGCAATCTGGTGGAGAAGTATTTTCTAATAAATTCTCGATTTCACTTTGTTTCACTCGAACAATATTTATCCCAATAACTAATTGACTATTTAACTCATTTAATAATAAACTAAAATTATGAAAAATTCATTGAAAATTGGTTTGAGCTTTGGTCTAACTTCCGGAGTTATTACTACTCTTGGACTTCTAGTTGGATTAAATTCCGGAACTCATTCCAAAGTGGTAGTTCTAAGTGGCATATTGGTTATTGCAATTGCAGATGCCCTATCTGACGCTCTTGGTATACATATATCAGAAGAAAGCAAACCAGAAAACAGAACCAGAGCTGTTTGGGAATCCACAATTAGTACATTTTTGGCTAAATTCTTGACTGCTTTAAGCTTTGTTATCCCACTATTAATATTTGATTTGGGCTTGGCAGTAATCATAGATGTTATATGGGGTATCACTATCTTAAACTTACTTAGTTTTTATATAGCCAAAGAACGAAATATAAAACCTTTCAAAGTGATATTAGAACATCTTTTTATTGCAGTTTTAGTTATTATAGCCACTTACTTTGTCGGTAACTGGGTCTCTGAAATTTTTTAATAAAAAAAAGCTCCCAAGATTTTGGGAGCCGAGAGGGGGAACGGGTTGAGCTTAGAAGAACCGCAAGGTTCCTTTGTTTTCACTGTCTGGATAATAGCGAATATCTAAAGACAAACCCTGGTTTGAACCGTCTATATGGGTTCCGACTATTGCCCAACCTTCCTTAGTGGAACTCATAATAGTTGGTTTACAGACTATTTCAGTATCATCCTCTAATATAAATATGAGGTTTGGTACTGAATAAAAATCTGCTTCTTGAGCTGTTTTGAGTTCTTCTTTGCTAGGCCCTCGCACAATATCCAGTCTTGAAGTTGGTTTTGTTTGAGTCTCTGCATGTGTCACCCAGTGTCTCCTCCTTGGAGAAAAGAATATTGTAAAAATCAAATAACAAATCTATTATACCGGAATACTTAGTATTTTTCAATCCATTTAACTCTGTTTTTATCTTGATTTGCGGTATAATAAAAACACTAAGTTTCTTGATTTTGACTAGTTTTATCAATAAAATAAAGAGTTATGCCAAACGAACTTGAAGAAATAAAAAACAGGATTGATCTGGTAGAGCTTATATCTTTATATATTCCAGTAAAAAAATCTGGTAGGAATCATAAAGCGCTCTGCCCTTTTCATAATGAAAAAACAGCTTCACTTATGATCAGCCCAGAAAAACAGATATGGCATTGTTTTGGTTGTTTCCCCAAAGGAGAACAGATTAAGACCTTAAATGGTTTGCACTCAATTGAAAAAATTAAACCCGGAGATAAAGTATTAACTCACAGAGGAGAATACCAAAGAGTAATTCGCACTTTGTGGAGACCGTACAAGGGCTATTTGGTTGATGTTAAACCTAGAAAGATTAATCAAATAGTTTCTTTGACCGAGGATCATAAAGTATTTGTAATTCAAACTAAAAATTGCAGGCAAAAAGAGCGTTTAACTAGATTGTGTCAGAGAAAGTGTAAACAAAATTGTCCCACAAAGTATTTTCTGGGTTATAAAATCAAAAAAATAGCTGCTAAAGATTTACAAATTAATGACTATTTACTTTATCCGATAAATCAAAAAACAGTAGATCCAAAAAATATTAATTTGGAGAACTATCTAAACAGATCTAAAACTAATTTCGGACCCAAAATAAAAAGAATTAATTACGTTGTTCCAATTAACACCGATTTGTTAAAATTGCTTGGCTACTGGATTGCAGAAGGCAGTAATCATCGGGCCTATATTCGCTTTAGTTTAGGTAATCACGAAATGCAGTTTGCTAAAGAAATTAAAGAAATAGCCAGCAGATTATTTGATCTCAAGGCGAGTATTCATAAAAGATCAGCTGAACATAGCGGTATTGAAGTAACAATTTGCAATTCAAACTTAGCCAATATTTTTCAAAATCTTTGTGGTAAAGGCGCTAATAATAAACATATTCCTTATGAATTAAATTATTTGATTCCAACTAAACAAAAAATTATTTTAGAGGCTATTTTTAAGGGTGATGGACATAAAGGAAAAGTTGCTAAAACTAAAGATCGATATTATAAATCTATTACTACAATTTCTCCTCTTTTAGCTGATCAATTAAAAGATATTATTTTACGACAAAAACTTATGCCTACGGTGAATATTAAAAAAGCAAAAATAGATCAAAAAGGGATTAGCCATAAAGAAAGTTTTACAGTTTATTGGCAAGAAGATCTCAAAGGTTATTATTCTGACTTTTATGAATATAAGGATATTTTATATTGGCTTTTGCCAATAAAAGAGATTCGAAAAAGAAAGTTTACAGGAAACGTTTATAATTTGACAATCAGTAAAGATCATTCATATGTAGCAAATTATTTTTCAGTTGGTAACTGTTCGGAAGGTGGAGATCATTTTGGATGGGTAATGAAGATGGAGGGAGTAGATTTCGGTCAAGCATTAAAGATTTTAGCAGACAAAGCAGGTGTCAGGCTTCAAAAAGATTCTCTCCGAAGAGTGTCAGAACAGAGCCAAGAAAAAGAAAAGTTATACAACTTAAATCAAATTGCTTCAAACTTCTATCATTTTTTACTGACCAAGCACGATATTGGAAAATTAGCTTTGGAATATTTACACAAACGAGAAATTACTAATAAGAATATCAAGGATTTTCAGATCGGTTATGCTCCTGATAAAAAACAGGCTTTGATAAGTTTTTTTGAAAAAAAGAATATCGCTCCAATTGATTTACTGCAAGCCGGATTGGTGATAAAAAGTGAATTTTCTGGAAATACTAAATCAAAATATATTGATAAATTTCGCGGTAGAATCATTGTGCCGATATGGGATATAGCTGAAAATACAGTTGCCTTTACTGGTAGACTTTTAGCTGATAAAAAAGATGCTCCAAAATACTTAAATTCACCTGATACAGTAGTATTTAATAAAAGCTTGGTTTTGTATGGTCTGAATAAGGCACGTAAAGCTATTCGTCAAAAAAACCGGGTTATATTAGTTGAGGGAAATATGGACGTGATCACCCTGCACGCCCATGGTTATCCGGAAACAGTGGCTTCAAGCGGTACAGCTGTTACCGCTAAACAGTTTGAGAGTTTGGCTAATCATTCTGACAATATCCTGCTTGCTTTTGATAGTGATGATGCTGGTGTAGCTGCTTCAAAAAAAGCCAGTGAAATTGCCTTAAGTTTGGGCATAGAGGTAAAATTTATCCTGATTCCTGATGCTAAGGATCCAGATGAGCTAATCCGAAAAAATAGAATAGCATGGGACAAAAATCTTTCCGAACCAAAAAATCTCATAGAATTTATTTTATTTCATTCCAAAAAAGATATAAAAGACATGACTACACAGGATAAACGGAAGATAACCGGAGAGATACTGCCGATAATTCGAAATTTGGACGATGCAGTATTGAGATCTGAGTATTTAAATAAACTAGCCACTGCATTAAAAATAGACATCAAGTATTTAGAAGAGGCATTACAAAAAACTAAAACTAAGAAAGATCAGTATAAGAGTCAAAATACTAAATCTGAGGATAGTTCAGATAAGGATTCGTCATACAAGCAAGAAATTGTAAGTAATCGAGAGATATTGGAGAGAAAGATAATCGGTATTCTATTGCTATTTTTTAGTGAACTCATTAAGATTCAGGAAGATTTAAACTATGAATTATTTTCTGATAATTTATCCTCGCAAACTTTGAAAGGTATTAGAAAATATTTTGCTAAATACAAGAAGTTTGAGTTAGATAAATTTTTAAGTAAATTACCTGATAAATTCAAAAAAAAGTTAGATTTTATAATCTTGAGTACTGAGGGAGAATTTGCTAATGTTGAAGAAGATGAGATAATTGCTGAATTTATCTTGCTTTTGAATAAATTAAAAAGCTTTAGTAAAGAAAAAATCACTTCAGTTTTTGCTCAAAAAATAAAACAAGCCGAAGCCAATAAAGATATTACAACTGTAAAAAAATTATTAAATGATTTGCAAAAAAAACTAAAGGAGTAAACATGCCCGCAGTCAAAAAAACCAGAACTAAAACTAATAAAAAGATAAATACTAGTAAATCAGTTAAGGCAAAAATAAAATTAACTAATAAAACTCATAAATATACTGCACAACAGACTCAAGACAAAGTAAAACAAATATTTGATAAAGGCAGTAAGCACGGTTTTGTAACAATTCAAGAAGTATTACAAGCTGTGCCAGAAGCTGAACAACATATTCAGGAAATCGATGAACTATACCAATCTTTTAATGCTAAGGGGATTGAGGTAGTAGACAGTGAAGAGGAGAAAATCCTAGAAGTTGTAGATGAAAAAGAAAAAGGATCCACAGAAGAACCTGATACAGAAAGTTTTGTAAAAGAAGAGATTTTTGACGATTCAGTACGAATGTACTTGAGAGAAATTGGAAAAATCCCATTGATCAAAAAAGAAGAGGAAATTGTATTAGCCCAGAAAATTGAACGGGGTAATCAAAACGCCAAAAAGAAACTAGCTGAAGCCAACCTTCGACTAGTAGTGTCTATTGCTAAAAGATATGTTGGTAGAGGCTTGACCCTACTTGATTTGATTCAAGAAGGAAATACTGGACTTGCCCGAGCCGTAGAAAAATTTGATTGGCGGCGAGGTTATAAATTTTCTACTTACGCTACTTGGTGGATACGTCAGGCAGTAACTCGGGCTATAGCTGATCAATCCAGAACAATTCGTATCCCTGTGCACATGGTAGAGACAATAAATAAATTAGTAGCCATACAAAGGCAATTAGTACAAGAACTAGGTAGAGAACCCCTGTCAGAAGAAATTGCTCAGGAAATGGGTATTCCTAAAGAAAAAGTGGAGCATATTAAAAAAATATCCCAAGAAACTGTATCACTTGAAACTCCTGTTGGCGAAGAGGAAGATTCCCGGCTCGGAGATTTTATCGAAGACAAAGATTCCAAAACTCCAGAAGATATTGCTATACATCAATTATTAAAAGAACAGCTGGCAAAAATTATGGGGGAGCTTTCAGCAAGAGAACAAAAAGTTTTGAAAATGAGATTTGGTCTTAGTGGAGATCACGAACATACACTTGAAGAAGTCGGTAACGAACTCGGAGTAACCAGAGAAAGAATTCGTCAGATTGAGGCTAAAGCTCTAGGTAAATTAAAGATAAACCCAGAAAACAAACGTTTGCACGACTACTTGAAATAGCTAATGACACATGGCTTATGGCTAATAGCATATGGCAAATGGCTAATAGTATATGGCGAATGGTACATAACAAATAACAAAATAAATTAAATTTACAATAACCATAAGTTATAAGTGAAATATAATGAGTTTTAGGTTTGAAGATCTAAAAATTTGGCAAATTGCTATTGATTTTAGTAATAACATTTTTGAAATTTCAAAATCTTTTCCCAAAGATGCTTCTTTTGAATTAACTAATCAAATTAGAAGAGCTGCATTATCAGTGCCTGCTAATATTGCTGAAGGCTCTGGTAGTAATAGTAATGCAGATTTCAGGAATTTTTTAAATATTGCAGTTCGCTCAATATTTGAATTAGTTTCCCATCTTTATATTGCAAAGAGCCGAGAGTATATTTCCGAAGATCAATATAAAAATCTTTATTCAAAGCTTGAAAATTTGGCTAAACAGATAAATGCCTTGAAGAAACAGCTTAAATAGGGTAATATAGCACAGGGCAAATAGCCAATAGCTAATAGTAGATTTTTTCTTTATGTCATAAGCAATGTGCCATAAGCTATATATTATTTGCTAATTATTCCGGAGTAGCTCAACGGTAGAGCGCCTCGCTGTTAACGAGATGGTTGTCGGTTCGAATCCGACCTCCGGAGCCAGTTTGAAGAAATTGAGGCGAGAGCCTCTTTTTTCAGTATTGGAGACATATTTTTGTTGGTTCTAACGTTAATATATTCCTTTTCAATTTCGGGGTATTTTTCAGCTATTGGTAGCAATAATTCATTAGGTTCAAAACTTAATTTACCATTCCTTAAAAGGAAGTTCTCGCCTAATGTCATTACTATTTCTCTTCTTTGTTGAACGTCACCAGTCAGGAATTTCATTCTTGCGTAAGTTGCGAAATTAAACGCTTTTTCGCCTAGTTCTAACCATTTTTTAGCTCGTATTTCTGTGTCTCTCAGAGATTCTTGAGCTCTAGAAAGCTTTTCTTGTAAAGGTTTTTTTTGTTCCAT
>JBDRDK010000015.1:0-3564 GCA_043820855.1 bacterium
ATGGAACCCCACGGGCATAGCCCGTGGTCCCTATCTTGACCCTCCTTCGCGTAAAGCTTCGGAGGGTTATCCGCCCCATATATAAAGTAAAAGAATTGTGACATCCCCCGTAGCAGAAGACGCATTCATCCTCGGGCAAAGCCCGAGGTCTTCTGCGAAGGGCGGATAAATAAAGTTATATAATGTTTCTTTTCCATTTCAAAGATATCGTTAGTAAAAGAACCTGGTTTTATATTTCTAATTCTAATTCCAGTTTCCTCCTCAACTTCCCGAATTGAACAGTTCTCTAATTTTTCATTAAATTCTAGATGTCCGCCCGGAAAACTCCAATCCCCTTCTCCGTGTGCACCCTTTCTCTTACCCAAAAGTACTTTATTATCTTTTAGTATAATTACTCCTAATCCTACTTTTGGTCTTTTTTCTTCCATAGTAAACTTTGGTGGGCGGAATCCTCCTTCGTCCTTCAGTTAATTCAGGACTACGGAAGGACAGGGAGGAATATTTATAACTTTGGTGCCGCGGGAGAGATTTGAACTCTCAAGCTCTTACGAGCACATACCCCTGAAGCATGCGTGTATACCAATTTCACCACCGCGGCTTTCCCGCCACCCGCCCATTTTTTAGTTATTAGTTACTGGTCATCAGTTATTAGTTTGAAACTATAAAAACTGAATTTGTATTTTTGTTATCAACAGCTGATCACCATCCATCAATAACTGATCACCGTAGCGCTAAAGCGCTACTTCGGAACTCTCTTTGTTTTAATATACCACAAGTTAATTTTATCAAATCGATCTAATTTAGTTGAAAAATATTCTTCATCAACTTTGATATTTATATCTATCAAGTAATAGCTTTTTGGTTGAAATAAGAAAATTGCTGGCACTTCTTTGGCTATAATATCTTGAAATTCAAATAAATATTGTTTTGAATTATCAGGATTTGCTGAACTAATTAGTTTTTCTAATAAACTATCAGCTTCTTGATTATCGAATTTACTTAAGTTCAATCCCCCGTTCTCTATTTGACTACTATGCCAATATGGATATGGATCATTGTCAGTATCCATTGATATACCCAAAATCAATACACTATATTCTTTTGAATGAATAACCTGTTGTATATCATCGTTATTTAAATTTCTAATATTGATCTTTATTCCAAATTCTCCCCAAGATTTTCTCAATTCTTCTGCAACCTTTTTATTATTATCTCCACCGTCAGTGATAATCGTTAATTCTTTTAAGTCTAGCTTTAAATTATCAAATTGCTCTTTGGATTTTGCAAAATCATACTTACTAACATCTATATCTTTGTACGCATAATGTCCTGGTAAAATAGGACCAGATATTAATCTGCCGTTTTCTTCTCCGAGTTCATTTAGTATCGCTTCCTTGTTTACTGCTTCTGAAAAAATACTTCTTAATTCTTTATTGTCAAAGGGGTTGATTTGACTATTAAAGAAAACTATTAATTCTTTTTGTTCAAAAAGCTCAAATTTATTATAGTGATTTTTTACGTCATTATCTTCCAAAATTTTTTGGTTAGTCACATACATTCCCCGATTATTAGTTTCAGCAAATCTTTCAATCCCTTCCCCTTCAATATCTGCAATCTTGATATTTAATTTACTAATATATGGACGATCAGCGTGATATTTACGAAAAGCATCAAAGTTTATTACTTCAATTTTCTGATCTTTTCGATTTATTTCTGAAATTTTGTATGGACCACTGCCTATCATTTGATCTTTATCAATCCCTTTACCCATATTAGTCAGAGGAATATTTTCAAAAATATGTTTAGGGATTATAGGAAAGCTTAGGTTTCTAGCAAAATTTTTATCCTTTGTTGGCAATGAAAAACGTAACTCAGTATCACTTAATACTTCCAATACTACACCATTTAAAATACCTTTTAAGGGTCCATTATATAATGGACTCTGTAAAATATTTACCGTAAATTCAATATCCTCAATAGTTAGTTCTTTACCGTCGTGCCAATATATATTGTCATTCAAAACCAAATCATAGTTTTGTTCTTGTTCAATGTTTAAGGATTTAATTAAATCGTTTTCGATTGTATTAGCTTTTACATCTATCAAGCTAGAATACATTAAATTTGAGATCTCTAGTTCAGTTTCATTTTGATAAAAAAGTGGATTAAGGTTTGTAACCTCACCTACGATAACTTCAGTATAATTTCCTCCATAAGCTGGTCCTGGCACAGTAACTTTAAATAAATTTGTCCTACCGATAATATAGAAACCAGACACACTAAATAATAGGAGTAGATATACTACATATTTTTCAGTTCGATTCAATAGTCTAAAGCTGCGCTTTACTACCCTCATACGAATAAATAACCATTTCCAGGATTTAATCGAAATTCTAAGAATGGTAGAGGCACCCTCCTGAATCTTTTGAAAAATTAATTTCATATTATAAGAGAATCAAAGCAATGCCAACACCGGCAAAAAGCACTCCCAAAATTATAGTAAAATTAAATAAGATCTTTTCAATACCTCTACGAGATCGATATACATTACCCTCTCCACCAAAAACTCCACCAAGACCCGTACCTCTTTCTTGTATAAGAATTACTATCACCAAGAGGATTGAAATAACTACTTCTGTAATTTTTAGTATTTGTTGCATTAATTATCCAATATTAGTTTTATCTGTTCTTCGATTCGCTTTACTCACTCAGGATATTCGACTTTCTTTGGTGATCAAAGACCATGAGCGCTTCTGTTTTTTAAACAGAAAGTCGAATGGAGGCCTGAGCCGGATTCGAACCGGCGTAAAGGGTTTTGCAGACCCTCACCTAACCACTCGGTCATCAGGCCTTAAAACCACTATAGTATTATAACTGATCTTCTAATTTTTTCAAGCAACAACGCTATTTTTATAAGAAAAAACCCTGCTGTGCAGGGCTCGCTGATTATGCTTCAAAGTTAACTTGATTGATTTGTCAAAGCGGGGTACGAGATATCCTGGAAAGTTTGCCGAAACATTTCTCGAGCTTCCTCTGCTCCACCTAAGAATCTATGAATTTGGTGTAGCGGATAACTTTCCAGATGTTTCTCAAGAATTTCTAGAACTTCCTCGATTTTTTCTGGCTTCCGAGTAACAGTAGCAAGAAGAAGCAAAACAACATCTCCTTGAAACCGTTCTGATTTTTCAAAACCCTCAAAAATCTTTAGGCCTCGCCCGTAATGATCACCAAGTTCTTCCTTGAGATAATAATCAAAGTAACTTTTACTGATAGGTATCGTTACGCACATATCCTTGGTCTCCTTTTTAAAGATCTTTCGCAACTTATCACGAAATATTCATTTTAGCATATCTAATAATTTTTTCAAGCAGAAAATAAAACGTTGTCTGTCAATGTGAAATTAGTAACTTTACTAAAAAATTGACCAAAAGCTCATATTTCGCTATAATTTAAGATAGCGGGTGGCAATTAAGGTAATTTTTGCGAGAGTAGTTCAGTGGTAGAACGCTTCCTTGCCAAGGAAGAGGTCGGGGGTTCAAGTCCCCTCTCTCGCTCCACTCCTGAGTC
>JBDRDK010000016.1:0-12887 GCA_043820855.1 bacterium
TCCAGTACAAGTTCAGATTATAACTGTATCTGATAAATTCAATTCATATGCGCAAAAAATTCAAAAGAAATTACTTAATGAAAATATCCGTGTTGAGTTAGATACTAGTGCGAATACTATGGGTAAAAAAATTCGAGAAGCAGAACTTTTGAAAATTCCATATATGTTGATAATAGGTAAGAGAGAGCAGAAAGCTCAAAAAGTTTCTATACGGAAATATGGAGAAGGTGACTTGGGTTCTAAAACTTTGGATCAATTTTTAAAATTATTAAAATAGATAAGGTTGACAAATATTGTATAGTCCTATAGTATTACGACTAATAAGTTGTTCTTTTTCAATTTGGTTAAAGTTCTTCAAATTTCTGATGAAAAGGAGGTGAGAAAGATGTCAAAAAGCATTGTTACTAAGTTTTGTGAGTTATATCGTCAATATCACGAAGATCCTCGGGATAATATTGGCAACCAACTTATTTCAATGTTGGACAAGATGACCCCCAAACAAGTAAACAGAGCACACAAAACTCTGAAAGATGAAAATATTGAAATTGGAGCTGCAAAAGTAGGTGGAAAGAAAAGTTCATCTCCAAATTTTAGTATACTTCATAAACTTAGTTTGGGAGCTGCAAAAAGGTGGAATACCCGCAAAAAGTCATCTATCACTCACTAAGGAAGAGGAATAATGAAGAATACTGACCAAGAACTATAACTAGCCGGGATTTCAATTTCTACATCCCGGCTTGTATTTTGTAAAAATTTATTTGTTTATTAAATTATCCAGTTTTAACCAACGACGTCGTTTTTCTTCAGGACTTATACTGTCTTTGAATTTTTTTTCAGCTGCGGTTCCAGATCTTGGAGAATACATTGAGACAAAGGCTTTGTTGAATTGCATTTTTTTACAAAACTCATATGTTTCTTGATATTGTTTTTTGGTTTCTCCTGGAAAACCTACAATTACATCTGTACTTAAGCGAATATTTGGGATTATGGAGCGAATCATTTTTACTAATATTTCATAATCTTCTTTAGTATAATTCCGATTCATTAATTTTAGTATTTTGTTATTACCGGATTGAAGTGGTAGGTGTAATTGTTTTTTTATTTTCGGATATCTAGCTATAATCTCAATAAGTTTACGAGTAGTATCTTTAGGGTGAGGAGAGAGAAAGTTAATCTTGAATTTTCCGGGAATTTTGGCAACTTCTTCCAAAAGTTCTGCAAAACCGTATTTATAAGAGTTTACATTTTGGCCAAGTAAAGTTATTTCTTTCAAACCAGAACTAACTAAATTTTTAACTTTTTTAATAATTTCTTTTGTGTGAAAAGATTTTTCTCTGCCTCGCGTATATGGAACAGCGCAGTACGAACAAAAATTATCACATCCAGAAGTTATCGGTATAAAACCAGTTTCTCTTGTCCTGCTTGTCCGCCGAAGCCCTTGCCTCGCTGGCAGGCGGGTTGGCGAAGGTCGAAGCTTTTCTAATTCTTTTTTTAAATATCTTTCCAAAGCTTTTAAATCCCCAATATCAAGGACTAAATTAAATCTTTGTTTGAATAGTTTTTTATCTTTTAGCAAAATACACCCAGTAGCTATTGTGCGTAAATCGGGATTTTTAAGTTTTAGCCTTTCCCAATTTTTTAATTTCCCGAAAACTCTATCAATGGGTTTTTGGCGAACAGAGCAAATGTTGGTAATTATAAAAGTAGCAGATTTTTCATCTGCTGCTTTTTTGAGTCTTAAGTTTTGTAAGGTTTTTTCTATCTCTCCAGATTCGTATACATTATATTGACATCCAAGAGTAAAGATATAATATTTTAATATCATTTATTTTGAGGTTTTTTTTCGTCAGCTGATTTACCTTCTTTGGACCCCTCATCTTTAGGAGTTTTTTCGTCTGTAGGGCTATCCTGCTTTGCAGGACTTTTACCTTCTTCGCTATCGTCTTCTTCACCTTCTGTTTCTTCTTCACCTTTTTCACTATCAACTTCTACGTCTTCCACTTTTTCTTCCACTTTTTCCTCTAATTCAGCTAATTCCTCTTCGCTTCGTGGTTCTTCTACTTGAGCTACAACTTCTTCTTTATTACCCAATATTGTAACAGTAGAAGGTACTTGCAAATCTTTGACATATATAAGATTTTCAAAAGTTTCTAGGGGAGTGATATCAACTTCAATTTCAGAGATCAAATCAGCAGGTAAACATTCTACCTCAACTTCATCTTTTACAGTATTTAGAGTACCATCCAGATCTTTAACTGCTTTAGATTCACCGACAAATTTAATAGGAATATTGGTTTTAATTTTTTCATCCATTCGTACTTGATATAGATCAACATGAATAGGTAGTCCTGATAATGGATGAAATTGAGTTTCAGAGATTAGAATTTTTTTTGCGGGTTCATTGCTAATTACTAGATCTACTAAAGTGCTTTTTCCAGCTTCGTGATAAATTTTTTGAAACTCTTTTAAATCCAAAGAAAGAGGAGAGTTTTTAACTTTACTACCATAAGTAATAGCGGGGATTTGATCTTTATCTCTTAGTATTTGATTCTTCTTACCTTTTTCTTTTCGTAATTCAGCATGTAAAATGATTTTATTTTTATCAGTAGTCATAATATTAATTAAAAATACACCATACGGTGTATATCATACACTTATTTATTATACTTCATGGTTTTGAATTTGTCTAGTAGGTTAATTGAAGTGTTTTAAGAAATCACCGTCAAAATCTTCTAAAAATGTATGCATATTTAGAATTTCATCATTTGTGATGGGTGGGAGTTCTGTTTGAGAGGGTAATTTGTTGCTTAAATTTTCCTCAAAATCACCTTCAAATCTGGGTTCAGTTATCCCACCGGAATCTCCTGAGACGGCGATAGTAGCAAATACCGGGATATGACAATTGCTGCAATCCATATTTAAAAAATAATTTTGGTCGATAAAACCACGAATACTGATTTCCTCTAAGTGATACGGTTTACCACAGTTCGGACAACGCATAACAAATTGTAGTTTCTTAAGTAGTTTTCGCAGGTCGTTATCGTTCATTGATATTTTGCTCCTTCGATTTTATATTAAATATATCTTGAGATATTGTCAAGGTGAAATGTTAAGTAAACTTTACATCTCTTGACTTCCAGAGCTTTTACAGGTATACTGATAATATCATCTAAAAGGGAGAGTGACGAAATGCAAGAGACGCTAATCGATTGGTGGTACAGATTGGATCCCATGGCGCAATCACACTTACTTATCTGGACTGCTGCAGCTATTGGGATTTATATTGCGGTGCTACTGTGTCGGCCTGATCCATATTATTCATAATTATTCATATCACCAAAAAGACAGGGGCGCTGAATAGCGCCTTATTTTTTTCGTAATTGTTTAATTTGGTCACGAACTATTGCAGCTTGTTCAAATTCTAAATTACGGGCCGCTATATCCATTTGATTTTCCAAATCCCTGATTACTTCATGAAGCTGCTTACCAGTTAGTTTTTTGCTATTAATTTTTTCAGTAGTTTGCTCTGATAATGGTTTGATGATTTTTGGTTTGGACTTTTGTATTGATTTGGGTGTAATGTTGTGTTTTTGGTTATAACTAAACTGGATTTCTCTACGTCTAGTTGTTTCTTGAATGGCTTTACACATTGAGTTGGTTGTCTGATCCGCGTACATTATGGCTTGACCATCTATATGTCTGGCTGCTCTACCCATCACTTGAATAAGTGACCAGTCAGACCTCAAGAATCCTTCTTTGTCAGCGTCCAGTATAACAACCAATGATACTTCGGGTAGATCCAGGCCTTCTCGTAGCAAATTAATTCCTATCAATACATCGTATGTTCCAACTCTGAGGTCTTGTAATATCTGAACCCGTTTCAAGGTATCGATTTCATGATGAAGATAGGCCGTTTTTATATTTAACTCTTTTAAATAAGTGTTTAATTCTTCAGCCATGTTTTTTGTGAGGGTAGTAACTAGTACCCGTTGTTTTTTTGTACTACGTTTTTTGATTTCACTTATAAGATCGTCTATTTGATTTTTAATGGGCCTGACTTCGATTTTTGGATCAAGAAGACCAGTTGGTCGTACTATTTGCTCGACTACTTTTTTAGAATATAGTTTTTCATATTTTCCTGGTGTTGCTGTAGAAAAAATAGCTGATTTTAATTTTTTTTCAAATTCAGCAAATTTTAAGGGACGGTTATCCAAGGCCGTAGGCAAGCGAAAGCCAAAATCAATCAAGGTTTGTTTTCTTGATCTGTCACCTTTATACATACCGTAAATTTGGGGAATAGTAATATGAGATTCGTCAATAATAGTTAAAAAATCTTTGGGAAAATAGTCCAAAAGAGTTGATGGTGGTGTTCCTTGTTTTCTTTGGTCAAAATAGCTGGAATAATTTTCTATACCATTACAGTAACCGGTTTCAGTGATCATCTCCAAGTCATAATTAGTTCTCTGTTCAAGTCGCTGAGCTTCTAAGATTTTATCTTGATTTTTCAAAAACTTTAATTGTTTATTTAAATCCGACCGAATAGCTTTCAGTATTGGTGTGAGATCTGATTCGGGTAATACAAAATGAGTAGCTGGAAATAGAAAATATGTAGATAGATTCTCTAGGGCTTTGCCAGTTATCGGGTCAATGTCTGTAATTTTTTCTATTATTTCGTCAAAAAATTCAATTCGGATAATTGATTGACCGTAAGAAGGATAAATTTCCAACACATCCCCACGCATACGAAAATTATTACGGATAACTTCTTGATTATTGCGTTTGTACTGCATATCAATCAAATACTGTAAAAGATTTTTGCGGGCAATTTTTTTATTCACCTTAAATACTACGGATTTTTTTTGGTAATTTTTTGGGGATCCCAATCCATATATACAAGAAACTGAAGCAACTACTATTACATCTTTTCTTGAAAGTAAGGCGTGAGTTGTAGCATTACGCAAACGATCGATTTCTTCATTAATCGTAGCTTCCTTTTCTATATAAGTGTCAGTTTGTGGTAGGTAGGCCTCGGGTTGATAATAATCATAATACGAAACAAAATATTGAACTGCATTATTCGGAAAAAAATTTCTAAATTCTTCGGTAAGTTGAGCAGCCAAAGTTTTGTTATGTGAGATAACTAAAGTGGGTTTTTGGATCTTTTCAATTACATTAGCCAAAGTAAAAGTTTTTCCAGATCCAGTTACACCCAAGAGGGTTAAGGGTGACCCGCCTCGCGTCGACGAAGCAACGCGAGTCGAGGTGGGCTGGTTTTTGGTGATTTCAGCCAAAGGTTTTCTTGTCCGCATCTGGCGGAGATCGTCTCGAGACAGAGTCCGACCCCGCTTTGGACGAAGTTGCTGGGATAATTCTTCGATTGCTTTTGGTTGACCACCAGCGGGCTTGTATTTTGAAACTAGTTTAAATTGATTCATAGATTATATAGTATATCTTATTTTTGTAATTTTGTCGTTTGAACAAAAGGTAAAAAACCCTTATTATATAAATATAAATCTAAAAATTTGTGAGGGGTTTTGATGGCAACTAAATTTGTAGAAAAACACGGGGGTAAGTTTGTACCTACCTCGGAAATGAAAAAATTAGCTTGGATCAATGATGAAAAGATATATGAAGATGCTGCAACTGATCCTATTAAATTTTGGGAAGATCAGGCTCGCGAGGGTTTAGTTTGGCACAAAGATTGGAAGAAAGCTTACGAGGAAAAACTCCCGTATTTTAAATGGTTCGTAGGCGGCAAATTAAATTTTTGCGAGAATGCACTTGATCGTCATATACAAGCCGGTAAAGGTGACCGGACTGCTTTGATTTGGGTGCCGGAGCCAGTTGAAGAAAAACCAGTTAAATTAACTTATTCAGATTTGTATGAAAGAGTAAATAAATTTGCAAATGTTTTAAAAAAATACGGGGTGGGGCGGGGAGATGTAGTAGCTATTTACCTGCCTTTGATACCCGAGGCAGCTATTGCAATGCTTGCTTGTACTAGAATTGGTGCAATTCATTCTGTAGTTTTTTCTGCTTTTTCTGCCGAAGCCCTGAAAGCCCGAATAGAAGATGGACAAGCCAAGATTTTGGTTACTTCTGATGGGTATTATCGCAGAGGAGAAAAGGAAAATTTAATTAATAAAGCCCAGGAAGCAGTTAATGGAACTTCAGTAAAAAAAGTTATTGTAGCTTCCAGATTGGGTGAAAAAATCCAAGATGAAAATTATTTAGATTTTAATACAGAACTGCAAGCTGCTGATTCTAAGTGCGAGTTGGAAATTATGAATTCCGAAGACACCATGTTTATCCTTTATACTAGTGGCACGACTGGAAAGCCAAAAGGAGTTGTACATGATATTGGCGGATATGCGACCCAAGCTTATATTACAGCTAAGTGGAATTTTAACTTACACGACGATGATGTAATGTGGTGTACAGCTGATATTGGCTGGATTACTGGACACAGCTATGCGATTTACGGCCCGCTTTTAAATGGATGCACTACACTTATTTTTGAGGGTTCACCAGACTTTCCAGATGCGGGTAGGTGGTGGAAAGAAGTTCAGGAACACAAAATCACAGTTTTTTATACGGCTCCGACTGCTATTCGAATGTTCATGAAAACTGGAGATGATTGGGTTAAAAAATATAATTTAGATAGTATTCGAATTTTAGGTACTGTTGGAGAGCCGATCGATAAAGATGCTTGGAACTGGTATTTTGAAACTATTGGTGGATCTCGTTGTCCGATCATTGATACTTGGTGGCAAACTGAAACCGGAGGTACACTGATCAATGCTTTGCCAGGAATCGGACCTTTTGTGCCAACTGTTGCTGGTAAAAGTTTTCCGGGAACTGAACATATAATTGTAGATGAGTCCGGTAAAGAAGTAGAAGATGGAGTGATTGGAAATTTAGTTCAAGTTAGTCCATTTGCACCCGGGCTTCTGCACGGAGTGTATAAAAATCCAGAAAAATATCAGGAAACTTATTGGGATAGATTTAAGACCAAATATTATGACACAAGTGACGGTGCATACAAAAAAGACGGTTTGATTCGAATAACCGGTAGAACTGACGATGTAATGAAGGTAGCTGGTCACAGACTAGCTACTGCTGAGCTTGAAAATGCTATTGCTGAAGATGATCAGGTAAATGAGTGTGCCGTAGTACCTATTCCTGATGAAGTTAAAGGAGAGGTGCCCGTAGCTTTTGTAGTTTTGCAAAGTGGCGACGGATCAGAAGATTTAGTAAAACAAATCAAAGCTGACGCAGATCGAAAAATTGGCCCAACAGCCCGTCCAGCAAAAGTCTATTTTGTTGAGGATTTACCAAAAACCCGAAGTGGTAAAATAATGCGTAGAATCTTAAAAGATATTCTAAAAAAAGAAGAACCAAAAGGTTTGATGACTTTAGTAAATCCAGAAGCCGTAGAGAAGATTAAAAAGCAGATAGCTGATAGCAAATAGCATATAGTGGATAGAATTGAAAATTTTGAAAGGGGTTATGAAATTACATATTTTAATTGGTGGGGAAGCAGGACAGGGTATTAATAAAATATCTGGTATTGTTTCAAGTGTTTTAAATAAATACGGATATTTTACTTTTAACTATAGAGATTATCCGTCGTTAATTCGCGGCGGTCACAATTTTAATGTGTTAACTATTTCAGACTCTAGGGTGGGTAGTAATGAGAGTAAATTGGATGGGATTACTGCTATGGATGATAAGACCCTAAATTTACACCAAAAAGAATTAAAAACAGACGGTTTTATAATAGACAACAAAGGATTTGAAAACTTGGGTAGAAATCTAAATATTGCCTTAGCCGGAGCTTTGATTAAGATTTTGGGTATAGATCAAAAAATACTTCTTGATGAGATTCAAGCAGAATTTAATAATCCAGAGGCAAAATCTGCAGCAGAAAAAGGTTATGCCAGCCAAGAATCAAAGTATGATTTAAAAAAGCTTGATCATAAAATAAATATCTCGTTTGGTAGTAAGGCAGTAGCCGAGGGCGCAATTAATTCTGAAATCGCTTTGTATATTGCATATCCTATGACACCAGCTACAAATACCATGCATGAGCTGGCTGCTCAACAAAAAGAAAAGAAATTTATGGTTTTTCAGGCAGAAAACGAAATCGCTGTTGCTAATGCTGCACTTGGAGCAAGTTTTGCAGGTGCGAGAACTATGATTGGTACTTCCGGCGGTGGGTTTGATCTTATGGGGGAAGCTTTTAGTTTGCAGGGAATGAGTGGAATACCTCTGGTTGTGTATCTTGCCGCTCGTCCAGGACCTGGTACTGGTATGCCAACCTACACTATGCAGGCTGATTTGGATATCGCACTTCGATCTGGTCACGGTGAGTTTCCGAGAGTCGTGATAGCGCCTGGAGATCCAATAGAAGCAGAAGAAAAAACCAATGAAGCTTTTTATCTGGCCGAAAAATACGGTGCCTTATCTATTGTTTTATCTGATAAACACTTGGCTGAATCCGAATTTAGTTCAGATCATAAGACAAATTTTCCAATACCAATTGAAATCAAAAGAGGTGTTCCCGGAGAAATGAATATCAAAACTTCATCCTATGAACATGATAATTTTGGTGTTTCTACTGAGGATCCAAAGATAGCTAAACACAATGCAGATTGGCGAGTAAAGCGCTATGAAGATATAAAAAAAGAAAGTCAGAAGTTTGAGATGATAAAAATTTATGGTAAAAAAGATTCCAAGAATTTAATAATTGGCTGGGGTTCTACAAAATGTGCGATTTTGGATGCCATAGAAGGAGAAAATTTCAAATTCTTGCAAGTTTTGTATATGAAACCACTTTCTGATCAGATAAGAGAAGAAATGAAAAAAGCTGAAAAAATTATTTTAGTGGAAAATAATCTTACAGGTCAGCTCGGTCGTCTTATTCGTGAGGCAACCGGGATAAAAATTGAAAAAAGAATATTAAAATACGATGGACGGCCTTTTTTATCTGATGATCTTAATAAACAACTGAAAGGAGTGTAATGCCTTTATATAATTGGGCGACAAAATCAGTAAAAACTTGGTGTCCGGGTTGTCCGAATCATCTAATCTTGGAAGCAGTTAAAAACACTTTAAAAAGATTAATAACTCAAGATCCTCAAAAATACCAGCAGGAATATTTTGCTATGACTGCAGGAATTGGTTGTCATGCTAAAATTTTTGATTATATAAATATATCTGGTGTATACGGGTTACATGGTAGAGCGATTCCCACTGCTTTGGGTTTGAAGCTCGGTAATCCGCATTTGCATGTTCTGGCTTTTGCAGGAGATGGGGATACATATGCTGAAGGTATGGCACATTTTATTCATGCAGGAAGATATAACGTTGATATGACTCTGGTTGTGCACGACAATCAAAGTTTTTCCCTTACAACTGGACAAGCAACTCCAACTAGTCAAGAGGGGTTTGTTAGTAAAGCTGAACCAGCCGGGGATTCTAATTATCCAATTAATCCAATAAAACTTGCACTCGCAGCTGATATTAGTTTTATTGCCAGAACCAATGCTCGAGATATGAAACATACTTCAGAAGTATTGGAAAAAGCTATTAAACACAAAGGTTTTTCTTATGTGGAAATTATACAGGATTGCTTGATATTTAATCCGGATATGAACAATAAAGATGAATTGATGTATAAAATCAAAGACAATAAAGATAAGAAAAAAGCTGAGGAAATTGCAGAGGAATGGGACTATAATTCCAAAAAAGGGAAAATTCCCATTGGCGTGATCTATCAAGTCGAGAAACCAACTCTAGACGATAAATGGCCGCAGCTAAAGTATCTTAAAGAAAATCATATGAATTGGAAAACTTTCAAAAAATTCTCAAATTAGTTATTTACTGTTCTTTTTCCGCCACTCTTCGATCTTTTTGTGGTCGCCAGACAGTAGAACTTTAGGTACTTGCATACCTTGGAATTCTCGAGGTAGGGTATATTGCGGATATTTTTTGTAATTCCTAGTTTTGAAGGTTTCGTCAGCTAAGGACTCAGCTTTACCTAAAACTTTTGGAATTTGTCGACTGATACTATCCACAAAAAGCATTGCTGGAATTTCTGCACCAGACAAAATATAATCTCCCACAGAAACAGTGTCATCAACAAATTTTTTAATTCTTTCATCTACACCTTCATAGCGAGGACAGATTAGGATATAATGATTATATTTTTTTGCACTTTTGATAATATATTTTTGATTTAATTTTTCACCTCTTGGATCAAAAAGAATAATTCGTCTTTTTGGATTTTTTTGGAAATTATTAGTTAGTTTATAAAGCGCTTTAAATATCGGTTCAATCTTAAAAAGCATACCCACTCCACCACCAAAAGGAACATCATCTACAGTACGATGTCTGTCTCTGGTAAAATCCCGTAAATTATGAATTTGGATTTCAATTAAATTATTTTTTTGAGCACGACCCAAAATACTACTATTAAGTATAGTAGGAAATATTTCTGGAAAAATAGTGATAATATCAAATTTCATCGTTTGATTTTATTATATAGGATTTATCCACCTACGTTTAATCTCTTCGAGAAATAGAAAATTTATTCTCTTCTTATGGAGATTTTCAGCCAAAGGCTGATCGGCCTCTGGCTCCTCGACACTACGGCGGATTATTCGGGTCCCCTATACGGACTCGAATAAAAAAATCGCTCGCCAGACTTTATAGATGCCTATGGCGAGCGATTCTATTTCTAAAATTTATTTATATAGCTGGAGTTTCTAAACTGTCAGCTGGTTTGTCAGCACTTTCAGATCTTTTACCACCTTCTGGTTCAATAATCTTCAAGTTAACAATGGAGTTATTCTTTGCTCCTAATACTCTGAGTAGGGTACGTAGAGCTTTTGCAGTTCTACCTTCTTTGCCTATGACCTGACCCATATCAGCTTGATCTAGGCTAAGTTCGATTAGAACTCCTCTTTCGTCTACTCTGCGTGTGGTAGAAGCACTTTCTGGGTGTTCTACTATAGCTTTTACAACATACTCGACAAACTCTTGATCTAATTCCGCCATATTAACTCCTTCTCTAAATTGGTTTATTCTATAAGCTGAGATCCGATGTTCGACCATTGCGAAAACTCAGCGATCTAGCATAATATATCTGAAAATAGGTAAACAGTCAAATTATTTCGGCTTATTCCCCGGCTCCGCCGAATCAGTTTCTTTATCTGTAGAATTATCAGTTTCTGATTTTGCCTCTTTTGATTTTTCTTGTTTTTTGGCTTTGGGTTGTTCTTCTGCTGATTCCGTTTTGGTTTGTTCTATTGGAGATTGTTGTTCTATTGGTTTGGGCTCTTCGGTTTTAGTTTCATCTACTGGTTTTGTTGCAGGGGTGGGTTTTTCAATAGTTGATTCTTTTTCATCTTTTTTGCTTGATTTTACTGATTTTTTAATAAGTTTGGTTTTTGGCCAAATGCCTTCTTTGATTAGTAAATTATTTAAAGTATCAGAAGGTTTAGCACCGTTTTTTACCCATTTTTCAAGCTTTTCTTTATCAATCGTAAATTTGTGTTTTATTGGATCGAAATTACCTAATATATCGATAAAAGATGCTTTTGGCGGTGCTTGTTTTTCACAAGCAACAATTCGAAAATACGGTTGATTGGTTTTACCAATACGCATTAGTCTGAGTTTGATCATTAATTCTCCGACGAAGTCGTCCGCCATAGTCTCGTGCGACGGCGGACAGTTAATTTAACTTATCCTCCTTTGCATAAAGCTACGGAGGATGAACATTTATATATAATTAAAGGTTGTTCACAAAATTTATTGTATCTGAAACATTGAAAAATGTCAATTTCAAGTATATATATAAAAATGATATAATATTTATAAATTAGACATTATTAATAACGGAGGATTTATGGCGCTTAGAGTTATGTATACAATTTTTCTCGCTTTATTGCTAGCACTTTTTGTGGGACTTGGAATATCAGCTTTTTATCAAGGTCCAAGGGAACCAGATTATCCAAGTGTCTTAGAAGAAAGTGAACCCTGTGGAGATGAAACTGTAGAAAGTAAAAATGACACTGGAGAAATAAAAGAAATTCGAGATAATTATGACCAAAATATGCAGAGTTTTCAAGATAAGATTCAGATTTATAACCGCAATGTATCAATTATCTCCATGATATTAGCAGTAATCATGGTTATATTATCTTTTATTGCATTAAAAAATATTACAATACTTAATGATAGTTTACTTTTGGGTGGGGTACTCACACTTTGTTATAGCGTAATTCTCGGTATAGGTTCAGGAAACGAACAATATAGGTTTATTGTTGTTGTTGTGGCGATAATTATTGCAGTAATTCTGGGTTATAAAAGATTTGTAAAACCAGATAAAAAAAAATCTAACTAAAAGTATTAATAAGTATTGACAAAATAAGAATTTTATGCTAATATTATTAGTTATTTGTTAAGTATAAAATTAAAATTTCAGATGGCAATTCACTCACAGTAAATATAAAAAATTGAAGAAAACCGAGTGAACCCGTCAGGAGGTTGAGGCGATAATGCGCCGAATCCTAAAATACCCTCCTTATCTGAGGGGAACGTAAGTTACCCCTCTTGCGTGGGCGACCGGCATTAATATAAATTTGTCTGGTGAAAAGCCGGACCCACGAAATAATTCAAAGCGCTCCACCTTAGTTGGGAAGCCCAACGGTTTTGGGAGGAGCGCTTTTTTTATTTCTTCAAAGTATTTATAATAAGAACACAAAGTATAATTAATTTATTTAATTTTAAAATAATAAAGAAATGGAGGGTAAAGATGAATTCAAAAAAATTAGGAAATAATATTGCAATTGTGACCGGAGCACGAAGGGGAATTGGAAAAG
>JBDRDK010000017.1:0-5656 GCA_043820855.1 bacterium
GCTATACAGACTTTCGCAGTCTCTTTATTTATAATTAATTAATATATTTTTATCTTAATAAAACAGATGAAGAAGATTATTTCTATTATTCCTCGTTGCCATCTTTTTTTGCTAGAGCTTTGCAGGACAGGAAGGCTATATGGGGGCTTCGTATTTTTGAGCTTCGTATTTTTACTTTTGAGTTTTTCTGGTTCAGTATTAGCTCAAGAAAAGTCTTGGTTTTTTGAATCTTGGGATTCTGATATTACAATACACGAAGATTCAACAATGACAATCATAGAAACTCACGAAGTGAATTTTACCGGCTCTTTTTCTTGGATTAATAGGGACCTGCCAAAAACTAAAGGAATCTGGTATAAATTTAAAAGCGTAAAAGATCAGTACGGTAAAGATTATTCATATACTTTGGACAATACTGTAAGTATGTTGTCTGTTACTGCAAATTATAAAGCTCAAGACGAGACCAAGACTTTTGTATATGAATATGATATATATAATGCAATTGGTGATTTTGAAAAATACGATGAACTGTATTGGAATGTAGTGTCGTCTGATCGAGATGTAGAAATTGTCAAAGCTACTGCAACTATTCACCTACCAAAAGAATCAAAAACTGATGATCTAAAACAAAAGATATTTGTTGGTACGTTTGGTAGTACTGACGAAGTACGAACTTATGAGATTATTGATAATAAAACATTAAAATTCAGTCATTCAAATATTGCATCTAATGAAGATTTTACTATTGTGGGAGGATGGACAGATAGACTTTTTGATATTCAAACTTATTTTGAAACCCCATGGAAACAGTTTTGGTTTTATTTTAAATGGATTTGGTGGTTTTCCCCTTTTTTACTTTTGGTATTTATGATTTTTAGATATTTGCGTTTTGGTAAAGATCCAGCTGGTAGAGGTTCTATACCTCCAGAATTTGAACCACCTGATAAGCTACGACCTGCAGAAATAGGAGTACTTATGGACGAAAATGTAGATCTAAAGGATATTACCTCAACTATAGTAGATCTGGCAGTCCGAGGATATTTGGAGATTCACGAAGAAGAAAAAAAGAAATTTTTAGCTATTGGGAGTGGCAAGACATATAGATTTAAAAGAACAGACAAATCAGACCAAGATCTACTTCAGTATGAAAAGGAACTTCTAGCATCTTTGTTTCATACTAAGAATGAAGTAAAACTAGATGATTTAAAAGATAAATTTTATACTCATATCAAAGATATAAACAAAGCTTTGTATGAAGAGGTTGTTGATAAAAAAAGATTTTTCCCTCGACGACCAGATCATATTCGTTGGATCTATATCGGAATTGCCATAGCATTATTTATGTTTGCTAGTTTTCTTGGATTTCTGATCTGGCCTTTAGCTCTTATTATCCACGGAGTAATTATCTTAGCTTTTGCATGGGCCATGCCAAAGAAGACCAAAGAAGGCGTACTTGCTATGGAGAAATCTAAGGGATTCAAATTGTTTTTATCAAAGACTGAAACCGAAAAAATGAAATTAATCGATCATCCGAAATGGTTTGAACAGTATTTACCATATGCAATGATCTATGGGGTAGAAAAACAGTGGGCAAAGAAATTTGAATCTATATATAAAGAGTCGCCAAACTGGTATCATGGATATACTGCTGGAGCTTTTTCAAGCACTGCTTTTGCCAGCGATTTTTCACGAGGAATGAATAGTACAGTTGGTGGAACTTTGGCTTCCAATCCTTCTAGTGGTGGTGGCGGTTTTGGTGGAGGTGGAGGTGCCGGAGGCGGCGGAGGCGGAGGCGGCTCTGGCGCTGGATAAAATTCTAAAATAAATTAATGTCCGCACTCAGCCGCCGATCGTTGCGTGAGTGCGGACATTATTGATTATTTCCGAAACGGCGAGAGTTGTCCATTCGACAAGTCCTAAAAGGATCTCTTTGCGGCTCAGGATTAATTTCCGAATCTTCGGGAATTATTTGTAAATACTTCGCCGGTTTGTTTTTTATAGATAAATCCGCGTTCCAGAGGATCAGTAGGAATTTCTTTTATATATCCTACTTTTATTAAGTCTTTTAAAGAATTTGGAAAAGAGCCATATTGAGTTTTGTAATCTTTGGCTAGTTTTTCTAAGTAAAAAATAATTTCATAGTGTTCAATAAAAGTTTGTGCTCTTTCTTGTGAGTATTTATTTTCAGCACTCTCAGCTATGACTTTCCACGAATAATATGCTTTGACTTTTTCATTTGTTCTGGAAAGTAATATATTCGCTATATAGGGTAGATTTTCTGGAGCATCTTTTTTAGTACTGGCTAGTTTCACTAATTCTGCGGCTTTGGTATAATCTTTGAGTTGAATTTGATAAATAGACAGACCAGCATAGTAAGGTATTTGCCAACTATCTGGTACATTTTTTATTCCTTTTTCAGCTATATCCTGAGCTTTATCTAAGTGACCCTCACCTGGCAAAATCAAGCTTGAAAATATATATGGATATTCAAAGTCCGGATCTAGGGTTGTAGTATTTTCAAGCATTGTTGCAAGAGCTGGATGGCCTCCTTGGCTTGCACCAACGCCCAAATATTGAATAGCTTGTAGCCAATACATATCAGCCAATACATTATCAAATCCAATACTGATTCTCTGCGTAGCTTTGACTGGTAGTACGGTCGTGGTTAATCTACGTTTGTATGCTTCACTGTTCCAGATATCATCAAAACCAAGTTGTGATATATATACTCCAAAGCCACAAGCAATAATTATGGAATATTTTAGAATTTGAATAACCCAAGGATGTTTAAAGAATTTTTTCATACTAAAATTCTTGTTTTTTCAATAAGAAATTTGCAATAGCTAGAGCTAGAACAATATAAGTAATAGCATATAAAATCGTAAACATAACTTGATCACCTGATATCCCAAGTCCTACCACAGCACTATTTCGAATATTGAATTTTTCAAAGTTTGGGATTATATAATGCACTATTTTTAAGGTATTTGCTAAAATAGTTGAATCAGTATTTGCGATAAGATATAAAAATGAACTGGACGTATGACCGATTATAAATAAAGAAATTGTATAGATAGTACTAGCTATAGGAGAAGTGAGCGATGAAAACATGATTGAGATAGCAGCAATAATTAAAAGTTCCAAATACCCCCAAGTAATAGCTTCAACTAGAATTAAACTTATATCAGCGTTTTTTAGTTTTAGTAATACAAAAAATACGATCGCCATAGCTCCTGTAACCAAAAGCAGGGTTAGAGCAATACCAAAGAATTTACCCAGTACAAATTGGTATTTAGCGATCGGTTTTGAGAATATCAGAAATATTGTTCTCTTGTCTAGTTCTTTGTGTACAAGATTTGTACCAATGAATATCGCAATAATTATTCCAAACAAAAATATTCCAGCCAGTCCCAAATCAATAATTACTTTTGTATCTTGATCTAGTGAAATACTACCAAAAAATATTGTACTTACAATTATCAAAATAGCAAAAGCCAAAATAACATACAAAACTTTATCTCTGATGGTTTCGCGAAATGTGTTTTTGGCTATGCTAATAATAGTATTCATAGATTGGTGATTGGTTATTAGTTGTTAGTGATTGGTGAATAAATCAAAATTCCAAAATCCCAATTTTATTTTTTAGTATTTAAGCATTGGGATTTCATTTGGCATTTGAGCTTTGAGCTTTGGACTTACCCGCTCGGTTTTTATTAATAGTTTTTATAAAGTACTCTTCCATTGTTTGGTTTTTGGGTAAGAGTTTTTTGATCTTTCCAGTAACCACCAACTTGCCTCGATCTATTATGCCGAAGCTATCACATATCTCTTCTACATCTGCTAATATATGCGAATTAAAGAATATAGTTTTGTTTGATTTCTTTAAATTGATGATAATATCTTTGATATCTCGTCTTCCAATTGGATCAAGTCCGTCTAAGGGCTCATCCAAAAGTAGAATTTCCGGGTCGTTTATCAAGCTTTGCGTTAGACCCATTCTCTGACTCATTCCTTTGGAATAATTTTTTAGTTGTACTCGAGCAGCATCCTCCAAACCAACCAGTTTTAAAAGTTGCTTAGCTTTTTTAGTTCTTTTGAGTTTTGGAATATCGAAAATTTCTCCCATAAAATCCAAAAACTCTATACCAGTTAAATAATTATAAAAATACGGATTTTCCGGCATAAATCCCATGATTTTTTTAGTAGATATAAAATTATTTGGATTCCCAAGAATTTTTATCTCACCTTTGTCTGGATGAGCAAGACCCACGATCATTTTAATAGTTGTGGTTTTTCCAGCACCGTTGGGTCCGAGAAAACCAAATACTTCGCCTTTGGGTATAGAAAGTGAGACGTTGTCTACAACCTGAACCTCAGATAGATTTTTGAAGTAAGTTTTGGTAAGATTAGTAATAGATATAGCTTCCATAAACTATATTATAATCAAATAATTTCTCAGAAGCAAATAAGAGTAAAATGGATAAAAATCAAGATTTACCCATTCGACAATCTCAGGACAGGCAAGGCCTGGAAAATTTGGATTCTTTCGACTATGCCCAAGACAAGCAAAGCCCGGAAGATATTGAAGAGAGATTAAAGCAAGATTTTGTAGAAAAGAAAAAAAAGAAACCTATGAAAGTTTCTGGTGCAAGCGTACGCGATATCCAGAGAATTCAAGAAAAGAGAGCCAGTAATGGTCAAGAAAAAGATTAGTTATCCAAAAATTGTTGTAATTGCAGGACCTACTGCTAGTGGCAAAACCTCTATGGCTTTGGATTTGGCAAAAAAATATAATAGTGAAATTATCTCTGCAGATTCTCAGCAAGTATATAAATATTTCAATATTGGTACTGGAAAAGAAGGTAATCTTAAATTAAATAAAGATATATTAAAAATATACAGAAATGCAAAAGGGGTAAGACAATATTTAGTGGATTTCGTAAATCCAGTTCAACAATTCAATGTAGTTAATTTTCAAAATTTATGTTATCAAAAAATAGAACAGATTATAAAATCTGGAAAAACTCCGTTTATAGTTGGAGGTACAGGTTTATACATAGATGCAGTATGTGAGGGGTATGTCTTTCCAAAAATTCAAGACAAATTAAAAATAACTAGAGAACGATTAGAAAAAAAGAATTTAGATGAATTGTTATTTGAATTAAAAAAACTCGATCCAGAAAGTTTGAAAAATATCGATATAAAAAACAAAAGACGAGTTATACATGCATTGGAGTTGACTATAAATTCTGGAAAGCCTTTTTCAGCTCAGCAAAAAACCAAAAAACCACCATATCATTTTTTGAAATTAGCTATTGATATAACTGCTGAAAAACTTAAAGCTCGAATAAATAGAAGGGTAGATAATATGATCGGAGATGGTTTGGCTATGGAAATTCGTAGTTTGCTTGAAAAATATTCAAAAGATTGTACCCCCTTTAACAGTATTGGTTATAAGGAAGTAACTGGATATCTACAGGGTAAATATGATATAAATGAAGTAGCAGAGCAAATTAAAACCAATAGTTGGCAACTAGCTACAAGACAGATGACATGGTTTCGAAAAAGTCAGAAAATTCGTTGGGTACAAAATTTAGAACAAGCTGATAAATTAATCAAAGATTTTTTAAAATGAACAAAGTAAAAGAAAATACAT
>JBDRDK010000018.1:0-7717 GCA_043820855.1 bacterium
TAGTTTGCTTAAAGCATCTGGAAATCCGGCAATTTATTATCTTCATGAAAATCGAAAAAGACATATATTGTCTCCGGCTATATTTGAGTCTCAATTCAAGTGGGACAACATTCTTTATGTTAGTACGGCAAAAGGAGAACAATATCCAGATGGACCTGATCTTAAATTCCCAGATAGTACGTTATTAAAGGGATCATCTGGTGCGGTTTATGTAATCGAAGCTGGAAATAAAAAGCATATTATTGCTCCGGAAGTATTTAATAATTTAAATTATGAGTGGTCAAATATTGTAGTTATTAGTAATACCCATCTTGCTAAATACCCAACTGCGTATAAAGTAGTAGCTGAAAGATTTGCTGATTATTCAGTAGCAATTTATGGCGACAGCCGAAGCGGTCATTCTACTCACCAAGCTTTAGTTAATAAAATTAGACAAACAGACCCGGAAGTTACTCTACATACCGGAGATCTAGTTAGCTCTGGTGATAGTGATAGTGATTGGGATTATTTCAATAACATCACAAACGAACTACGATCTGAAACCAGTTTTTATCCAACTATCGGAAATCATGAACTACCTATTGCAGACTACTTAGCAAATTTTGAATTACCAAATAATGAACAATGGTATTCAATAGATGATAACAACGTACATTACATTATCTTGGATAGTACTTCAGACATTAGCTTAGGTTCAGCTCAGTATATTTGGCTAGAAAATGATCTTAATAATATCGGCGTAGATATAAATTTCACAGTTGTAGTTTTTCATCATCCTCCTTACAATACCGGCTCGCACGATGAAGATGAAGCGGGTTTTCAAACTAATATTGTTCCTTTGTTTGAAAGTAAAGGGGTAGATATAGTATTTAATGGCCACGACCATAACTATGAAAGGTCGTTAGTAAATGGTATTTACTATATTGTAACTGGCGGAGGCGGGGCTCCACTTTATGACCAAACAAGGTCAAGTGAATACAGTCAAAAATTTTTAGTCGAATATCATTTTTGCAGAATTCAAGTACATGATGATTATCTAAAAGTTCAAACATTTGATGACGAATTAAATAAAATCGATGAATTTGTAATTGGTGGAAACCCTCCAGTTGCTTTTTATTCTGACAATCAATCAGATAGCGATGCAGATGACGCAAGACATCAAGCAGTTGTTGATCGGATAATGAATACTTCTGCTAACCCAATTTTTCACGCTGGTGACCTACAAGAAGACGGTACTGTTGATAGTTTAAATAGATTCAATGCTGTAACTAACACTCTTAGATCTGAACGAGATTTCTATGCGGCAATTGGTAATAATGACAGCAATTCCTCATTGTATTTTGACAATTTCGTATTTCCAAATAATGAAAGATGGTATTCAGTAAATATTGGAAATTTACATATGGTAGCTTTGGATAACACCTATTCATCAGTAGCCATTGGTTCAGCACAATATACTTGGCTGGAAGCTGATCTTGAGAGTGATGATTCCCAAAATCGGATTACCGGAATAATGTTTCATTACCCAATATATAATAATACTGGAGATCCAAAAGGTATGATCAATACCATGGTTCCATTATTTAGAGATCGTGGAGTAGATTTTGTAATAGCTGGACATATTCATTCTTATAGAAAAGAAAAAGTTAACAATATATATTATTTTACTAATAGTGGTCAAACATCACTCGGTTATATGATCGCTGATGTACTCGAAGATGAAGTTTGGTTAAATGTATATAATGCCAACAATACTTTAGTAGATACAATTATTTTTGACGAGAGATAGGTTCCTTTTGTACAAACCTCTTTCCAAACTCCACAAATTTCTTCTCTGTGAACTCTAACGCGGGTTCTTTTTTTAATGAGGTGATATAAATTCTCCAAGTACAAATAATAGAACTAGAAAACCTAACAAACTAGATAGATAAACAAAAACTGATCTTTCTGAATCTTTAATAACACTAATAATACCAGTAAAAAAAGATGAGATCCCGCAAATTGCTGCGATTAATATCGGTATTGTCAACCAGAGATTACTAAAAAAGAACTCTCCTCCTCTCTGACCACTAGCGATCATTAAATAAAAAATGCTAAGAAAAATAATAAACGCAACTATTAACCACACAGACCATTTACCTAGTTTTGTTTTTGGCATGTTACCTCCGCTACTGAGTTCCGAATGAATTGTCGGAAGCTCAGTAAGTCCCGCTCAGCGGGACGCTATTTAAGTCCGCCGTAGTGTTGAGCCAGAGGCCGATCAGCCTTTGGCTTTGAGAAGAGAATAAACTTTCTATTTCTCAGAGAGATTAAGCGAAAACTGAACATTTATATTATATCATATGGAACCCCACGGGCATCCCACTTCGCTCTTCAAGCTACGAGGGACAGGTAGCCCGTGGTCCCTATCTTGACCCTCCTTCGCGTAAAGCTTCCACCTTCGCTAAAAGCTATGGCGGACAGGTCGGAGGGTTATCCGCCCCATATATAAAGTAAAAGAATTGTGACATCCCCCGTAGCAGAAGACGCATTCATCCTCGGGCAAAGCCCGAGGTCTTCTGCGAAGGGCGGATAAAAAAACCCGCCAGAACTTGGCGGGTAGATTCCAAAAACCTGTAGTAATTTCATCTTCTCCCAACTCACTATACCTTCCTCATGTTTAGTAGAAGTAGGAGTTTTTGAAACCTCCTGCGCGGCACTGCGTGCAGGGGTAGATACAATTATACTCAAAATTATCTTTTTGTCAATCAAAAAAGACCTTAAAAATGGTCTATATTTTATTATGCCCAGTACCATACGGTACAGGGCACTACCTATTCGATACATGGCTTGCCCATATACCTGAATACTGTGTGGCTTGCCATGCACCGAATGGTGCGTGGCTCCCCTTACTTGATATGTTCAGAACTATAAATCTAATTAATATTCAACAAGAATTAAAACTGTTTGACACTCAATCTGTACTATCTACACGGATTTAATAAGTTTCACAAAATATTGAGCATTCTTTTCAGCTCCTTCTCCACCACTAAAATGTCCCATATCCGTATGAGTTATTAATTTGACTCCAAGTTCATTACTGATATCTACTGCTTGTTGATAATCTATAGAATCGTCATCTTTGGAATGTACAACAATAAATTTCTTACCTAGTTTCTTTATTTTCTCTATATCAAGAGCATAATCAAAGAAATCAGAATAATATCTACCTTCTCTACTCCCATTTTCTTTATAATCATTATTAAAAGCAGCTATTAAGATAACAGTATCCACTTTCTTTTCGTATTTATCTAAATATAAAAGAGCTGCTCTCGTACCTAGGCTATGACCTACAAGAACTATTGGTTTATCAGTCTTTTTAATTTCTTCATCAATAATTTCTAACCATTTCTTGCTATGTGGATGTTCCCCACCTGGAAAAGTAGGAATAGAATAATCTATACTAAGCTTATAAAGTTTTTGAGAAATAATTTGATATTTCTTCTTCTTTGGTGAAGAAGTATAGCCGTGAATTATGATGACTTTTTTCATATCCTTATTCTATCAAAAAACCGCCTTAAATGACGGCTTTACTCCTGTTGGCTCCCCTTAGTGGACACATTTAGAACTATGAATTGGTTAAATATTGAAAAGGAATTAAAGAAGTTTGGGGTATGAAAAAATCCCCGTTGTGTGGGGATCTTCTTGAAACTGAAGAGACACCGATCAAGATGGTATGTGATACGAACCCTTGAAGTTAGGCTCATCCCACACACCGAAATAGAATCTTATGGAGTCGTTGGGAACCCGAACGCTGATAAAAGGATCTTCTACTTCACTTCCACTGACAATTTCATCCACTTCGATAACGATAGGGAGATTAGTTGCTTGTGCATCTTGGAGAATTGCATTTAACTTACCAAGAATTGGTTGGGGTATGGGATGGTTAAAGCCATTTCTACCCAATCGAATTGTTCTCCACCGCCATTGGGTCATAACATCTTTGTTAAGACCAAAAATGACGGGATGGAGGAATAACAAAAAGAGGGCTGTCCCTATCATAGATAATCCGATTGTGGATGACACGGAAAACCACAAGCTTGCTTCAGACATTTTGGCAAGTACAGCGAACATAATAACAAATACTCCCCCAAATAGCAATGGATGGAACACTGCTATTATTATCCTGTTGATAGGATGGTTATAAGCTTTGTTCTGCTCCATCAGCTTTCTGGCTTTGTATCTGTCAACACTTTTAGTAGAAAAAACTCTGATACCAGCTTCTTCCAGGATGGTTGCGAGAGTTCGACGCTGAGACTGAATGTATTCAGGTGTTTTGGTTAGGGCAGTGTATCCCAGTTCTTTTGAAAGGTCTCGTGCCAATTCTGTGAATTGGTCGTCAGGAGAAGTTTCTTCTACTCCTATCAGAGCAATGGCCCGTTCTACTGAAATATCAAGCCAGCTTACTAGCTCAACAGAAGATTCACCAGTCATTGTTAATGTGCCTCCTTTTATAAGGTAATACGCAATTATAGTATAAATGAGTGTTTTTGTCAACCAAAAAACCGCCTGAAATGGCGGCTTACTCCTGTAAAATCGTTGGCTCGGGGTCGTGGACGACGTTAGAACCTTGGTTGGGGTATGAAAAAGAGCAGGTTACTTCCCTGCTCGTAAAAGTGTGCTATGATCAGACCTCAATCAAGCCAGAATACTCTGCCCGAGACATCACCGTGACTGTCTTCTACTTGGCCGAGGGTATTCTGAATAACCTCTTTGGTCTCTTCTGCTTTCATACCAGTTTTTTCGTGGCGAAAGTGAAGTACACAAAGAACAAAAAAACACTCGTTACCCTGGATATCTTTTCCGGGAGTAACGTGGATTGATGATCGGCCTGGGGTACCATCAAATTCACTCACGTACGGTTCGAAGATTCTTTCAAGCAAAGCTTTGAATTGAACTTCGAAATCAGCAATATCGCTGACAAAAGGAAGACGAACATATCTCTCGGGTGTCATCCTGTATGTCCAGCCTTCATAAAGCAAGGCTACGCCAAGATTCCCTTGGATTAGTATAGATATAGCCGAGTTCATACATAATCCAAGTTCATCAAGTGAACCCACTGACTTTGCCAGACTATCACATACATATTCTTCTTGATCTGGATTGTTGGGAGCCAAAGATATATGTTCTTTCTGGCTAGCATCCATTAACATTCCTCCTTGTAGTTTTTAAACAACGAAACATCTAATTATAGTATAAGTTCCTATATATGTCAATCAAAAAAGACCTAAAAAAAGGTCTTTATTTTATTATGCCCCAGTACCATACGGTACAGGGCACTACTTATTCGATACCATGGCTTGCCCATACCTGAATACTGTGTGGCTTGCCATGCACCGAATGGTGCGTGGCTCGCCACTCTAGTCTAGAACCTTTACTACCTATTATACCCTTCTTTGTATAAAAAATGGCACACAATGGCACAGTATAAAAAGAGTGTGCCAATATTTGGATTTGACAAACAAAAAATTTTTGTATATTATGTAGATGTTCGAACAATTAGACAGATGTGCGATTAATGCACGTGCTAGTTAGTTTTATGGACTTAAGTCCGTTCAAAACTAAGGCACGTGATTTTTGTTTCAATAACTAATTTAAGAAAGGAGGCTATATGCCAAAAGAAAAAATTCGAATCGAATACCTACCTGTCAGCCAGCTTAAAGAATATCCAGATAACCCAAGATCTTTAGACCAGAAAAGCAAGGATGATCTGAAAAGGAGTATACGCAAACATAATTTCCTAAGCCCTTTGCTCGTAAATTCGGCACCAGGAAGAGAGAATATTGTGCTTTCGGGAAGCCAAAGATTGATTGTATCTCGTGAGTTAAAGATAAAAGAGGTACCGGTCGTGCGAACCCGGGTCGAAGATCCGAAAATCGAGCGTGAAATTGTTCTCTTGGGAAATATTAACAACGGGGAATGGAATTATGAGATTTTGAAAAACTGGGACATAGACACACTTCTCAAATCAGGAATGAAAGACTTCGACCTTTCAGCAATTTGGGATAGCTCTCTGGAAACAGAAGATGATGACTTTAATACTGAGCAGGAATTGTCCAAGATTATCAAGCCCAAAACCAAACCAGGTCAGATATATTTACTTGGAAATCATATTTTGGGTTGCGGGGATGCCAGAGATAAACATTTTGTTCAGAAACTCATGAGGGGCCAAAAAGTTGATATGGTTTACTGTGATCCGATCTATAATATCAACTTGGATTACAACAAAGGCCTGGGCGGTAAATCAAGTTATGGCGGCAAAATTAATGACAATATGAGTGATGCTGATTATAAGGTGTTTTTGAAAACCACAATTGAGAATGCTCTGGCAGCAGCAAAGCCGGACTGTCATGTATTTTATTACAACGATCAGCGAAATATCGGCCTCATACAGGAAATATATCGAGAAGTTGGGATTGAGAACAAACGGGTTTGCTTATGGATCAAGAATGGATTAAATCCTACTCCCGAAATTGCCTTTAACAAGAGTTTTGAACCGGCAATTTATGGCACAAGGGGTAAGCCGTACATTTCCCCCAAATTCCCTAATTTCACTGAAATCCTAAATAAAGAAATCGCTACTGGGAACCGCCAGATAGATGATATTTTAGACATTTTGGATATCTGGCTGGTGAAGCGGCTGGCTGGACAAAAATATTCTCACAGCGCTGAGAAGCCGGTTTCTCTGCATGAAAAAGCTCTTCGCAGATGCACGAAAGTGAATGATATTGTCTTGGATCTATTCTGTGGATCTTTTTCTACCGGCATTGCCTGCGAGCAACTCAAAAGAAAATGTATAACTGCGGATATTGACGCAGTATTTTGTGATCTGGCGATAAAAAGATTTGAAGCCTACAGCGGACAAAAGGCCAAGTTAATAGGAAAGGA
Source organism: bacterium (assembly GCA_043820855.1). GTDB lineage: Bacteria > Patescibacteriota > UBA1384 > JBDRDK01 > JBDRDK01 > JBDRDK01. The sequence goes on from JBDRDK010000018.1 coordinate 6,928, forward strand.
ATAGTTATGGAAATCAAATATGGAGATATTTTTCAGATTGGACCGCACAAAATTGCCTGCTGTGATACTCGGGATCAAGAGATGATTAGAAAACTAATTGGCAACGAGAAAATCAAGCTTCTACTTTTGGACCCGCCATATGGTACATCAGCAGTAGAATCGAAAAACTTCGGCACCATTACAACCAAACATAAAGCTATTTTGAACGACCACGAGCAAACTGATGAAAAATATACAGAATTCACCAAAGAATGGCTGGAAGCTATAAAGCCGTATTTAACCAAAAAAATAGTGCGTATATCTTCAACAGCGACAAGATGATCTTTGCCTTACGGCAGGGAATGCTTGATGCGGGATTCAAATTCTCCCAACTTCTAATCTGGGTAAAAAGTCATGCTGTGATCGGAAGGTTAAACTACCTCCCTGCTCACGAGCTCATAGCCTACGGCTGGTTTGGAACCCATGAATTCAAGAAATCGCAAGATAGGTCAGTTTTGTTTTACCCTAAACCTAACAAATCTAAATTACATCCAACAATGAAGCCCATACCGCTTTTACGAAACCTGCTACTCAATAGTTCAAGTATCGGTGATATAGTTTTTGACGGCTTTTTAGGATCAGGAAGTACAATTCTTGCGGCTGAGCAGGTCAAAAGAGTTTGCCTTGGTTGTGAGATTGATCCGAAATATTGTCAAATTATCCTTAAGAGGGTCGAAAAAGCTACAGGTTATAAACCTAAGAAAATATCGGAAGGAGGTGAAAAATGAAGAAAGTTGAATTAAAGCAGAAA
>JBDRDK010000019.1:0-3696 GCA_043820855.1 bacterium
GCTTCTCGAATTTTTTTACCCATAGTATTCGCACTAGTATCTAACTCAACACGGATATTTTCATTAAGTAATTTCTTTTGAATTTTTTGCGCATATGAATTGAATTTATCAGATACAGTTATAATCTGAACTTGTACTGGAGCTAGATCATAAGGCAGAGCACCAGCTGTATGTTCCAAAAAAATCGCCATAAATCTTTCAAATGAACCAAGAATTGCTCTATGAATCATTACTACCCGTTCTTTTTTGCCCTCTTTGTTAATATAAGTTAAATCAAATCTTTCTGGAAGATTAAAGTCCACTTGAATTGTAGACAGTTGCCATTCCCGAGAATACGCATCTTCGATAAAGAAATCAGCTTTGGGCCCATAAAAAGCAGCTTCGCCTTCTTCTTCTTCAAAATCCATCTTAGATTTCTTTAAAGCACTACGCAAAAGACTTTCAGCTTTTGCCCACATTTGATCAGTACCAATATAATCTTTTTTATTGTCCTTACCGCGTAAAGATAAAATAATTTTGAATTTTTCGAAACCCAATTGTTTTAGTATCCTCTGCTGCAATTTCAAAGTTTTAATAAATTCTTCCTCGACCTGCTCTGGAGCACAAAAGATATGCCCGTCATCAATAGTAAATCCTCTTGGTCGTGCCAGGCCAGATACTTCTCCAGACTTTTCTCTTCTGTAAACAACTCCAAATTCTGCTAATCTATATGGCAAATCTTTATAGCTATGTTGAGTTGCTGAATATATTTGAATATGATGCGGGCAGTTCATTGGCCGCAAAACATATTTTTCTCCACCTAAGTCCATTTCCGGATACATATTTTTTTTATAATGCTGAAGATGGCCGGAAGTTTCATAAAGACTGGATTTTGCAATATGCGGAGTACGAACAAATTGATAACCTTCACCTAAACATTCACACATTACCAAGTTTTCGATTTGGGTCCTTAGAGTCTCACCGCGAGGCAACCAAATCGGCAAACCTAATCCAACCCGTGGAGATTGAATAAATATGCCTAATTTTTGACCGATTTTTTTGTGATCAATCTCCTTAATCTTTTCTTGATTTTTCAAAAATTCATCTAAATCTTTTTTATTGTCAAATGCAGTACCGTATATTCTTTGCATCTGAGTATTTTTTTAATCTCCTTTCCAGTATGCCCCAGCAATTGACAAGAGTTTGAAAGCTTTAATCTCTTTAGTATTTTTCACGTGTGGTCCCTGACATAAATCTACAAAAGGTCCGGTTTTATAAAATGACACTTTTTCTCCTGGAATTTCCTCTGCAAGTTTAATTTTATAAGACTGTTTGGCTTTCTTTAGAAATTCAATAGCTTTTGTTTTTGGTTCATCATACTGAACAAAATCATATCCTGCATCTATAAACTTGGTCATTTTTTTCTCTAGAATCTCAAGATCTTCAGGTATCAAAGTTCTGGGTAATTCAAAATCATAATAAAACCCGTTTTTAATATTTGGACCGATCCCTAATTTTGCCTCGGGAAACATTTCAAGCACAGCAGCTGCTAGAGCATGACTTGTTGAATGTCTAATTTTTTCTAAATTTTCCTTCTGTATCATATATTAATTATAGGAGAATTAACCTACTTGAGTCAAATCACCAATAATGCTATACTTAATAATTGCAAAAAGCTATAATAAAAATATGAATAAATTTATTATTTTAGTCTCTCTTCTCTCAATTTTATTCGTACCTAGTTTTGGATATGCCCAAACAAAATTTCTGAGTGAAGAAGAGCAAGATACTCAAGAACAAGTTGAAAATATTGAAGAAGTTCAACGGGGAAAACCTGAAGGCGCAGGTCTAGTGCTTGGAGAAAAAGATCTGGACCTTGAAAAACCAACAAATATTCCAGGAGAATTAGGTTATTCATTCAAAAGATTTTTGGAAAATATAGTATCGGCTTTTACTTTTAAAGAAAGCAGTAAAGTTGGATATTCTATGCTCTTAGCTGAACGCAGATTAGCAGAATTAGAAGTATTGCTCAATAGAAGTAAGTGGTCAAAAACTAAATCAACTATCAAATTGTATAAAAATCATATTCAAAACACCCGAACTAATTTTGAAAACTTAATTCGTGAAGATAGAGATCGAGTTGATATACAAACAAATACTGATCTCTTGAATTTTATTACAGTCTTGAGTGTTTTTGCTGAAAATGAAGATAACAGTTCTGTAAAATCTGAGTTAAATTCAGCGCTGGATAAAACTGTGGAATTTCAAAAGGATATTGGCTTGTAACCAATTGGAAATTTAGAAGTTAGCTGAACTACGCTTTTTTGGACCTCCAGAGGTCCTTTTCGTTTTGTTAAAATTTGATAAATAAGTTTCGCAATTTGCCTAGCTTCTCCCTCCTTCATACCCCTAGAAGTAATCGAGGGACTACCAATTCTAATACCGGAAGGATCCAGAGGTTTATGTAAATCATAGGGAATCATATTTTTATTTACAAATATTCCGGCTTGTTCTAGTAACTCTTCGGCACTAGCCCCACTTAATTTTTGTTTGATTAAATCTATTAAAAACAAATGATTATCAGTGCCGCCACTAATAATTTCAAATCCATAATTTTGTAATTCAGTGGCTAGAGTTTGAGAGTTTTTGATGATTTGTAATGCGTATTCTTTAAATTCATCAGTTTGAGCTTTTTCAAGAGTGAGGGCTATGGCCCCAATAGTGTTCTCGTGTGGCCCACCCTGAATCCCCGGAAACACACTTTTAGATATAGATTTGGCAAATTTTTTACGAGCCATTATTATCGCACCTCTGGGTCCACGTAAAGTCTTATGAGTCGTAGTTGTAACTACATCAAAATATGGGGTGGGGTTTTCCAAAACTCCAGCAGCTACTAAACCAGAGATGTGTGATATATCAGCCAATGAATATGCGCCGACTTTTTTAGCTATTTCTGCAAATCTTTTCCAGTCCAGGTTTCGCGAATAAGCTGAAAAACCAGCAATGATTAATTTGGGTTTTTCCTGAAGTGCCATTTTTTCCACTTCATCCATATTGAGAATCCCAGATTTTTTATCTACCCCATACTGAATGATTTCAAAAAATTTTCCGGTCGCGGTGATTTTATGACCATGAGATAAATGTCCCCCACTATCTAGCGCCATACTCATAATCTTATCCCCGGGTTCTAATAATGCAAAGTACACTGCCAAATTAGCTGGAGTTCCGGAATACGGTTGTACGTTTACGTACTCGGCGCCAAAAACTTCTTTGGCCAATTTTATGGCTCTATTTTCTATTTCATCAAAATACTCCATACCAGAATAATACCTCTTACCTGGATAACCCTCAGCATATTTATTAGTTAAAATAGATCCAGTTATCGCCAAAACTTCTGGATATGCATAATTCTCTGAAGCAATCAGGTTAATACCTTGCTCTTGTCTTTTTCTCTCTTTTTCAATTAACTCAAGTATTTTGTTTTTCATTTTTTGATTTTAATTAAATCGTAAATAGCTGCAATAGTAAAAACTCCCTGCAAAATTATAAATATTATATCTCCCAAATAAATACTGTAAGTTTCGAGACAGATCCCCCCCATTATATAAAAAATATCCTGGGTTTTTCGATTCTTGGTTATAATTCCAATAATAATCAAAACCAAGCCAATGGCACCGATAATTTTAAATAATAAATCCATATTCATATTTTAGCATA
>JBDRDK010000020.1:0-5631 GCA_043820855.1 bacterium
ATATAGCCTTCCTGTCCTGCAAAGCTCTAGCAAAAAAAGATGGCAACGAGGAATAATAGAAATAATCTTCTTCATCTGTTTTATTAAGATAAAAATATATTAATTAATTATAAATAAAGAGACTGCGAAAGTCTGTATAGCTACTTCTCCTTTATCGAGAGTAACTGACTTTTCAATTTTTTTAGTTTCTGGATCAATTATCTTAATCATTACTTTTTGATCTTCGGGTTCTTTCTTAAAATAATCATACGCAAGAAAATAAATTTTTTCTTCATCAGTAAAAAACTCTCCAAAAGTAAAACGTGTTTTAAGATCTTCTCCGATAAAATCGGTTTTTATGTATTTATAATCTTTGATTTTCTCATTATTTAGTCCTAATAATAAAATTCCGTACTGTTCCCCTCCTGTAACTTCCTGGCATGCAACAATTATGGTTTGCTTTTCTTTTAAATACAACATTCTAGCCCAATCAAAACCATAACCATATATTTCATTTTGTATAAAATCCTGAATGGATTTATCTATTAAATATTCTTTTTTTTGAGTATCTTTATTTGGCTCAATAATAATCATTTTGGAATAATTATTTTCAACAGACATGGCAAAGAAATATCCATTGTTATAAGAATATTTAATGTAATCATCATAAATTTCAAAATCATCTGAATTCACAATTTCTTGATAAGTATCAGTTTTAATATTATATACTTTCAAAGATCCGTAGGTATTCTTAAAAGTACACGACCAGGTAAAAAATCTTGAGTACTGAGAATCATATCTATAACAATTGTGGGTCTCTGTTGTTTTGCCAAAATTAATTTTATCAGTTAGCTCAACCTGATTGGTTTTTGCATCAAAAAAATATTTCTTTGCATTAATAACTTCAAAGTCCCACCACTTATCCTCGTCTTTCAAAACTTCATTAACTACAATATAAAACTCATTTTTTTCTGAGATTGAAGAAAATAGATTTACTTCATAAGATTCTTCTATATAAATATCAATTTTTTCAATCTTTTTTTCTTGTACAAAATAAGAAAATAACTGATTATCTCGTTCTAAGATTAAATAATCTGGAAAAGCAGATCGAAAAGAACTTCGATAATTGCCACTATTGGAACTTATAAATTCATAACCCGTTGGAATAAAACTTTCTTTTTTACCGTTATCCACATTAACTAATTGATATTCACCTGACGAACGATTTCCAACGCCAAAGTATAAATTACTAAATTCCTGATTTTTTTCATCTTTTGATGTGTTGATGAAAAATTTATTTGAAAAAAAATAAATTCCACAACCTAATAAAATTATTATAAAAATAGAAAGTAATACAATAATTGTTTTTTTATTATGAAAATTAAATAGTTTTAATTGAAATTTTGGTTTCATTTATTTTATTATAACAAAAAACCGCGACTTACGCGGTTTTGATTTTTCAGATTTGAAAAAACTATTTAGGATCAAACATTAACCCTCCGGAATACCAATGAAATCCGAGTGGTTGCGTACCTTTCTGATCAAAAACTTCTTCAACTCCCCTAAATTTCTCAAAGCTACCACCGTTATGAACTCGATTTTCATATATAATGTGTCCCGCTTTAAAAAATCTTGGTCCTCTACCACCAATAAATTGACGTTCTTTATAAGCATCAATTAAAGCTGGTTTTACTACCTGGATTGCTTGTTTGATGTACCATCCACCAAACATCATCATCCAGAATAATTGATTAGTTTCACCGTTGCGGATTTCAATAAAACCGTTACTAAAACCATCGCTTCCAACAGTATAACGATCTAGAAATATGAAATCCCCAACAGGCACTTTAATAATTTTCCATCCGGGTAAATCTGGACTGGTTTTTTCAAGACCTTTACCAGTAGGCCATCCCAGAAGATTACCCTCGAAAAATACTTCTTTAAGTTGTTCAATTGGTGGATATACTATTTCTGACAATTTCTGTCCTCCCTCTAAGTTGTAAGGTTCGTAATTACAAAAGTATATCAGTTTTTCTTTAAATAATCAATATTAAACAAAAAACCGAGCTCATTTGCTCGATTAATTACGCTCGCGTCTGTCTTTGCTACACGATGGTGCCCTCGAGAGGAGTCGAACCTCTACGCTCTTACGAGCACGTGGTCCTAAGCCACGCCTGTCTACCAGTTCCAGCACGAGGGCAATATGTTTTTGTGCGCCTACTCCCACTTCGCCAAGGCTTCGAGGGACTTCGCAATTCTGACTCGTCAAACGAGTCTGGGAAGTTTGACTTCCCGCCACCCCGGCAATAAAACAAATATAGCACAATTTAACCTGAAAATCAATACTAAATTACTCAAGATCTTTCAAATTTATATCGTATACTTTACCTATTTCTGGTATTTCTTGTTTCATTTGTGTTTCAATGCCTTGCTTCAAAGTCACAGCAGCCATAGGACAACCCTTGCATGCACCCTGAAGCTCTAGATATATATCTTTGCCTTTGATCTCAACTAATTTCACATCACCACCATGAGCTGCTAAATTTTTCTTTATTTTTTCCAAAAAAATTTTTACTTTTTCTTCTAGCTTTTGCATTTTAACTCCAATCACTCAATAACTTCGTCCATGGGACGATCAGCCTCTGGCTGAAATCACTTAATAACTCTCTTTTTATAATCTTTTATTGCTGCTCTAAGTGCTTGATCACCAAGCACTGAACAATGAATCTTTATTGTAGGTAATCCTTTTAATCTATCAGTAATTTGTTTGGGTTTAAGCTTTTCTGCATCTTTAAGTTTCATGCCGCCTTTTTCAGTAATCATTACTGACATCATGGACGTAGCAGCAATTGCTGAAGCACAACCAAAAGTTCGCCATTTACAACTTTTAATCCTCTCTGTCTTGGAATCTACCCAAATCCAAACTCGCATTACATCTCCACAAACTGAACTTCCTACTTCTCCCACACCGTTAAATTTCAGTGTTTTTTCCTGCTTCTCATCTATAAAGTTCTTGGGATTAAAAAAGTGTTCTTTAACAATACCTGAATACGCCCATTTTTTACCTGATTTTTGCCCGTCCTGAGCCTGTCGAAGGATTTTTATATCCTGTTTTTTCATAATTTTCTTTTGAATATTATTTGATATTTACCACTTGCTATACACCATGTGCTATCTGCCATAAGCCATTTACCATTAACTATATACTATTAGCTATTTGCCATATGCTAATTCTCGCATTCTTTTTTGGACAATTTTACTGGCGACATTGTTCGTAATTTTTTAATAATATCCGGCAAGATTCTCAATACATAGTCCAAATCAGCTTTTGTTGTTGATCTTCCCATAGTAAAACGTAAACTACCGTGAGATGCATCATGTGAACGCCCAATTCCACGCAAAACATGGGATGGTTCAAGATCATGTGCATGACAAGCAGATCCAGTAGAAACTGCTACTCCTTTTTCATCCAAATACAAAAGCATTGACTCTCCCTCAATATCTAAAATAGAAATATTTACATTGTTTGGTAATCTTTTTTTTGCATGTCCATTTAAACAAGTTTTTGGCAATTTCAATAATTCTTTTATAAAATAATTCCGCAAACTAATAAGTCTTTGGCTTTCTTTACTTCTTTCACTTTGAACCAAAGATAGAGCTTTAGCAAAACCAGCAATACTCGAGATATTTTCTGTACCTGACCGTAAATCTCTCTCCTGACCCCCCCCTTGAATAATTGATTGAATTTTTGTGCCTTCCTTTATATATAAAATTCCTACTCCTTTAGGACCATATATCTTACTTCCATTTAAAGTTAATAAATCTACTCCTAGATGTTCTACGTTTATATCCAGATATCCAGCAGCTTGACAAGCATCAGTATGAAAATACAGGGGAGTATTATTTCCCTTTTTCAATCTCTGAGCTTTAACTTTCTTAATAACTTTTGAAATTTCAAAAATTGGATTAATAGTACCTATTTCATTGTTGGCATACATTATAGACACAAGTGTCGTATCATCAGTTATTAATTTCTGAATATCTCCTGGTTGAACTATACCGTTTTTGTCTGGTCTGATATAGGTTGTTTTAAAATCTTCTTTTTCTCTTAAATATCTGGTAGGGCAGAGTACTGCATAATGCTCAATCTTGGAAACAATTATATGTTTACCGAGGTTTTTATTTGCTCGAGCCACGCCTTTGATCGCTAAATTACAACTTTCTGTACCTCCCCCAACAAATACTATCTCTTGTGGTTTTCTTGCCCCAATCAATCTTGCTACTTTTTTTCGGGCTCGATCCAATACTAAGTTGACTGTGCGACCCTCTTCATATAAAGCTGAAGAATTTCCAAAATCCTTATCAAAATAAGGCTGCATGACTTTCGACACTTCTGATCTCGTCGGAGTAGTAGCCGCGTGATCTAAATAAACTCGTCTCATATTAATATAAATAAATGTTTTTTGTGAAATCCACCGTAATGATATCTACTTATAGATTCCAAATATTTTGGATACTGTAAGAGATTGAATGCAGGTGGATATATTCTCTTTTTCATCTTATAAAATCCGCTAATGTGGTTTTTTCCAACATATCATTAATAGTTTTTTGCATTTTAACCCAAACTTTTACATTTTGGCAGAAATAAACTGACTTACAAGTACAACCTTTAATAGAACAACGAGTAAAAGCAACTTCTCCATCTAGAACTTTAATAATTTCATGTAACGTAATCTCACTAGGCCTACGAGCTAATTTGTATCCACCGTCAGTGCCTCGGATGCTTTTCACAATTTTTTTTCTACGAAGAAGTGCTGCAATCTGCTCCAGGTAATGCAAAGAAAGACCAGTTCGTTTGGTTATTTCTGATAAAGAAAAATGTTTTTCCCCGGCTTTGGCTAGTTCAGTTAGTAAAACCAAACCATAGTCACTTCTAGTTGATAAAATCATATTATTATTATAAATATCTAATCCTGACTAATTTTATCAAGAATAAAAACGGGTGTCAAGCCCTGAACCAGAATAAATTCAGTTCAGGGCGCAGTCCCGTACCTAACGCTTCCATAAATAACAGGGCATAGTCCGTTTTTATGGAAAGGAATGGTTCGGGGCAAATAAATGAAAAATCCCTCAAATGAGGGATCGGTTTACCAGTACGGCCAACGATTTGTCATCATTATCCGTCCCTGGACGACCCAGTTTAGTCTGGTCCAAGGAGGAATAGTTGAATCAACAGCTATTGACCGTTTTCTAATTCGATTAATAGCTTGGTGGACGTAGACACCAATAACTGCCGCAGCTACTCTTCGCCTCTCTTCATCAATTTTGTCTTGATCAGGAGGTGAAGAATATTTTGTATGTATCATACTTCACCTCCGGGTGAATAATTTAGAATAACTTTTTTATTTAAATAAGTCAATAAGAAAATAACCTCTTCGGGAGGTTGTTTTTTTATGGAGGGTCCGGTGGGACTCGAACCCACGGCCAATTGCTTAAGAGGCAACTGCTCTACCGCTGAGCTACGGACCCTTTCTCACTGAGGCCCAAGGGGCGGCCTTCGGCCCTACGGACCCGTGGCGCGCCCTGGAGGATTTGAACCCCCGACCTACTGGTCCGAAGCCAGTCGCTCTATCCACTGAGCTAAGGGCGCAT
>JBDRDK010000021.1:0-15972 GCA_043820855.1 bacterium
ATCTTCTTTATTGGTGCAAATTCGCGATCGAGTTTCTTGATTCCTATACCAGGAAAAACTACAGTCAGAGTATCAGTATCCATTGAAACTATAGTTCCCTCTCCGTATTCATCGTGCCAGACTTTTTGTTCATTATTAAAATTCTTGTTTTTTTGAGAATAATTTGAATCATATATTTTGTTTGTTTTAGTTAAATCAATTTTTTCTTCAAAATACTTTTCTGGAATTTCAGATAAAAATCTAGACGGTGGATTGCTCTGTACTCCACCAAAAATCATCCTAGATTGACTATATATGCAGTACAGCTTTTGTTTAGCCCTAGTCATGCCAACATAACACAAACGTCTCTCTTCCTCTAGCTCAGTTGGTTCAAGCATACTTCTACTGTGAGGAAACAGGTTTTCTTCCATACCTGCGATAAATACCACTGGAAATTCAAGTCCTTTCGCGTTATGCAAAGTCATAAATGTAACCGCGTTTTTCTGATCTTCCCAAGTATCAATATCACTCATCAAAGCTGCTTCTTCCAAAAAATTCACTAAGTCAACCTTCGGGTTTTCACTGTTGAAATTCCAAGCCACACTTTTTAACTCCTGAATGTTTTCCAGACGCATCTCACCTTCACTTGTCCCGAAAGTAGTAAGATTTGGAAACTTAGTAAGTAAATAATCCCGATAACCAGTAATTTTTGTGATTTCGTCGATCATTTCAGATAAAGAATGATTTTCAGAAAAAAAATTTAATCTTTTTAGAATTTGAATAAAACTTTCTAACCCAGACTTTTGACTCAAACCAAGCTCTGGAACTTCAAGATTTTCAGAATACAATGATCCCCAGTTTTCAAAAATATATTTTTGTGATCTTTCACCAAGTCCTCGAGCTGGAAGATTTATAACTCGCTTTAAACTTACTTTCTCTAATGGATTTATAATCAAACGCAAATACGCCAAAATATCTTTAATTTCAGCTCTTTCATAAAAACGGGTTCCACCTATAATTTGATAATTCATACCGGACCGCAAAAATACTTCTTCCAAATTTCTTGATTGGGCATTGGTTCGATAAAATATCGCGAAATCATTTAATTTCAAAGATTTATCCTGTGAAATATGATCAAGTATTTGGTTTAATATATATTCTGCTTCGTCTTTCTCGCCGTGGGCCTCATATAATTTTATTTTGTCTCCATCGGGATTATCTGTATACAACTGTTTGTCACTTCTTTGTTGGTTGTTTTGAATAACCTCCCCGGCAGCTCCCAAGATATTTTTTGTAGAGCGATAGTTTTTTTCGAGCTTTATAATTATTGCTTCGGGATAATCTTTTTTGAAATCTAAAATATTTCGAAAATCAGCACCCCTCCAAGAATAAATAGCTTGCCAGTCATCCCCTACCACACATAAGTTTTTGTAAACAGCTGACAGCATCTTTACTATCTGATATTGAGTTTTATTGGTATCCTGATATTCATCTATTAATATATATTCAAACTGTTTTTGATATTTTTGAAGAACTATAGGTTCTTGTTTAAATAACTGTACTGTTTTTACCAGTAAATCATCAAAATCTAAAGCATTGCTATCTTTTAAGCGTTTTTGGTATTCTGGATATATTTTACTTGCAATTTCTTGAAACTCTGTATTTGCGAAATCTAAATATTCTGTTGGGCTGATAAGTTCACTTTTGGCTCCGGATATTGTAGAAAGGATCGCTTCGGGTGGATAGTGTTTGGGATCGTATCCCATATCAACTAATATTTCACGAACTAATTTTTTTTGATCATAAGCGTCAAAAATTAAAAAATTCGACTTGAATCCAAGATGATGAATTTGAGTTCGCAGTATTTTCGCACAAATTGAATGAAAAGTACCTAAAAATGGGAGTTTGGATTGATCTTGCAGTAATATTTGCACCCTGTCTCGCATCTCTCCGGCTGCTTTATTGGTAAATGTCACTGCTAAAATATTGTATACTGGGATTTTTTGGTTATGTATAAGATAAGCAATTCGGTGAGTTAAAACCTTAGTTTTGCCACTTCCGGCTCCAGCTAAAATCAATACTGGACCATTGGTATGCAATACGGCTTTTTTTTGTTCAGAATTTAAACCAGATAGAAAATCTGGATTATTTTGTTTGGACATATATTCCATTATATATAACCAGTATAAAAAAAGAACCCACATAGGTTCATTCTTGCAATAAAAAAAGCGCACTATTCACCATATTAACATAAGTTATTTGGCGCAGTGCGCCTTTTGACAAGGTTATTATCTCTCTGATCCCTTAAAATCTGGACGATTTCAAAAGACGTTTAGAGAAACGATAACCCTTTTGACAGGGTGGTAAACGCGACCTGTTAAAAAAACTAATACATTGATTCAATCTTACAAATACTATTATATACTATTTTTTTACATTTGTCAAGTTTCGGCTTCTTTAACCAAACCACGACATCAAACATAGTAATGATTCATTTTATGAATTAACCTCCTTTAAAAGAAAAAAGCCCCCATGGGGGCCACTGAAAATGATTAAAATATTATGTTTCTATTAATTCGCCGCCGCAACCTTCAGTAGCGCACTCAGTACCTGGAATTCCCTCACATTCGTGACCACAATTATCACAAATACATAGAACTAATCCTTGAATTTCTAGTAAAGCATCGTCCATACTAAAGGAATTTGGATAAATATCACCCAATGAACCATAGGTCATTTTCTCTTCCTCCCTATCAGAATTTGATAAAAATATTATAGCATATACTTAGAACAATAACTTTAGTTTGTCAAAAATTATTTTTTCAAATCTTCCTTGGATTTTGCCTGCCCTGAGTATGATCGAAGGGATTTTTGAGCTTTGAACTTTGAACTTTTATCTACTATACCTTGCTGGATTTTTTTAATTTGTTCGCGAAGGGAGCCCTTTTGTTTGCCTGAATACAGTAAAACAAGTATAGTTAAAACTAAAAATATTCCTAGGATAATCGCTATTATGATAATTATCGGCAGTATGGTCTTAAAAATATTTGCTAAACCACGAATAAAACTTTGACCAAAATGAGTTGAATCAAGTACCAGTACTAGAATAATCAAACTCAAAAATCCCAACAAAAAATTTGCTGAAAAATTTGGTCGTGATAAATAATTAAATTGTAAGTACGATATAAATCTTTCCCAAGTAGTTGATTCCTTAACTTGTCCCTGTACAAAATCATTCACACATTCCCTATATATACGAATAGCATCCTTTAATTCTTGAATAGATATTGCTTGTTCATATTTTTCAAATACATTTGCTTTGATCTCAATAGCCCGGAATAAATCCTCCGGATTTGCAAATCTATCCAATGCTTTTTTTAATTTATCAGCTGTACGAACCCCCCCGTATCCTTCTTGTTCCAAAAGAAAATTCAAAAGCTTATCGCATTCAGCCAAAGCCATACAATATCCGGAGATTGTCCCCTCTTTTTCAAATTTATCGATTATTTTCCAATCTACTACATTTTCTGCGAAAAAATCTCTCATTCTGCTATCTCCTCAACATTTTTTTCTAAATTTCTAAATGACAATTTATTTGCTTCAAAATATAATTCAATATTACCAGTAGGTCCATTTCTATGTTTCTTTACCATAATTTGGGCGATATTTTTCTTTTCACTATCTGTTTTATAATAATCTTCCCTATATATAAACATTACCACATCAGCATCCTGTTCAATAGATCCAGACTCCCTGAGATCAGCCAGTTGTGGGATTTTATCGGGTCGACTCTCCACTGCCCGAGACAATTGAGATACTGCTAAAACTGGGATTTTTAATTCACGAGCTAAACCCTTCAAGGCTCGAGAAATTTGAGACATTTCCTGTACGCGATTACCATCACTACGCATTCCACCTTCTATTAATTGCAAATAATCCACAACTAACATAGACAAACCTTTTTCAGTTTGCAATCGACGAGCCTTGGTACGTATCTCCATTACGTTTAAACTTGGGGTATCATCTATGTAAAATGGGATTTCAGACAATGCTCCCATAGCTGGTCCCAATCTTTCAAAATCTTCTTCTGACAGATTACCAGTACGCAGTTTCCAAGAATCAATATTGGCCTCCATAGACAAAAGTCGATCTACCAACTGTTCTTTTGACATTTCCAAACTAAAGAACCCTACTTGTAAACTCTCTTTTATAGCTGCATAGAGCGCAATATTCAAAACTAGTGTAGTCTTACCCATAGACGGTCGAGCAGCTACAACTACGAGATCGGATTCTTGTAATCCAGATAATAAATTATCCATTGCCTTGAAACCGGTAGGAATACCCCTGACCTTACCTTTTTCTTTATGTAATTCATCTATACGGTCAAATGCTTCAGTCAAAATATTTTTAATTGGTACAAATTTTTGTTTGAGATATTTTTGGGAAACCCCAAACAGTGCTCTCTCGGCCCTATCTAATATTTCTACGACTGGTCGATCTTCGGCAAATCCAAGTTCGGTAATTTGCGAACTAGCAGAAATCAAACCCCTGAGAGTTGATTTTTCTGAAACTATATTTGCGTATTCAACTACATGAGCAGCAGTTGGCACTGCATTAGCTAGTGTAGCTAAGTAACTCGCTCCACCGATAATGTCCAGTTCTTCATTTTTTTCTAGTTCATCACTCAAAGTTACCAGATCAACAGGGCTTCTACGCTCAAACAACCTCTGAACAGCTGTATATATCTTTCCGTGCCCTTCTTGATAAAAATCATCACCACGAACAATATCTGATACTTTTATAATCGCGTCTCTATCCAATAGCAATGAACCAAGTAATGATTTTTCAGCTTCAGTATTATATGGAGGTAGTTTGGTACGAATATCGCTTTTTCTGGTTTTCATACCTGATTGTGAATTTTTTATATGCATATTATTCACTTTCAAATACTTCTTTTACATCTTCTAAAAATTTTTCTTCACCAACTTGTTGTTTTTTGTTTAAATCTTTTTGAATTTTATTACCTGACTGTTTATCGTCTTCGTTCATAATCTTTACTCGCATACCGATCGGAGTTGCATAAACTTGCTGAAAAACATGACATACAACTTCTTTATTTCGAGTTTGCATTAACCGTTCTTTGTAGAATTTGAAATTAGTACCTAAGATTATTTGATTATCATCGATATTTAAGGGTACCATACTTTTTACTAAAGAAAATAGTGAATGGTTGTGATTTTTCAACTTATCTAAAACTAACAGCCATTTATCTTGAATTTGATCAAAGTCTAAATTTCCTTCTTGATTATCTATAACCGAAACTTGGGGGGTTGACAATTGTTGAGTTTTTATTTTATTTGGTTGTTTGGTTATTTGACTTGGATTTACTTTTGGTTCTTGTTTATACTCGTCAAGCTCTAATATAGCCAATTCAAGTGGAAGCTCAACAATATCCGAATTCTTGGTTATACGCTTAACTTGAATCAAGGCTTGTAAAATTTTAAGCATTTTACCTACCTGAAAATCAGAAAAATATTTTTTTAACTCACCTATTCTGTCTTTACCGTATTCAGAAACTAATTGCTCATCTAAGTCAAACTTAATTTTTAAACCAAGTCGCAATAGATTAATTACTTCTACGATAAATTGTTCTAGGTCAACGCCTTCTTCCAATATCTTTTCTATTTGCAAAAAACTAGCTTGTTTTTGACCAGCATACAGATTTTTTAAGAATTCTTCGGTTGTCTTTTTGTTGGTAATCCCAAGAAGTAATTCTACATCTTGCAAAGTTATTTTGTTGCCGACAAATGTTTGAATCTGATCAAGCAAACTTATAGCATCTCTCATCCCACCCTTAGCGTTTCTGACTATTTCAGATAAAGCAGATTCATCTATCCGTAGTTTTTCTTTTTTGGCTATCTCATTTAATCGTGCTGTCATATCAGCAGTATTTATACGATGGAAATCCAATCTTTGGCATCTAGAATGAATGGTTATCGGGATCTTATGAGCTTCGGTCGTAACCAAAACAAATACTGCATGAGCTGGCGGCTCTTCTAGGGTTTTAAGTAGTGCATTCCAAGCTTCTTTGGTCAACATATGTGCTTCATCAATAATAAATATCTTATATTTACTTTGAGTTGGTGTGAATTTAATTTTTTCAATAAGTTCGCGAACTTCATCAATACCACGATTGGACGCAGCATCTATTTCTATCAGATCCATATTTTCGCCCTTACTATAACTTTGACATATAGAACAATTCTTACAACTTTTTCCGTCTTGTAATTCTAGACAATTTATATTTTTGGCAAGAATTCTAGCTACAGTTGTCTTACCTACACCTCGTGGTCCTGCAAATAAATAAGCATGGTTAATATTCTGGCTTACTAAAGCATTTTTCAAAATCGTCTTAATGTGCTCTTGACCAAAAACTTCACCGAAGTCAGAAGGCCGCCACTTCCGATACAAAGACAAGGCTATAATCGCCCTCCTAGCTCATTTATTAAATTTTGTGTATCTTTTATTATAAATCAAATTTCAAATAAATTCCAAACTATAAATATACAAAATAATCAGATGGAACTCCACGGGCATCCCACTACGCTAAAGCTACGAGGGACTGGTAGCCCGTGGTCTCTATCTTGACCCTCCTTCGCATAAAGCTTCCACCTTCGCTAAAGCTATGGCGGACAGGTCGGAGGGTTATCCCGCACCCTTGATTAAAAGGGTGCGGGATATGACTTTGTAAAAAAATTAAAGTTATAATACCGAAGATCTTGAGCTTTGTATAGAAGTAATAACTACCAGTATTATTAATCCTTTACGCCACAGCTCAAGATTACTAGATTTAATAGACTTAAGATATTTACTCAAGTCATTATAAAATAATTAAATGTCAACCCTAAAAGGCCTGAAATTTTGCTTGTTTACGAAAAATATAAATTTGTGTTATTATAAATCTGAAGCCAAAGGAGGGGCATGCAAAAACGTGAATTAGTACAAAAACTAGCTAAACGCTCTAGTCAAAAGTTTGATAAAGCTGAGAAATTTTTAAGTTCATTGACCACAATTATCTCTGAAGATCTAAAAAAAGAAGGCAAAACTTTGCTCTCAGGACTCGGTACTTTCCGTGTAAAACAACGTAACGCCAAAACTACCATAAACCCTCAGAAACCAGATGAGGTTTTAAGAATACCAGAAAGAAAAGCAGTAACCTTCACGCCTGGTACGACTATCAAAAGTATAGTTCGTAACAAACCAAAGGAAGAAATTACGGCAAATATGGAAGATGTATTGGGTCAAATAGGCCAAGAAACTACCAAACAAGATATATTAAATCAAAATGTTTCTGAATCAAATACTAATAATATTCATGGAGAAAAACAATCACAAAATGTAAAAAACGATAATATTGACAGAGCGATTTCTGAGAAACAGAAATCCAAAACTAGCACTATCCCCTATATAGATATTTCTGACAAAGTAATACCTAAAGAAATTTTACAAAAAGTTCCTGAATATATCGCTCAACTTTATAAAGCTGTACCAGTTGAAGAAAAGGATGGAAAACTTCTTATTGCTATGGTAGATCCAGAAGATTTTCAAGCTATCAACTTTATACGAAAAGCTGTTGGGTCAAATATTCAAATATCACTTACTACCCAAAAAGATATTGAACATGTATTAACCCAATATTCTGGTTTACAATCTAGGGTTGAAAAAGTAATATCCGCAACTGAAATAGAAAAACAGGAAAACAAAACTGAAAAACCTGATAAAGAAGAGATCGAAGATGATACTCCAGTTGCAAAAATTGTAAATTCAGTACTCAATAACGCCGTAGGACTTGAAGCATCAGATATTCATATAGAACCAAAAGAAAAGGAAGTAGAAGTACGCTTTCGTATAGATGGAGTGTTGCAGAAAAATCTTACTTTGCCAAAAAAATTACAGTCACCATTTATTTCTCGTATCAAGATTCTCTGCAATATGAAGATTGATGAACAGAGATTACCCCAAGACGGAAGATTTAAACTTGGTGGAGAAAGACCAGTAGATTTCAGAGTATCTAGTTTTCCTACTGTGTTTGGTGAAAAAGTGGTTATGCGTATTCTTGATAAATCTCAGGGTATCCTAACTTTGGAACAGTTGGGTTTAAATGGAAATAATTTAAAAGTATTGAGAGATGGTATACATAAATCACATGGAATGACCTTGGTTACTGGACCAACTGGTTCTGGTAAAACTACTACTTTATATGCTGTGCTTCAAGAATTGATGGATGTAGGAGTAAATATTGTAACCCTGGAAGATCCAGTAGAATACCAAATTGCAGAAATAAATCAGGGTCAAGTTCGAAGTAATATTGGTTTTACATTTGCTAGTGGTTTGCGCTCAATAGTAAGACAAGACCCTGATATTATTATGGTAGGAGAAGTGCGGGATCTAGAAACAGCAGAACTAGCAGTTCAATCAGCGCTTACCGGTCACATAGTTTTATCAACATTACACACAAATGATTCAGCTGGAGCTATCCCCCGTTTGATAAATATGGGTGTGGAACCTTTTTTAATTACTTCTTCGATCAACACTATAGTTGCCCAGCGCTTGGCTAGAAAAATATGTGATTCATGTAAAGAAGAGGAGAAAATATCTCCAGAAATACTGGAAGATATAAAAAAAACTATTTCTGTGTTCCCACCAGAAGAAAAAACTCAGTATGCACAAAAACCTTTAAAGTTTTTAAAAGGAAAGGGTTGTGAAAAATGTAATAAATCAGGTTATAAAAAACGTATTGGAATTTTCGAAATTCTAAATGTAAGTGACAAAATAAAATCTTTAGCACTACAAAAAGTGAGTAGTAGTGATCTAGAAAAACAAGCGCGCATGGAAGGCATGATCTCAATGAAACAAGACGGAATCATGAAAGCACTTGACGGAATGACATCAATAGAAGAAGTATGGAGAATTACTAAAGAATAAATATGAAATATCAATATCAAGCTCAAACACCCGAAGGTGCAAAACAAAAAGGTGAACTAGAAGCTGAAAATATTAACGCTGCGAGAAAAACTCTAACCGAACGTAATCTTTTTGTAACTGAAATCAATGCATTAAAACCGGGCTTTTCTTCCTTAAGTAATATCTTCCATAAAATCGGTATGAAAGAGAAATTAATATTTACCGAAGAATTATCAGTTATGATCAAAGCTGGTTTTCCTATAACAAAAGCATTGTTTACTTTAAAAGAGCAGACAAAAAATCCAAAATTTTCTGAAATACTAAATGTTATAAATAGAGATGTTCGGGGAGGTATGTCTTTGTCAGAATCCTTGGGCAAGCATCCATTAGTTTTTCCGGAATTATACACCCAAGCTATCTCTGCAGGAGAACAAAGCGGTAATCTAGACAAGATTTTAAATCGAACTGCAACTGATATGCGTAAATCATACGAACTATCAGGCAAAATCAAATCTGCTATGGTTTATCCATTATTTGTGTTTGGGGTTATGATTATAATTTTAATAGCTATGTTAGTATTTGTACTACCTCAACTAGGTACCTTATTTAAAGATATGGGTGTAACTCTACCTACTACAACTAAATTTTTACTAGGTTTCAGTGATTTCTTTATGTCGTTTTGGTGGATCATACTAATTATCGTTGTTGGTTTAATCTTCGCATATCAAGCATATTACAAAACTGACACGGGTCACAAAAATATCGATCGACTGAAGATAAAAATGTGGTTTATCGGACCGATCAATCAAAAAATTTATTTAGCTAGAATAACTAGGAACTTAAATACTCTGACAGTAGCGGGTTTACCAATATTAAAAATATTTGACACCTTAAAAAAAACCGTAGGTAATGAAACATATAAAAAAGAACTGGGGGATGCTCAGAAAAAAATCGAAGGAGGAGAAACAATCTCTGAAGCTTTGTCTGCTAGTCCATATTTTTCTCCTTTAGTAATCCAACTAATCAAAGTTGGTGAAGAATCAGGAGATCTACCCTCAACACTTGAAACTATTACAAACTTTTTAGAAAACGAGGTAGATCAAGTAACCAAAAATTTATCTACACTGATAGAACCTATTCTTATTGTCATACTTGGTATTGGTGCGGCTTTTATAGTTGCAGCGATTATTTTGCCAATATATAACCTAACAACTGTTATTACATAATTATGAAACTTAACTCATATTCAATAATTGAATTAACTATAGTAATCGGAATTATAGGTATATTAACAGCTATCATGGTTCCCCTACTAGGATCTTTTGCGCCCCAAACTCGTTTAAATGGAGATGCAAAAATTATTTTATCATCACTGAGAAAAGTACAGCAATTATCAATTAGTGGGCAGAGAAGATATGGAATAGATTTTTACCCAGATGAAGACAGATATACACTTTTTCGAAGAGATATAAACGGCGGAGTTACTATTACTGATATTGAAACTATAAATCTATCTTCTGGAATTAATATTCAAAATATAAATTTTGATGGAGTTGTTCAGGCAGTATCTCCAGAAAGTATTATTAGAATTCAATTTGATTCATTTGGAGCACCAAGAGACACAGATGACAACCATATTCATGCAGAAATTATTATCAATAACCAAAAAAATGCTACACTAACTATAGATGTCAGAAAAAATACTGGTCATGTTAAGATATTATAATTATAAATAAAAAATGAAATCTCTGAGGGGCAAAAATATAAAATTTGGTTTTACCATTATAGAGGCTTTGATAGCAGTAACAGTACTTTCTGTTGGATTTGTAGCAGTTATTCAGATATTTCCAGGTGTTATTCGTTTGAATTCAAGAAGTGAGGATTTAACTATATCTTCTCATTTAGCTGAAATGAAATTGGAAGAATATTTATCCACTCCATATGATAGTATTCCCATAGGAATACAACCCGAAGAACCAACTGCATATACAGAAGAAGGTTTTACTGACTTCAAATGGCAAGCTGAAGTAATTGAACCAGAAGATACTACTAATATTAAACAAATACAGATAACGAGTTTCTGGGGAAATAGTAATCAATATAGTACAGACTTGGTAACATATAAAACTAAATGACGAAAAAATATATAACAATAAAAAAAAGAGGATTTAGTATAGTAGAAGTAATGGTAGCATCACTTATCGGAGTAATAGTTATTGAAGCTGCTTATCTATTTTTCCCAATAGGCAACCAAATATCTAGACAAGGTGAAGCATTAAATGAAATATCTCAAGATGCCAGAATAATGCTAAGTAGAGTAAATAGGGATTTTCGCCAAACTCCAAATATTATTACAAATATTCCAGAAGGACGAAATAATGGAGTGGAAACAATTGATATGGTAGATGGTTTCAGAGAAGAAGATGATACAAATCCACATTATATTAGGTATCAAAAAACCTCTGCAAATTTCGAACTTGTGTCTATTCATTATACTGATCCAAACAGTCCAACAACAATAGTCAGTCACAGCTTTCCAGATGCAGTAGAAGAAATAGAAAGTACAGAAAAAATAGTAGAAAATTTAAATAATATAAAGATATATACTGAGGATGATATTGTAAAAATATATTTGAAAATGATAAAAAGAGGTGAGGATATTACGTTACTAACTGGGGTATATCCTAGAAATGCACAACCATGAACAAACATATAGTTAATATAAAAAGAAAAAGCTTTGCACTAGTAACCGTGTTAGTTGTTACCTTACTTTTATTGATGATTGCTACTTTCTTTTTAACTTCAGCGATATTTGAAGTAAAAATTGCGCGCAATCAAGTATTTGATAAAAAATCATTTCATGTTGCTGAAGCAGGTATTCAAGAATCATTTAATTATATGCTTTATAGTCCAGGTCTAGTAGAATCTGGTCATGAAATCACTGGCACTTTAGACAATATGAACTATGGGTGCGTAATTAACCTAGTTGATGACGAAGATATGTTATTAAAATTATACGAGATAGTATGCAATGTTGACGATAATATTACTGGTGCTAGAAAAAGAATAACTGCAACAGTTCGAATTCAAACTTATGCTAAATTTGCTTATTTTACTACTCAGGAAATAACAAGCAAAGGTACTGATGCTTGGTTTGTAGGAATTTCAGATGTAGTAAAAGACATTATAGGTAAAAAAGCTTTTGTGGAAGATGATCAAGTCAGCGAAGGACTGACCCACACTAACGGTAGATTTAATTTTTTTGGAAATCCTGAATTCTGGAGTTATATCAGTAGCGTAGACGAATTTGTACAATTTTATCCAAATAAACTACTTGATGCAGACACATATCCACCAAATCATATTCCTATTTATATGCGTCCACCTTTTAATCGTGGTGCTGACACTATTGATTTCCCAACTAATCTTTCAAGCTTAGATAAAACTCCTCCATCAAAACTTCTTACTATACCCGCAAATAGCACTGTTGTTTTAGATGGAGATCACGCAATAATTAACGAGGTTTCTCATGACATATCAAATATTTGGGTTATAAAAGCATTGGGTAATATCGATTCTCTATCTGGGGTATTGGATGGTTACCTAACTATTGCCAGTTCTGGCAAAATATATATTACTGATAGTGTAACTTATGCTGAGGAGTCACTAACTAGCGATGATATTTTAGGAATATACGCTGAAGATAATATAGTAGTAAAAAATAATGAAAACATTTCTGCAAATGAAGGCAAACCTATTACAATCGATGCATCAATTATGAGCTTAAAAGAATTTACGGTTTATGAGTATGGAGGATTTGACAAAGATGGCAATCCTATAGGCCGAAAACCAGCCGCTACTTTATATATAAACGGAGGCGTAATTCAAAAAACTCGTGGAGTTTTGGGTCACTTTAACCCAATATCAAGTTTAATTATCGACGGTTATACTAAAGATTGGCGTTATGATGACCGTTTAAAAACCATGCCACCCCCATTTTTTCCGACAACAGGTGAACCAGAAATAATATCATGGAAAGAAGAGGTTATTGAATAATGATTAGAAGAGATTATTTCAAAATCTCAGAACCTATTATTGGAGTAGACATTGGCTACGATACTTTGAAGATCGTACAAACCCGTCAGGTTGGCAAAAAACATCGAATTTTAGCTTATAGTAAAGTACCTATACCTCCGAGATCGCTCCAACATGTAAAAGATAGCAAACAAATCGTAGTTGATGCTTTAAAAAAAGGTCTAGGAGAAGCTAAGCCACATAGAATTTCTAGCAATTATGTGATTTCCGGATTACCAGAATCAAAAGTATTTACCACGGTTTTGAAAGTTCCGCCTATGACCTTACGAGAAATGGCAGAAGCAGTACCTCTACAAGCCGGCAAATATGTACCCATACCAATAGAAAGCTTGACTATTGATTTCCAACCCTTAGCACCAAATTGGGAAGGTAGTATTGATGTTTTAGTTATCGCAGCTCCGACTACTTTAGTTGAAAGATATGCTGAAATATTTTCTGAAGTCGGACTGTCTCTCTTTGCTCTTGAAACAAAGCCAATTGCCAATAGCCGTTCTCTACTTACCGAAGATGACATAGAACCTATACTCATAGTTGATATAGGCGCTGAGGGCTGTGGACTTACTTTGTTTGATAATAAGATAATTCGATTTACTACATCATTACCTCAGGGTGGTAATATTTTTACAAAAAGTATTTCAACAAAACTAGGAATTTCTGAACAAGAAGCAGAAAGTCTAAAAAGAAAATACGGGATAACCGAACAAAATCAAAATGTAGCCCAAGCAATACAATCAGATATTCATGAAATTGTTGAAGAGATAAATAGAGCAATAAGTTATTATGAAGCTAGAACAGGAAAAAACAAACGAGTTTCCAAAATTCGATTGTGTGGTGGGGCTGCCCAAACACCGGGAATAGTTGAATTTATGCAAAAAACTACAAAAAAACAAGTTGAAATTGGTAATTTATTAGTAAACACTACACCAAATTCCAAAAACATCTTCACAGAAAGTTCGGTTATGCGCTATAGTTCAGCAATAGGATTAGCTTTAAGACAAGGATATTTCTAATGCTACAAATTAATTTAATTCCTCCAAAATTTCAAGAAAAAATACGGAATAAAAGAGTAAGAGGTGCTCTTATAGAAGCATCAATATTTTCAATAATAATTATTATTATTATTATTGTGGGTATCCTACTACTTAATGGCAGTTTTAATCTGATGAAATCCAATATCGAAAATGAAATCAAAACTCAAAAGGAAAAAACTGCTGAATATTCTAATCTAGAAAAACAGATAACAAATTATCAAGAAAATTCAGAGTTATATGATGAGGCACTTAAAAATCAATATGATTGGTCAAAAGTAATAATTCATATAAGCGAAATTACACCGGCTAATTTACAAATCACCCAGCTAAACATCAAGGATAGTACTGACAAAGAATCAAAAGATACCAAAACAGTTGATTTTACAGGAAAAGCCTCAAGTCGTCGTGAAATTGCCAAGTTTGTAAAAAAACTCGAGGACTCAAAAATATTTGATGAGATTGATTTAAGCTCTTCCAGTCTAGATGACGAAGGACAAGCTGATTTTAAAATTACAGCAGTATTAATTAAATAATATGCACCAGATTTTATCCGACAAAAAAAATATAATTTTAATAACGGCTTTAATAATTATCATTATATTAAGTTTTGTATTGGTTATTCACCCGCTATCCAAAAACTTTACAAACACCTACCAGAATTATTTAGACAAAAAAGCTGAACTTGAAGCTACTGAAGATAAGTTTCAAAGTTTAAAAAAATTAGGAGATATACAACAAGACATTATCGAAGCTAATGAAAATTTCTTAAAATTTATACCAAACGAACAGGAAACTGAAGATATTATGGTTTCATTAGATGCATTAGCTAGGGAAACTAGCAATAATCTACCTGAATTTAGCGTAAAAGAAGAAAGTGATAAAAAATCCGAACAAAGTACTACTCGTTTTGCCAGAAAAAATATTGAAATCGATCTAGCAGGTAATTTTAATACAGTTCTTGATTTTATCCAAAAAGCTGAAAACTTACAGCGATTTAATCAAATAAATTCACTAAATCTATCAGTATGTCCAACTTCTGGAAGTATAGATTTAGGTTTATCACTATATATTTTTTATCAAAAATAAATGAAAAATTTATCAAGTAAAAAACCTATAAGTAAAAGTAACAAACCGGGGACGCAGGTCAAACTAACTACCAAACTCCAAAAAGAATTATTCCCAACAGGTATTAAATATTTTTCTTTAGCATGGATTATTTATATAGTTATAGTACTTCTCGTGGGATATATGGGTTATGTTACTTATAATATATTACAATTAGAATCAGATGCCCCCTCAATATCTTCTGTAAAGATTGATGAGAGCTACATTAAGAAATTAAACACATTAGAGGATTTTGGTAGTCCAGTAAAAAGCAATGAGCCTGGTTTTGGCAGGGACGATCCATTTGGCAATTTAGGAACTACTGAAAAAGAATAATAACAAATAAAAAAATAGAGGTTTGATACCTCTATTTTTTAATAACTAGTCACAAATAACTAATAACTTCGTCCAAAGCAAAATTAGACTTTGTCTGAGACGATCTAGCCCAAAGGACTATCGGTATGTGTGACTAAATCCTCTGGCTGAAACCACCAGTAACTAGTAACTAGTAACTAGTAACTTACTGTAGTATCTGTTTTTACTATTTGATACCAATGCACTCCAGCTACCAAACGAATAATTTTTCCTCCACTATCTAAGAATACTGTACGATCAGTTTTAGCATCTTTTTTCCACTCGCCCTCTATAGTTTCACCGTCTTGAAATATTAAAACCTTACCCCTACCCAGAGTATCGAGCTCAAGATTTTTCTTCGAAGGGTTATATGTAGATATTGATGTAGGAATATATTGAACTATTATTGACTTAGCTTTTAGTTGGTTATTGTTTTTTGAATCTT
>JBDRDK010000022.1:0-2237 GCA_043820855.1 bacterium
CCCTACTTGAGAATAATCACACACAGTTATTTTATTTTCACATACGGGATTTTCACCCTCTTTGATCGCTCTTTCCAGAGACGTTCTGTTAATAAAATAATCTATACCCCGATTAAACGAGTAAGATTACCTCGCAACCCCTCCGTGTTTCACTCCGATCACCACGGCGCTGACTTACGCTGAACTTACGCAGACTCGCGCAAAATTTCTTCCGCGTTTGTCCGCGTTCAGTCCGCGACTGTCCGCGTTGTGTTGAACAAAGTGAAACACAAAGGTTTAGGCTTTTCCGCTTTCGCTCGCCACTACTTACGGAATCACAATTGTTTTCTTTTCCACCTGGTACTAAGATGTTTCAGTTCCCAGGGTGCGCTCATCTAGTCTATGAATTCAACTAGATGTATCCGCCCAAATTTTTGATCTCTTGACAAATAATTTATGGTATGCTATTATGTTTCTGCACTATCCGAAAGGATAGAAGCCTATCATATAAGCCACTACATGACGATCGATGATCTCACCTGTGGCTTTTTTTTGTTTTTTAAGTTCAAAAATTTGGGCAGATGGGTTGTCCCATTCGGAAATCCCCGGATCAAAAGTTGCTTAGCACTTCCCCGAGGCTTATCGCAGCCAGCTACGTCCTTCATCGCTTGCTTTAGTCAAGGCATCCACCATATGCATTAGTATTACCGCTCTTAAATTTTGAATTAGCAGTTAATAATTTCTAATTTTATTAACTTATACTATTGCAATTATTTACCCCATTAAATTTCCGCGAAAGCGGAACTATTTAATGGGGTCCTACATGTCTCAACATTACGTTGCAAGTAATGTTGAGGACTAATCACTAAATATCTATCTGCGTTTCCGCCGCCTCATAAACAAATATCTGTGATAAGACCATGCCCAATATTTTTCTCATCTCTTCTGTATAATATCGGGCTATTAAATTATTAAAGTTCGACTTGATGCGGAAATAATAATTTACTGTTTCAATAAATTAATATTTATTCACCAATCGCTCGCTATGTTTTTAGGAAATAAAAAAACCGCTTTTCAGCGGGAATTTTGACAATAAAAAAATCAAAAACTCACCCGCTTTTTTTCTTGATGTGTTGTATGGAAATTACCATTAAGTGGCTCCCCTTTTACCCCGTGAAATTTCGCCAAGGGCGAATCCCGAGTATCGGGATATTTCACTGGGGTGGATTATTTTTTAACTTTTTTATGCTCTTCAGTCCGCCAAAATGGCGAGACAAGCACATGTTGTTATCGTATCAACTATTCAAAAGGCTGTCAACCCCTCATTAATCTTGCCTGTGGATAAGTCTGCCTGCCTGGAGCTTGCTTGCCCTGAACTTGTTGAGGGGTCGAGGGGTGGATAACCTGATTTTAAAAACCTCCCAGTTTTTGGGAGGCTCAGATAAGCCTAAATCAAGTAACTTTTGGAAATATAGACTTTTTAAGGTTGACACATTTTCCTGACAGAGTAAAATAAGTCTATGAGAAAAAAGAAGGAAACAAAAAATAGATTTATAACCATTAAAGAATGGGGAGAACTCATAAAAGAATTTGTTATTATGAAAGAAGAAGTCCGGATAATGAAAAGGATAATCAAAGAGAAGCTGGGAGTGGAAGTAAGAGTTATCTGACTATAACAAACAAAAAATACACAAATTTATCCATATTCATATTCTGCCTAAGCTAGTTATCCTCACGGGAAAAACTAGCTTTTAATATTTCTTTTCTTATTCCACTTTTCAACGGTCGTTGAATTTTGGTATATTGGTATAATAGTATTTTTCACAAATAGCACCTGAACCTGCTACCAATTTACCTTTGCCGGGCGATAGCATAACAAATGTGAAAATGTTTTTTTATAAGTTGTAATTCTGTAATTTATATTTGTATATATAGCTAGGTATTTTTTACATCTTACCTGCGATAGCAGTGAAGATGTAAATTATTTCTTTCAAACAAAACAAAATACGGCCACTTCGAAACAAGCCGTATTTTGTGCTGTTTTTTAGTCTGTAATTTATCTTCTTTCTGTGATTTCTTCGCGCACTTTCTTGATAATCATCGCCGCTTCCTCCTTGCCTCCAAGACCGAAAGCCAGGCCTGATGCGATGGCCAGCGCTGAAATGATTCCGATGAAAATAGTGTTAACCAGTGATGTAGCGATTCCCAGCTGGATCAACGCCGCCAAAAGGCCGAAAATGATAATCGCCCATTTGGAG
>JBDRDK010000023.1:0-11464 GCA_043820855.1 bacterium
TTTGTCCAGAATTTTCTACGAATTCCAATTGTTTCAGTTGGAGTCGGACCAGAATGTGGAGCAGTTATCCCTGTTCCTCATAAATGATTATTTATCGATATCTATCAGACACCTTTCGAGGTGTCTTTTTGTACATAGTAATTTGACAAGTAATTCTAAAATATTTTACAATTATAAAGATGGAACATATTATTAAATCAAAACTCCTTACGCATATTTCGAGGTATTTGATTTCAGTAGTATAAATCCCCGCAAGGGGAATTTTTTTATGCCCGAACCTTAAATCATAAAAGGAGATCTGGATATGCCCGAATTAGAATCACTTAGAGATCTGGGGAAACCCTGCGTCGAATGGCTCTGCTTGGATTGTAAAACGATTTTCCACACACTTTCAGAAACGGCTATGGTTTATGAATCTTCAAATGATACTTTTACTTACAGACATTTTCCTTCGGGAACGATCAGGACTTATACGTCTTGCAACCTCTGTGAAATTCCTGAACCCTATCCACCCTGTCCGCACTGCGGCTCAACTAAGCATTTCTTCGTCTGCATTTATACTAAACCGTTTGTGTCATGCGCAAAACTGCCCCACGTCCATGGTTTGGAAAAATACCCAAAGGACATCATTATTTCTGCAGCGCTCTATGAACTTCTGCACGGAAAATGCGGCTTGGATATGATTTTTCATGATGATTATTCGGTAATAGCAATATTTGCCAATCTGATCCCGAATTATCAGAAAATTCACTATTGGTTTTGTTATGAATGCAATATCCACCCGTTCATGATCAGAAAAAACGGTGTTTATTTACCCGAGGAATCTCCTATGCCAAAATAGTACCCCCTCTACCTTCCGCCCCCGCAAGTTTGCGGGGGTTTCATTGTTTTGGCCAAAAATGCTACAATGTGATATTCTTTGTAATTTCACAAAACAAGGAGGTGTCGAAGATGGTTGATGCGAAAGACGAAGCCAAAAGAATTATTGCAGAATTTCTAGATAAAGATAAAAAACTCAAACCGGGTCCTCATGAAATACACGCACTGCATTTAATGACATTGGTACAAGCTGGTATACAATTAACACTAACTAATCATCACTTGGGAGAAAAGCTCGGCTACAAGTCTGAAGTAAAATTTAGAGGTGTTAGTTTCTGGTGCACTTCCAAACATAAAATTCAATTTGATTAATTCTTGCCCTCGTTTAAACCGGGGGTTTTCTTTATCAAAAAATCTCCTCAAATTCTGAGGAGATTTTTATTTATTTGACTATTTTGGCATTACCCACGCACCAGAATAAATTCGGTGCGGGGTTGCGTCGCGCTTTGCGCTCCTTACATCATTCCGGGCATTCCACCCATACCACCCATTGGAGGCATACCCCCTGCTGAACCTTCATCATCTTTTTTAGAAGGAAGATCAGTAACAATAGCTTCTGTAGTAAGTACAGTAGAGGCAACTGATGCTGCGTTTTCAAGTGCACTTCGCACAACTTTTGCTGGATCAATAATTCCAGCTTTAATCATATCTACATATTTATCAGTCATAGCGTTGTATCCAATACTACCATCTTTTTTTGCTACTTCACTTACAATTACTGAACCATCCTGACCAGCATTGGCAGCGATTTGACGAATTGGTTCCTCAAGAGCTCTTTTCAAAATCTTTACTCCAATCTTTTCTTCGCCTTCAGCACACACATTGTCTAAAGCTTTAGCAGCTCGAAGTAAGGCCACGCCTCCTCCAGCAACTATGCCTTCTTCTATTGCGGCTTTGGTAGCAGCCAAAGCATCTTCGATTTTATCTTTCTTTTCTTTCATCTCTACTTCAGTGGCTGCGCCGACTTTCAAAATTCCTACACCACCAGAAAGTTTTGCAATACGTTCTTGTAATTTTTCTTTATCAAATTCAGAAGTGCTTTTATCATATTCTGTTTTGATTTCAGCTAATCTAGCGTCTAGCATTTTCTTATCACCCTTACCACCAATAATTATAGTATTTTCTTTGTCGGCTACTACCTTACTAGATCTTCCAAGCATGGAGATTTCAGTATTTTCAAGTTTCATCCCAGTATCATCAGAAATTACTCTTCCACCAGTCAAGATTGCTATATCCATAAGCATCTCTTTTCTTCTATCTCCAAAACCTGGGGCTTTGATGGCTAGAGTATTGAAAGTACCGCGTAATTTATTTACTACAAATGTAGCTAGAGCTTCGCCTTCTACTTCTTCAGCGATAATTACCAAATCTTTTTTACCTTCTCCTGACATTTTTTCAAGTAAAGGCAAGACTTCATTGATTGAAGTAATTTTTTTGTCAGTAATCAGTATGTAGGGATTTTTATATTCTGCTTCAAGTTTTTCGCTGTCAGTAACCATATACGGTGAGATATAACCGTTATCAAATTGCATGCCTTCTACAACTTCCATTTCATAACCGGTAGTTTGAGACTCTTCTACTGAAATAGGAGCTTCTTCTCCGACTTTTTCAATAATATCAGCGATTAATTTTCCGACTTCTTCATTGGCTGCAGAGTTGGAAGCTACTTGAGCAATTTCTTCTTTCTTGCCCTTCACATCTTTTTTGATCTTTTTGATCTCATCAACTACAACTTGTACACCTCTCTCAACTCCTTTGCGAACAATCATTGGATTGGCACCAGCTGCTACATTTTTCAGACCTTCATTGATCATATTTTGAGCTAATATGGTAGCTGTGGTTGTACCGTCTCCGGCAGCGTCATTAGTTTTACTAGCCACTTCTTTAATAAGTTGTGCACCAATATTTTCAAATTTATCCTCAAGGTCGATTTCTTTGGCTATTGATACTCCATCATTAGTAATTGCAGGAGCACCAAAACCTTTATCCAGTACCACATTTCGGCCTTTGGGACCTAGTGTTACTTTAACTGTATCTGCCAAAACGTTTACACCTTTTTTTAAAGCAACTCGGGCTTTTTCCTCAAATCGAATTTGTTTTGCCATAATTTTCCTTTAAGTGATTTAGTTATTGAGTTACTAAGTTATTAAGTTTTATATATCTTTCTTAATCATTCAATCATCTAATAACTTAATCACTAAAATTATTAATTAATAATTTTACTTAATGATTGCTAAAATATCTTCTTCTTTAACTATTAAATATTCTTCTGTATCGATTTTAATTTCATCTCCGCCATACTTGGGATATAAAACTTTATTACCTACTTTTACTTGCATAGGTTTCTTTTTATCACCTTCAAGACGATAATCAGCAGCAGCTATAACTTTACCTTGTTGGGGTTTCTCTTTATCTGCTGTTTCAGGTAATACTATACCTGACTTGGTTACTTCTTCTGCACTTTCAGGTTGTACAACAACCCGACCATATAATGGTTTGATCTTCTTCATATATTCCTCCGCGTCTGGTGTCAGCTTTTAGCTGAGCCCAGAAAGTCTCGCCATAACCCTAAGGGTTAAGGCGTACATTATTTATTTATTTTAATTCTAATCCCAAGAGTGGTGGCAACAGAAAGGGGGACAATCTATCACCACCATTCCGGGGATTAAAAAATCCCCCTAATTTTTTGTGTACTGTATTTCATTGTAAAATAAACTTTACATTCTTGTCAAGACCAGCACCAGAATAAAATTCGGTGCTGGGCGCAGTCCCGCACCAAGCTTTGCTTTGGTGCGGGGCAACCTCGCTATCATTTTTATTTAACTTAATAACTTCTAGACTCGTCGCTTTGCTCCTCGCTCGAAGAATAATTATTAAATATTACTAACTATTCTTCAAACTTTTTCGTTTTTTCTACAAAAATCTTAGCAATTTCTTGTCTCCTATCATTACGACCGTGGAGCTTCAGTACATTTTTTTTAATAGTAGACATTGGAAATCCTGGCTGACCATACAGAAGTTTTTGTAACTGTTGGGTGTAATATCTAAAGATGCGATTTTCAATTAAATGACCAATTAACCCACAAAAAAACCATTCAATTAATTCTGTAAACAAACTTTTACTTTCATTATCCGAATAATTCCAACCTGATATTTTATATTTAAGTTTATAATTAAAATTAGGAAATTTCTTAACTATATCCTGATTAGATTTAATTAACTCTTGATAGTAATTTTGACCATAAAACGGATTCAATGAAATTAACCAATAATCTAAGTACACATCGTCAATATTTTTTAATCGGATATCGTTTAAACTAATATGGGTACTATCAACATAATACGAAGCACAAACCTTACCTGCCAAATCCTGTTTTGTTTCTGTTTTTGGATAAACCCCAAGCAACTTTAAATACCTTATTAAAAAGAAACGAACTGTATATATGCGATTTTTGCTGGTTATAACAAAAATATCTATGTCACTATCCTTTTGAACAGTAGAAAAGGCAACACTATTCACTATGGCTATCATTTTAATAAAAGGTACATTTTTCAAATACCATAGTTTTTTTTGAACTTTGTTAATTAATTTTTTAGTTAATTGTAGCCGAGCTGGGTATTCTTGTAAAAACTTTAGTCTACCGGGTAAAAAATACCAGTCCCCTAATTTTCCTACTTTTCCTTTACTGATTAATTCTCTGAGCTCTTTTTGCAAGATCTCTTCTGAAGCTTTGGCTTTGTATAAATAAAGATGTAATTCTTCAAAAGTCAAAGGACGATCAAATATATCAAAAAAAACTAGGGTGCTTAAAACTGATTTTTGAATTTTATTCATTTTCATCAGAGTATATGATAACAAAAAGGGACTCGAAAGTCCCATAATGTCAATTCCCGTGGAATAATATTGTATCTATCCATTTATCTTGGTTCTTAACAAATAGATCAATACCTTTCCTCAACTCCTGAAAGATTTCATCAATCTTATACTCGCTTTTTCGAAAAACTAATACGAGTATAAATGCGACTTTACCAGCTTGGTCTTTTATAATGATCTCAAGCTTTGAAAAGCTAGAAGGCCATCTTTTGTTCTGATGAGATAAAATACGGGTTTGTCTTAAAATCTTTTCTCCCCAAGTCTTTCGGGCGAGTCCATAAGCTTCTTGCTCTGTTAATTGGCGCAACTTATGGGATGTATCCAGATGACTTAATTTGTGTATAAAGCCGTTACTCTCAATACATACCCCCATGAACTCTTTTGCAATAAGAGCTCTGATTGAACCAAGTATGACAAAGCTGTTTGGATGCTCAATACTTATCATTTCAAGCATCTTGTTTCCTCCCTTGATCTAATGAGCAAATCTGAACTATTATAGCAATCATATCAAAAAAATCAAGATTGACCCATTCGATTTTACTCAGGGTAAATAGTTAAATAATGATGGATTGATAGTATAATATTCCTGTGGTATTCTGGGTTTAAGGAGATTATATGAAAACAAGTGGTGAGCAAAGTCGAACCAAAAGATTATTGTCCGGTATTCAACCCTCTTCAGGAAAATTACATATAGGTAATTATTTAGGTGCAATTAAAAATTGGATTAAATTGCAAAATAAATATGGGTGTTTCTTTTTTATCGCTGATATGCATGCGATAACTATACCTCAAGATCCAAAAGAGTTAAAAAATAATATTCGCCAACTTTTGGCAATATATTTAGCTTGTGGTATTGATCCAAAACAATCTACGATTTTTTTACAATCTGACATTCCTGAACATGGAGAGTTAGCTTGGATACTAACTTGCCAAACTAAAATGGGTGAACTGACTCGTATGACTCAATTCAAAGATAAAAGCCAAGGTACTAAATCCGAAGGTGTAGGAGCAGGTTTATTTGTATATCCTGCTTTGATGGCAGCTGATATTCTTCTTTATCAAACTGACTTAGTGCCTGTAGGCGAAGATCAGACTCAACATGTTGAAATTGCTAGAGATCTGGCTCGAAAATTTAATAATCGCTTTGGCAATATCCTTAAACTTCCGCAAGCCGAAATCAACCCAACTCTCAAAAGAATTATGGCTTTGGATAATCCGGAAACAAAGATGGCAAAATCAGCTAAAAGTGAATACAACTATATTGCTATCATGGATAGCGATGAGGACATCAAAAAGAAAATTTCTCGAGCTGTAACTGATTCAGAAAAAACAATTCGATTTGATTCAGAAAAAAGAAAAGGTTTGGCTAATTTATTAAATATTTATTCCGGATTCTCTGATAAATCAGTAGATGAAATAATAGATATGTATAAAAATAAGGGCTACAAAGAATTCAAAAGCGATCTAAGCGATCTTTTAATCGAAAAACTATCACCAATCAGAAATAAAACCAATGAACTCCTTGAATCATCTGAGCTTGATAAAATACTAAAAAATGGTAAGGAGTTTGCTCAAGCAGAAGCTGAAAAAACTTTGATCAAAGTCAAAAAAGCAGTGGGACTGGGTCTGTAATTAAATTACTAATCGCTAGCAACCAGTAACTAATCACTAATAACTAGTCACTACTTGAGTGCGTCCGCATTCACCGGATCTTTTTGCCAATTAATTTCTGAATGTTGGTGTAAAATTTTATTTAAATAAACTCTCAACTCGTCGTATTCTACCTGTTTTTTTGCTTCGAATTTTACTGTAATATACGGTCCGTTTTGAGAATAACGAACCACAAACATAGAATCTGGTAAATCCAATCTTACCCCGTCCCCTGCTCTTTCATCATCTATGATCTCTGCTTTATCTTTGTAATCTTTTCGTAGTTGATCTGCTATTTTACTTATTAATTCTACTTTTTTATCATCATCACAATATAATTTAACCTCCGGACTGGAAATATATTTTGGTAATTTCGAAATAGCTTGTGATAAAGTCTGCTTACCTCTAGACAGATATTGAAGCAGTCGAAGCGTAGAGTATATACCGTCATCGTGATTATGAAAATCTTTTGAAAAGAAAAAATGACCTGACAACTCTCCAATAAATGCAGCTTTTACGGTCTGATTTTTTTTCTTTAAAAATGAATGACCAGTTTGCCACATAAACGGTTCTCCGTTATATTTTTTAATTGTTTCTGGCACTACCTTAGAACATAGGGTATTGAACATTATTTTGGAATTTGGGTGACGGTGAAGTACATCTATAGCAAATAAAGCAACCAAAACATCATTCCAAATAATATTACCTTTCTCATCTACAATACCCATACGATCTCCGTCAGTATCATATGAAAAGCCGATATCTGCTTTACTAGCTAAAACCTCTTTTTTTAATCTCTTAGCAACTATCATCTCGGTTGGATCAGGTGTACCAAGTGGAAAATCCGGATCAATGTCACAGTTACTTTCTACTACCTCACAGCCAAAAGCTTGAAGAACTTTAGGCACAACTACTCCAGCAGTAGCTTTGCTGGGGTCAATTACAACTTTAAATTTCTGATCGATTTTTATTCTTGATTTTAAATCTTGGATATAATCTTCTAATATATCCTTGGTTTCAACTTTACCAACTCTATCACCTTTGTCATAATCTTCCTCCTCTACCATTTTTTTTAAATCCTGCATACCTTCACTAACATGGGTTTCAGAATAATCTACGGCAAATTTAAAACCGTTCCACTGCGCTGGATTATGGGACGCAGTAACATACACTCCTCCGGGGATTTTCAAAAAATACTGCGACCAATAAAACGTACCAACCAAAGTCATTCCAATATCTACTACGTCGACTCCAGTCCAAGTCAAACCAGAAATTAATCTCTCTGAATATTCTGGGCTTGTATGCCGACAATCCCTACCAATTACAGCTTTGTGAATCCCGTGTCTTTTTAGCCAAGTACCGTGAGCTTTACCTAAATGCTCTACTATTCCCGGATTTAAATCTTTATCTACTATACCCCTTAGATCATAAGCTCGAAACATGCTGGGATTTATTTTCATACATACCTCATATATTTAAATTAACTTACTTAATTTTACTGAAAAATAAGAAGTATAGCAAGATTTAGATATCAAATAACCCCGACAAAAATAAGTCGGGGCGTGATTATTTGAAAAATAAAAAGCACCAGTTGGTGCTTTAATGATCGTACTCGTCTTCGTCCCATGGTGGAATAGATTTTAAGAACTCAAATATTTTTCGGTTCTTCTCTATTCCATTGTCCCGGCAGATAGGACACTCGTCTATATGAGTAAGAGCTTGAATAGAAAGAGTGTCGAAATCTTCAGTGGTCATTTCTCCCCTTCGTATTCGAGCCAGAGCCTCTGCATTGATAAAATCAGCGATGCTCATACCCTGAATAGTGAATGATGTTGTATGAATTCCTACTAGAGGATGCTCAAGATCTTGCCTGCAATAAAGACAACTTCGCATATGTTCTACTAAACTCAGCTGTTCGTCATTAGGCAGTTCGAAGAATCGGTTGATTTTAGCTTCTTGCCGTTGAAGATGTGCTAAAATCTGCGGTTCAGATTCAGAGAGGGATACTTTGCATTTCCCGCACACGCAAGGTGACGGAATTTCAAGACTAGCTCCGCATGCATCACATGACTTAAGATGCACATACAAAGCTACTACATCTGAATCCGCTGGGGGATTATTGCCTATCACACGACTAATAAGCTGATCAAACTCTGGACAGCTTGCCATTTCGACATCCTCCCTGTTAAAGATCTAATTTAAACTCAAATAATTATACCTGAAAAACAGATCGTTGTCAAGAGCTATTATTTATTTTCCAAACAAAAAAAACCCCGCAGAACGGGATTAAATTCTCAACTTTCTACCTAGGCATCCTCAATCAATCACTATTCATTAACAACCAATGACCAGTAACCAGTCATTGATAACTATAAGTTATTATTCTGGTGGGTCCTCAGGCGGAGGGTCTTCGGGGGGTGGATCTTCAGGGGGTGGAGAAGGAGGTGGAGCAGGTTTTTTTGGTTCTTCCTTTTTCTCTTCTTCTTCATCACCCGGATGAGGAAATTCATTTGGTGATTTATAGTTACTTTGAAAGGTTTGCGTGTGAATCATCTTGCCGTTTACAAATACTTTATAAACCACAGTAGCCTTTAGTGAGCCGCTTCCTCTCCATCCATAACCGTATTCACTCATCTCTAGTTCAATCTTTCTTTCGCCGTCAGTATCCCCAAAAAAATCATAAAAAAGCAACGACCCCTCAACTCGCGTTTGGACAAGAATCCAATTGCCAGTATTATTTTTGAATTTTACATCAGATCCACCAATGTAAATAGTGGCATCAGTACCGTATTTGGTATATGGCCATTTATAGTATCGAACTGGATACGCATGGTTCTTTCGTTCTATTATGGGCAAGCCTGCATTTAGAGCAGCTCTGAAAGTCGTGGTTGACACCTGACAAAGCCCTCCACCATATTCTGGTACTGTTTCATTAGCTTTGATCACTAACTCAGGTAAATAACCAGTAGACGCATCAACCTTACCCAAAGTATCATTAAATGAAAAAGTTTCGTTTGGTTTGATCAAAACTCCATCATACTTTGCAGCACCTATGCGGATATTATGAATTCTGTTTCTGGGTGATCCAGAGAAATTAGATTTTCCTGTCGATATAAGTTTTCTGATGCCGAGCTCATCTAAATTGTCCACTCTTGCATCCGCCAATACTTCTTCCAAAGAAATCTTTATATATTGTTCACTTTTCCGTATAGCTTGTTCCAAATCTGCCTTTAGGGTGGCTTCATCTACGCGCCAACCGTTTTCTTCGGGTTTAATTACTTTTAATTCATTGTTAATAAAAGATAGTTTTACGTTTACTGGATCTTTGTTTAGATCATCAGAGATCACTTCTTTCAAAAACTGATTTAATTTATCATCATCAAGTACAACCTGCATATTATAATCAATTCCCGGAATACCCAATAGATTACTTAAGTGTAAAATCTTCTGATTATCAAGCTCGGCTTCCTTGGAATTCTCAATTTTAGCAAATCGACTATTGGTATTTACCTTACCCTCCCATACTAAAAATTCTTTAAAACTTAACCAGGAAAGTAGTGTGTTTTGTCCAATACTGTATTTTTTATCAAAATCATAATTATATAAAGTAATAGGTGACTGACTAATCTTTTCTACTTGATCTCTAGTTTGATCAAGATTTTCTACTTTTACTTTTGGAGAGATAAAATTCTGAGGTAGTTTGATCTGTTTTCTGCTCATATTCGCTATATGGTTTAAAATTTCTACTTTTAATCGTATCTTATCTACTACCACGCCTAGCCTTGATTGAGTTTGACTAATGCCTGAATCTCCGATATTCAAGCTCGCGTTTTGATATGGAATACTAGCTTCAGTATCTATGGTCGTAATTAGTTCATTTAGTTTTTCTTGATCAAAATCAAAAATCATTGGTTTTTCAAATTCTTGACCAAATAAATTCTTGATCTTTAATAATTGATAATTGGATTTTTTGTGAATATCAACTGATTTTAGAGTTTTTTCAATATCATACTGCACACCGATATCCTGTAGACTAAAAGACCAGGAAGTATCTTTGTGGATTATATTAATTTGGGTTTTTACATACACTGCTAATTTTGTATGTAATTTATCGTAAGCGTCATCTAGTTTTTTTTCACCCAGATCTATACCCGCAATTTTTGTATGGGGGAATAAACTATCAGCATACATCTTGTCTTGACCAAATAAGATAATTGTTAGCAAAAATACCGCAAATAAAAAAATCAGCCCGACAATCTTTATGGGCTTGCCAAATATAAATCTTTTTGGAGCAGTAATTTGAGCTTCTTCCATTAATTTTATTTTAGCAAATTATTTCATTCCTTGCTTGCACCTGACAAAATCTCATCTAAAATGTTTTGAGCGATTTGTTTGTCTTTTTTTTTGATCTCTTTTTCGCTAAATGATTCAAGTATTATCGTATCTCCAATACCCAATCCAGTTGGTATTTTATTTTTAGGCCATTCTACTTTTAAACCAGCGATATCCAGAATCACAAAATTATCGTCAGTGAAATTATCAATTTTGGCTTTTAGTCGTGTGTCACCAAACATAATAAAATATCATATCAAAAAAAATCAGTTATGTTAATATCTATATCTTGAAATTTGGCTAATAGCAAATTGCATATAATAAATAATCGGGATACAAAAATGGAACCCCACGGGCATCCCACTACGCTAAAGCTACGAGGGACAGGTAGCCCGTGGGCCCTATCTTGACCCTCCTTCGCATAAAGCTTCCACCTTCACTAAAGCTATGGCGGACAGGTCGGGGGGTTATCCGCTATATATAAAGAAAAAGAATTGTGACATCCACCGTAGCCCATTCGACAAGCTCAGGGCGAAGGGCGGATAAAAAAACACGGCATTAAATCCGTGTTTGAGAAAGGCAACAATAATTAGTCTTCGATCTCCCATGTGTAGGGTTTGTCTTGTTTGAAAAGCTTGATAACTGCATTTTCTACAAGTAGATCGATAGCCTCTGATGATAAGCCTGGGGGAATTGAAATTCGTAATCGTCGTTTGGTAATTTTGATTA
>JBDRDK010000024.1:0-13454 GCA_043820855.1 bacterium
TGTCGGGGTGCGATCCGTGGTTGAATCTCCCTCTTTAAATCTCAAATATTCAAATTCCGGAGGTGTAATATCTATATTAACTTTCCAATGCAAAACTGGGGGAGAAAAGGAATTCCCCAGAGCTTTAAGATGAAAATACCAAATCCCATCGACTACGTCGCTGTAAGTTTTTTCTTGAGCCAAACCTTCGGAAATATTATCCGGAACAGTACTAGAATTCTGGTTAAAAATATAACTATAACCAGTTGGGTGGTTCGGCTTATTCCAAATAAATTTGATTGTATTATCCGCATACCATTTGTTTTGATCCGGATGAGTCGAAGAATATAGAGTAAGATCTTCTTTAGTTAATACTTGATCGGATTGAGGAACAGTGCCTTCTATGTCTGCATCATCAGAAATTTGAGCTAGAGAATTTCCCCAGCTTAAAACCAATAGAAAAATTATTCCGATACTTAAGAGTATTTCTTTATAGTATGTAAATATATTATTTTTAATCATAATTTCCCGTAGTATATAAATATATTATTTTTTGTATCTCATTAAGACTTAGGTACCAACCTTCCTTTGTCCTCCACCAGCCATTCTTTCGCCAAGTAGAATCAGTTGCTGATCTATTAATTATCGTATACTCTTCACTTAAAGCTTTTTTAAAAGAAAAGTATGTTCGTTTCTGGTGATACGGAGAAGTTACTAAAATAATTGATTTCCAATTGTTTTGCTCCAAAATTTTTTTGACTTCCTTGGCATTTTCAAAAGTAGTTTTTGATGTTTCTTCTAATATCATAGCATTTTCACTAACTCCAAAATCTAGTGCAATATTTGCCATCATTTGAGCATTTGAAATACCTGATCGATCTTGATCTTTGGCTGCTCCAGAAAAAATTATTTTCTGAGCGTAGTTTTGAAAATACAAGTCCACTCCTTCTCGAGTACGAGCTTTAGTTTCGCCCCCAGATATTACAATAATCGCATCAGTTTTTTCGAGCTGGTTTTGCGGTGAAAGATAAAAACCAATTCCAACTATACTCCACACTATAACTACCAAAATTATTACACTCGTTATTACCCATTTCATGTCATATATTTACACTAGTTTGCTTAATGTCAGCCAAAGAAATCACACCTTCTCTTAATATTTTAATCCGTCCATCTCTCACGTCTACCACACTAGACTCTTGATTAAGCAGAATTGGACCTGATATAACAACATCTAAATCTTTGATAAGTTCAGGGTTTAAACTTTCAAAACTGGTAGGCGCTTCCTCACCAGCAAAATTAGCTGATCCAGTGACGACTGGGCAGTTGAGTTTTGCAATTACTTCCTGCAAAAGTGAATAATTTGGCATCCTCACCCCGACCGCACTGTCTTTGATAATCCGGGGTGGCACCTCACTAGTTGCATTAAATATCAAGGTTAATGCACCAGGCCAAAACCTCTCTATGAGAATCTCTGTCTGCATACTAACTTGATCAACATATTTATATAGCATTTCATTATCAGAGATCAATATCTGACTTGGTTTGTCATCTGGTCTTAAC
Organism: bacterium; assembly: GCA_043820855.1. Lineage (GTDB taxonomy): Bacteria > Patescibacteriota > UBA1384 > JBDRDK01 > JBDRDK01 > JBDRDK01. The sequence continues at coordinate 1,543 of JBDRDK010000024.1, forward strand.
TTCAAATCATAAAATCTTTTAATAGCATCTCTACTATTTAAGCTTACACCCATCCCATATACTGTGTCGGTGGGGAAAGCGATCACTTGACCTTGCTGAAATCTATTAACTATCTTATCGATATTAACGGTTTCAAAATTAATTATTTCGGCCATATTTTCTCCTCCATAAATATTTCTGAACTTCGACTGCAATAATAATACTAAGGGAAATTAAGGCAATTACCGATATTTCTTGAATATTGATATAAGTAGTATTAAAAACTTCTCTCCCCAAATCAGTCCATATAGTGAGAAGAAATAAAATAAATGACAGTATAGCTGATCCTAATACATATAAATTACTAAATAAATTTAATTGAAATATTGAATTACGTAGAGATCGGCAATTGAACAGATTAAAAATCTGGAAAAATATCATCGTAGTAAAAGCTATGGTTCGAGCATATTCCACACCTTTATCTTGATTTAATGCCCAAATATACATAATTACTACACCGATAGTCATCACGACCGCTACTGTAATCATTTGAGTAAGATTTCCTTTATCAAAGAATTGATTTCTTGGTTTGGGTGGATATTGCATTACATCTCTATGTTTTGGCTCAAGGGCCAGAGCAGTACCGGCTGTTCCATCTGTAAGAACATTAATCCATAGTATCTGAACAGCAGTAAGTGGAGTAGGTAGCCCAACTAAAAGAGCAAGTACAATCAAACTTATCTCAGATGTATTAGTAGACAAAAAATAAATTACTGTACGTTTTATATTTTGAATCACGACCCTTCCCTCTTCAACGGCAGCAACGATCGTACTAAAGTTATCGTCAGTCAAAACTAAAACCGATGCTTCCCGAGCTACGTCAGTACCACTTCTTCCCATAGCAATACCCACATCTGCCTGTCTTAAAGCTGGAGCGTCATTTACTCCATCTCCCGTTACAGAAACTATCGCACCCTTACCTTGTAGGGTTTTAACAATTTTTAATTTATCAGTAGGGCTGATACGAGCAAATACACTTATATGCTCTAATTTCTCAGCCAACTTTTCTTCAGAAATTTTAGCTAACTCCTCACCATCCATAACTTCCTGATCAGAATTTATTAACCCGAGCTGTTTTGCGATAGCTGCCGCAGTAATTTTGTGATCGCCAGTAATCATCAATACTTTGATCCCTGCAGATTTCGCATCATCAATAGCCTGCTGTACTTCTTTTCGAGGAGCGTCGATCATTCCTGACAAACCCATAAATACTAAATCACCAATATCAGATTCAGTAATTACTTTTTTGTTAGAACTACAATCTTTATAAGCAAGGGCGATTACTCGAAGAGCTCGATCGGCAAAATCAATATTAGCTTTTAATATCTGGGCTTTTTTTTCAGCTGAAAGAGGAACTATTTTACCATCTAAAAAATATTTAGTTGACGAATCTAATATTTTTTCTATAGTACCCTTAACTACTAATAAATTTTGACCGTTACTTTTGTGTAAAGTAGCCATGTAATGCTTGGTAGTATCAAATGGCACTGTATCAATCCTAGGTAACTGCTTTTCAACATCTTGTTTTTTGATTTTAATTTTTTCAGCAGCGACCACCAAAGCAGCTTCGGTCGGGTCTCCGTCAACTTTCCATTGCTCTTTTTCTTTATATGTACGCGCATCACTGCAAGCTATAGCGTAGCGTAAAGTGTTTTCAATATTTTGATTATATGAATGCAGTATTTGTTTACCTAAATATACTCTACCCTTTGGTTCATAGCCGCTACCGTCAAAACGAAAATAACTGTTACCAGTATATAAATCAGTGATTGTCATTTCTCCGTATGTAAGGGTACCAGTTTTGTCAGAAGCAATAACTGATATTGATCCCAATGTTTCAACTCCAACCATTTTACGAACAATAGCATTTCTTTTTACCATACGGGTTACACCAACAGCTAAAACAATAGTGATAATTGCAGGCAAGCCTTCGGGAATAGCGGCCACCATTATACTTATACCAACTAATAGTATTCCAAAAAAATCATACCCGCGAACCAAGCCAAGCCCGATTATCAACATACTTAGACCAAGTACAATCTTTACTATCCATGAACTTAAAAGTATCATTCGCATCTGAAAAGGAGTAAGTATTTTTTCTACTTTACTAATTGATCCTGCAATCTTTCCAAATTCAGTATTATTACCAATTTCTACAATTACTGCTTTTCCATCACCAGAAATTATTGTCGTACCGGAAAAAAGCGTATTTTTTCTTTCAGCTACTATAACTGTCTGTTTTATTGGGTTTGAATTTTTTTCTATAGGCGTGGATTCTCCAGTCAATATCGCTTCATCTATTCTTAAATCTGTGCACTCTATGATTCTAGCGTCAGCTGAGATCTTATCACCTGCTCGCAATACTAAGATATCACCAACAACCAAGTCAATACTGTCAATAATCATCTGTTTTCCATCTCGAATAACCTTGGCTTTTGGTTTAAGTAAGCTTTTCAGAGCTTGGGTAGAGTTCTCTGCCTTATATTCCTGAAAAAATCCCAGTACAGCATTTAAAACAAGTATTCCGAAAATCACTATAGTATCAAAATAATGTCCGAGAAAATAAGTAATTACTGCTGCAAATATTAATATGTACACCAAAGGACTAGAAAATTGTGCCCAAAATAATTTCCATATAGAAAAATTAGCACCTTCCTTTATAATGTTAGGCCCGTATTTTTTTCGACAGTCCTCGACTTGATCTGGATTGAGTCCAGTATCTATAACCTTTAATTTCTCTAGTACTTCCGCTGCCGAAAGTTTGTAGTATTGTTCTGTATTTTCCATCTCTTTTTATCTTACCAAATCCCAGAAAAATTAAAAATTGTTGTTAGGAATATTATTGATTTTTATACTTATATTCAATATAATGTAACCTTGAGAACAAAACATATGAAACTATCATATTCATCACTTACCAGTTTTGAACAATGTCCAGCCAAATACAAGTATCAACAAATTGACCGAATACCGGTCGTAACACCTGATGCTTTATGGTATGGTAGTCTTTTGCACTCGATACTTGAAGAGATTGTCAAAGAATATCCTCGTCTCTCTATTCAATATGCTCTAGCTCGCTTACAAAGAAACTGGGATAATTCTCGTTTTGGTAATTTAGAAGAAAATTTTGAAAAATTCAAGGAAGCCCAGAAAATTATCGCTGATTTTTTTAAAGATCATTTTTTGCATGCGACTGAAAACCTAGTAAGTATAGAAGAATACTTCAAAATTCCATATAAACAAAAACACAAGATCGTTGGAAAGATTGATAGGATTAATAAAACTCGCGAAGGCCAGATAATTATAACTGATTACAAAACTAGCAAGCGCTTACCCACTCCCCGAGACCTGGACTATGATATACAACTATCATTTTATTTTTGGGCAGCGCAACATCTGTTTCCAGAAAATAAAGGTGTTGTTTTGATACTGCATTTTCTGAAATTTAACAAAACCCTCAAAACATCTCGAAACCAAAAACATGTAGATTATTTACATAAACGAATCGATAGTTTTATAGAGGATGTACAAAAAAGCGACTTTGCACCAAAGAAAAATCGCTTATGTGATTGGTGTGAGTACAAACATATCTGTCCTATGTATAGCAAAAAACCAAAGCTTTTTACTATATAGAAATAGAATATGAAATCTGGAATTTAGAAATTGGAATAATAAAAAAATTCTATGTTTACTATGTTCGTATTTACACCTCAAAAGTATATAAGTATTGCTTAAACCTTGACAAAAAACCCAAAAGATGATAGCGTTAGTCTGCTTAACAGATAGATATGGAATCGAGATGGAAAGTAAGTCTAGTCGAGCGACCCCGATTAGGCGGTGTCATTATTCCAGCGACTAATGTTCGACAAAACCGAACTTAATTCTCGATCTATCTGGAAGCACATCTGTCCCGACTCATAGGAGTCGGGACTTCTTTTTTAAAATATGTGTATCCCTCTCTGATAAAATCTCAATTTAAGATCAAGAAGATAAGGACGGTTATCTCTTAAATCCCAAAAAAATCTTCGGTGGTTTTTTGTAAAACTTCTTCGAGTTTTTCAAGCTCTATTTTTTTTATTTTGGCAATATGTTTCGCGACTTCGATCACATAAGCTGGTTGATTTTTTTGCCCGCGATATGGATTTGGCGTCAGATATGGAGCATCTGTTTCAATCATAAGTAAATCAATCGGGATTTGGCTAATTGCTTGGTCTTGCTTGTCTCCATAAGTCACATTGCCGGTAAAAGAAATCAAACATTTGATGTTTAAAAACTCTTGCAAATATTTCGTATTGCCGTCATAGCAATGTAAAACTTTTTTTAGTTTTTTGTCTTTATCAAATTCTTTTAAAATCTGCAAAAGATCCGAGTACGCATCACGGCAATGTAATATCATTGGTTTATTTAATTTTTTTGCTAATTCCAAGTGCTTAAGAAACAATTTCTTTTGTTTGTCCCGCGCACCAGTTTCGTCAGTTGGCGAATCGGTGCGGGATTTCGCTTGCAGCTCAACTTTTCCCATTCTGTAGTAGTCTAGCCCGGTTTCGCCAATAGCTACTACTTGCTTTTCACAAGCTAATTTTTCAAATTTTTGATCAAAATTTTCATCCAAAACATGTATGGGATGAATTCCAACAGAAACAAAACAGACATCCGGAAACTCTTTGGCTATCTGTATTGATCTTTCAGAAGTCTCAAGATTTGAACCAATATTTAAAATCTTTCCAACACTGGCATCTTGGGCATTTTTTATTGCATCTTTGTAATCATCATTAAACTTCTGAAAATTTAGGTGACAGTGACTATCTATAAACATATCTATCCCAAAGGTATTATTCTAAGTGCATAAACTATAGCGATTACTATAACTATAGTTGCCAAAATCTGACGTTTTTTTAATCTTTCATTTAAAAATACATAACCAAATATCGCTGTAATACTCAGAGAAGTCATAAAAATCAGAGTTGTGAGAACGATTCCCAAATTTTTGTACCCCGTAAACATAAAAAAGTTAAAGAAAAGCCACATTCCAGCCATAATAGCTAGTTCTTTTGTCTTTTTGTGTGGTATACCTTTTTTGGGAATTCCAAACATAAATAAATATATTAAAAAAATTATACCTGTTCGAAGACCATACAAAGCTATAGGTGAAACTACTTCTAGAAGCAATCTAAAAACTACTGTTTCCAAACTCATCAAAATAATAGTAATAAACATAAATAATGAATATGAACTGAATTTCAAATGTCTTTTTTCAATATGAGCAAAAAAGATAGCAAGCCCAGCAACAATACTAGCAATCATAATATTTGGATTCTGCTCACCAGGAAGAAGTAAACTAGCTATAAAGATAGTAACTAGAGGGTTGAGCCACAAAAATATCTCTACTTCACACAAAGCTTGATTTTGAATAGATTTATGTAGTATGTAATTGTATAAAACCGCAATAGCTATAGCTCCACCAAACAACCAATAATGATAAGTAGTAAGTTCGTTGAAATTAATCCAGCCAAATATTGGAAAAAGTACGATAGTGAATACAAACACAAAAAAGAATACTACAACTAAAAAAGCTCTATGGTCAACTCTCTCACGAGACAGAATCATCTTGTCATATACCCAAGAATAAGCTAAAACTATATTTGCCAATATGTATCCGATTAATTGCATACCCCTACCCTTAGTTATTGGTGGCTGGTTACTAGTTATTTCAGCCAGAGGATTCAGCCACACACACCGATAGTCCTCTGGACTAGATCGTCCTTTGGACGAAGTGATTGAGTTATTCTATCTTTGGGAAAAGGTTGATTGGCTCAAAATCACCTATTGATTTTTGTAATTTTTTTGCTGACTCTGGCATAAACGGTTCAATATTTACTGAGATTATCTCGAGATTAAAATAAAGTTTCTGTAATGTTTCAAGTGATTTATTACGGTCTTTTTTGACTAATTCCCAAGGTTTGGAATCATCAATATATTTATTAGATTCACGTATTTTTTTCCAAATTGTATTTAGAGCTTCGTAAATTTCAAATTTATCGAGATATTTTGCAGTTAATCCCAGATTTGGTTTAGATTTCTTAATTTTTCCCTGTAATTTATATTTCTGAATCATAACTAATACTCTTTTGGCCAAATTCCCCAGATCATTAGCAAGATCAGCATTGTACTTTTCTACAAAACGATCTTGGTTTATGTCACCGTCTTGACCAAATGGAAATTGACTTAAAATCAGATACCTAGCTCCATCTACCCCAAACTTTGCGATCAAATCATTTGGATCGATCACATTACCCAAACTTTTACTCATCTTTTCGCCATCTATTGAAAAGAAGCCGTGAGCAAAAATCACTTTTGGTAATTTTTCTTTTGTTGCCAGAAGCATAGCTGGCCAAAATATTGCGTGAAATTTAAGAATGTCTTTAGCCATTAGGTGAATATCTGCTGGCCAGAATTCTTTAAATAACTTCTGGTCAGAAGCATAATCTAAAGCGTTGATATAATTAGTTAGGGCGTCTACCCATACATAAGTAATTTGGCCTTTATCAAAAGGCAGAGGTACTCCCCATTTTACCTTTTCTCGAGAAATAGAAAAATTATCTAGTTTTTGCTCAATAAGACCGAGTACTTCACGTTTTTTGCTTTCTGGTAATATTTGTATTTCGTCGGATTTTATCTTTTTCTCGAGTTCTGGCAAGTATTTATCCAAAGTAAAAAACCAATTCTCCTCTTTGATTTTCTCTGGCTCTTTTTTGTGATCAGGACATTTACCATCTATTAATTCTTTAGCAGTAAGAAATTTTTCGCAACCCGTACAATATAATCCTTGATATTTATCTTTATATAAGGAACCTGAATTCTTTAATTTTTCTAAAAATTTCTGTACACCTTTGATATGTTTTTCATCTGTTGTGCGAATAAATTGATCGTATTCAATGTTCAAATTTTTCCATGCATCTATAAAATGCTTTGCATTTTGATCGCAAAATTTCTGTACTTCTATATCTTTATCTTTTGCACTTTGAAAAACTTTGTTTCCGTGCTCATCTGTACCCGTCAAAAAATAAGTATCGTGATTTTGTAATTTGTTAAACCTATTCAAAACATCTGCAGCTATCGTGGTATAAGCATGTCCGATATGCGGTTTGTCGTTTACATAATAAATTGGTGTTGTAATATAAAATTTTTTCATCTTGTCCTGCCTGCCCGCCGTAACTTTAGTGAAGGCGGGAACGAAGTCGAAGGATTTTTGTCTATAACTATTGTAAACTCTCCTTTGATCTGACCTAGATCAGAGATATTAAAATCTTGTATTTTTCCCCGAAATATTGTTTCATAAAGTTTGGTTAATTCTCGAGTAATCAAAATTTTTCTATCTGGGTGTAAAATCTGTTGTAATTGTAGTAACAATTTTTGTATTTGGTGGACGGATTCAAAAAATACTACCGGATAATCGTTTTCGGTAATTTTCTTTAAAAACTTTTCTCTCCCCTTTTTTTTAGGGATAAATCCCAAAAACAAAAAACCTTTATCACAAAATCCGGATACACTTATAGCAGTTGTAACTGCTGAAGGTCCGGGGATTGGGACTATCTTTATTTTAGCTTGCCAAGCTGCTTCTAGCAATAAAGACCCGGGATCAGAAATCGTCGGAGTACCAGCATCAGAAATTAATGCTGCGTTTGTGCCTGTAGTAATCTGATGAATAATTCTGGAGATTTTTTCTGGATTTGTATGAGCATGTAAACTTTCAACTCTTGTAGAAATGTTGTAATGTGACAATAGCTTTCTACTTACTCTAGTATCCTCACACAAAACCAAATCAACACTTTTTAAAGTATCTAAAGCGCGTAAAGTAATATCTTGCAAATTACCTATAGGTGTTCCTACTATGTATAAAATTCCTGAATCCATATATTATTCCTCTTAAATAATTATACATCTTATCTGGAAAAATAGAAAATTGCAAGGATTTGAACTCACCTCACTTTGTTCCGGATCTAACTCGGGACTTCGAGGGGCTTTATCCGCTTGGCGGATAAAAAAAAGTCCACCTTTTTTTCAATAGAAATTAAGATGGACTAGCGGTGACGAACTCGAGATTTAATTTTGGTTAACAGCTTAAAAAATATCCAACAAAAAAATGTTTTTAGCCATTTCCATACGTAATACAGAAAAATACCAACTCCCACCATGCAAGCACTAACTAATATAAATCCAACCGTGATAATAGAGGACAAAAATTTAGCTGGAAAGCCACAACCCCCAAAATAATCTCGAGTATTTTGTGAAACTTTCTTGTTTGTTTCGGGTCATCAAGAATTTGCATACTTATTAAAGAAACTACAAAAAACATGAACAAGCAAATCACCCAGATCATAAATCACTCCTTTAAGATTTAATGTGCTTCTCAAAACATTATATTATATATCAATATATAAATTTTGTCTATAGAGATTTCTCACGAGACACAAAGTCATAGATCTTTTTCCAATCCAAAATAGAGAGATTTTCAGCTCTCCAAGTAGGATTTACATTAGCAGCATCCAACATTTTTTTGATCTCTGACTCTGGTAAATTTAGTCCACCAGCCAGAGAATTGTGTAATTGCTTTCTTCTTTCACCAAAACCAGCTTTCACTATTTGAAAAAATAGTTTTTTGTCTTTGATATCAAAAAATAACTTACCATAGGGAGTAATTTTTATAACGGTTGAATCAACTTGTGGTTCGGGAAAAAAATTAGATCTAGAAGCTTCACATACAATTTCCGGTTTACCGTAAATCTGGACAGAAATCGCTAAAATCGATAAATCTCCAGGTCCAGCAGTAATTCTTTTGGCTACCTCCCTTTGCACCATCAAAACTAATTCTTGCGGTTTCTCCTCCTTTTCCAAAAAATATTGTAGTACTGGAGATGTAATATAGTAAGGCAGATTAGCTACTACTTTATACTTTGATCCGTTACTTATTCTCAAATCCTGATTTGATAATTTTAATATATCTGCCTGAAGAATTTGAATATTTTTAAAATCTTTTGTGTTTTTCTTTAGAATTTCTATTATTTCAGGATCTTTCTCAACTGCCAAAAGCTTTGCGCCAGTTTCCAATATTTCTAAACTTAAAGTTCCAAGCCCTGCTCCTACCTCGATAACATAATCATCGCGTTCCAACTCAGATGCCTCAACAATAAACTTAAGTATTTCACGATTAACTAAAAAATGCTGGCCCAAAGTTTTTTTTGCCCAAAGCCCGTGCTGTTTTAATATTTTTCGTAAATTGGCAACGTTACATAAATCCATTTTATTATATTTAATTTTGATTAAATTATACCTGATATAACGGTTTTTTACTAGTAAATAAAAAAACCAGAAAGTAACCTAACTGGTCCTTTATAAGTTTAAATTTGGCAAAATATATTACGATTCTTTGTAGACTTCCAGATCTTCTCGTACTGGTGTATCGACTTTCAATCCAATCACATCGCCTTTTTTGGCTTCTTTGATCTGCTCTTTCTCTATCTGCATGCTCTCTATAGTTTGATCAACTACAACCTCATCATCTTTTTTGATCTGAATGTGATCACCTACCTTAAGCTTGGCTGATACTTCGATGATCGCTACACCGATCTTGCCATAATAATGTGTGACTTTACCGACCTTCATAATAATTTAATTATATAGAATTTTAATTCATTTATCAATTTAACATTAATTCAACTTTTATATTATTTATTACTCCATCTTGCCAAGGCAAAGCTATCTTAAAAAAAGCCTGTTCTGATAAATCTACAATTCTTTCTGGATGTTTTTTTACGTTCGGACCAACATCTCCCACTTTACATGTTACGGATTTTCCATTATCTAAATTTGTTATTCTTAAAGTTTCACCCCAATATTTACCATGATATTCAGCATATTTATAAGCACATCTATTTGGATCACTATAAGGGTGCCAAGTAGCCGCTCCACTTCTTAAATATCTATGTAAAACTTTTGTTCCACGAGCAATGATTTGGTTTTGTACATTTTGTAAAATAGTTTCAGAGATTATATCTTTATCTACTTCCTTACCATTTTCAGTTGTGATCTGGTACACTACTTCCTTTTTACCGTTTATTCCGTTTTGTATTGTTTCATACTTTCCTTTTTCCAGAGTATTGTCATCTATATACTTAGTAATATAAGGAACTGTAACTTCTTCTTTGAAGGTAGATTTGGTTACCCTCTTGATACTTACTTGCATTCCACTCTCTATTAAACTTCCTGGATGTGGTGTGACTTCATCATTTGGATTTAGAGCAAGCCCAACCTCAGTCATATAATCAGCTACTGTTTCTTGCCAGCTTCTACCTATCCATTTTGTACCACCATCATTTATATATAATATAGGTGCGCGGATGATGTCTATGTGCGAACCAACGCCAAGAGATGGATTTGGGAATACCCACACTTTGTCCTCCGAATAAACCGTAAGACCCAAGGCACTGTAAGCTTCTTCGAGTGATTTAGTCCCATGAGGTGCAAAATAAGTTTCCATTTTCTCGGAGTAAGCGCCGCGCACTTCGCCAATATCTGATTTTTCACTTTTTACAAAATCAGATTTGTAATCTTGAATTTTTTCCCGAGCAAATATAAAATTACCAGAAATAACTAGTATTCCTAAAACAACGATAGCGCTGATACTAAAAATTAGCTTTTTCATGTTGGACTTTATAGTATCAAACGACTGTTTTTAGTCAAGCAAATTAGTTAATAAATAAATGTCGTCCTAAGAAAGTAACCTGCCCTGCCTGTCCGCCGAAGCCTTGTGCGAAGGCGAAAGTAAAACGAGGGGACGAAGATTCCAATCAATTTCAGTGACTAGTTATTGGTGATTAGTTACTAGTTATTCCAGCCAGAAGATTCAACCACAGGCCCCTTAGTAGTTCTTTTGGACTAGATCGTCTCAGACAAAGTCTGACTTTGCTCAGGGCGAAGTTACTGGCTATTAGAATAAAAAAATTACAATATAAAAAGACGCTCACAAAGAGCGTCGTTTGAATAATTTCCGGATTACTATCTTTTAATTAAGTTTTTGGGAATACATCCCATAATAGCGGCTACTGATATGGACAAAATTCCAAATACAGCAAAAAACACACTGGCACAATGAAACCCACATACAACGGTCAATATAATACCAATAAGCGTAGGAATGGCTAGCCACAAAAAGGAAATCAGCCCATCTTCAAAAAGAATTCCGATATAGAGTATTGCCGCTATTGCAAGAGAAATCCAAAAGCCCTGCATGTATCCTTCGCTATATGAGGAACTTAGCAGTAATCCGAAAATTACCGTGGAAAGACCAGAGAGATAGAGAGTGTCCTGCAACTTTCCCCATGATTCAAAACAATCAACCGCATAAAAATCAAAGGGATTAGTAATTGATTTTTCTTTAACCATGATAGGTCCTCCATTCTGATTTGGAATGTGCATTCAGGAAAAAGAATACTACTATCCTATCCTGAATAACAACTTATTATAGCAGAAAATAAGTTAGAAGTCAAGTCTATTTTGGCAAATGAGCGAAAGGCAAATTCTGGGCAATAATCGTCTAACGTGTTAAGCCAGAATGACGAAAGAAAGGTTCAAAATCACAGCTTTATTTATTAACTTTTAACTATTACTGTATTTGATCATTGGGATTTACTTAGGTCAATTAGAGCAATTAGGAATTAGTAATTTAGCTATTCATCTTCTTTATTGGTGCAAATTCGCGATCGAGTTTCTTGATTCCTATACCAGGAAAAACTACAGTCAGAGTATCAGTATCCATTGAAACTATAGTTCCCTCTCCGTATTCATCGTGCCAGACTTTTTGTTCATTATTAAAA
>JBDRDK010000025.1:0-26196 GCA_043820855.1 bacterium
GGCAAAGACAAAAACGGTCTTCGCTATTTTGAACAAAAGAAATTATAATTACTTAATAAATAATAAAAAAGCGGCAGATATCTGCCGCTTTTTTATATAAGACGCATTACCCTGGCGCTGACCTACTTTCCCCAAAAAGAGTATCATCGGCGCAGGTGGACTTAACTGCCGTGTTCGGAATGGGAACGGGTGTGACCCCACCGCTATCTGCACCAGGGTGATACGTCTTATCTATATATTTTAATTATCAACTAATCACTAGGAAAAACTCAATCCAAAAGAAATTATCGATATATTAGTACGGATCAGCTGAATCCCTTACGGGACTTACACTTTCCGCCTATCAACCTCCTGTTATTGAAGGAATCTAATAACGAAACCTTATCTTGAAGTGGGCTTCACGCTTAGATGCTTTCAGCGTTTATCCCTTCCAAACTTAGCTACTCAGCAATGCCACGGGTGTGACAACTGATACACCAGAGGTTTGTCCTCTCCGGTCCTCTCGTACTAGGAGAAGATCTTCTCAAGTTTCCACGCTTACAGCAGATTAGGACCGACAATCTGTTACTTTTATGACCACATTCGTAAATGAAAATTTCTCATGGCGGTTTGATGCGAATCAAACTCTGCATATCGCTATGCAGTTCGGACTATATCTTCTTCGACATAAAGTCGAAGTCTATCGTATAGTCTCTGGGGATTTCAAAGCACTTATAATTTCTTCAATCTTTATCTTTCTTCTTTTCCCTTCCGCATTCATCTTATAAGCAATTTTTACAATTTTAATTATTCCCTTGGAATCTAAATGCAAACCTTTTTCCATCATACGAACAACTTTTGCAAAGATATTGAAATCATTTCTCTTTGTAGTCAAAAGTTGATTGACTTCAAAATATGGAATAATTTTTGTCAAAAGGTCATTTCTATCTCGAACTACATAAACATATGTATTATCTGTAGAATTCGGATGATTGGCTTTTATATATCCGCAACCAAAAATCGTTTTTAGTAACTCTAGAACATTCTTACTACAATATGATTGTGATACATGAAATTCTGGAATTACAGATATTCCCATTGAGAGATCTTTTCTTCTTGGAAAAGCCACATGAAAAGTACCTTCTCCATCCACTAAACCAACCACATAACCTTTTAAAAATTGACGCTTTGATCTTTCCTGCTGGTTGTCTGCACTGGATGCTTTTTTACGTATCATACATTATTAGTATAACACGTAGCACCAGATACTACAAAGCCTATTAGGCTTACAGAGTTTCCAGCATATAGATAGATTTATAGACAGCTAGTATACTTTACTGTCTCACGACGTTCTGAACCCAGCTCGCGTACCGTTTTAATTGGCGAACAGCCAAACCCTTGGGACCTGCTTCAGCCCCAGGATACGATGAGCCGACATCGAGGTGCCGAACAGCGCCGTCGCTATGAGCGCTTGGGCGCTACCAGCCTGTTATCCCCGGAGTAGCTTTTATCCGTTGAGCGATTAGCCACATCACGCGGACTAATCGGATCACTAAACCCTGCTTTCGCACCTGCTTGACTTGTAAGTCTCGCAGTCAAGCTCGCTTATGCTTTTATACTTTACTTGCGGTTTCCATCCGCAAGAAGCGAACCTTTGGACGCCTCCGTTACTCTTTAGGAGGCAACTGCCCCAGTTAAACTACCTACCAAACACTGTTCCCCGCAATGCGGGGTTAGAATCAAAATCGAAAAAGGGTGGTATTTCACTGATGCCCCTGCACCAATCGCTACGCTCTGATGCAGGGCAAGCTCCGCTATTTTTTACATTATTATTGTAAATTTCGCCGAAGTTTATCCCGTACCTGAACACAGTGAATGGTACAGGGACTCCCACCTATTCTACACATTTTAAACTTTGACCCAATATCAAGCTGTAGTAAAGCTTCACGGGGTCTTTCCGTCTTGCTGTAAGTAGCCGGCATCTTTACCGGCAATGCAACTTCACTGAGTCTCTTGCAGAGACAGCTTCCCGATTGTTATGCCATTCGTGCGGGTCGGAACTTACCCGACAAGGAACTTCGCTACCTTAGGACGGTTATAGTTACCGCCGCCATTGACTAGGGCTTAGATTCAAGTCGTGAAACCATCCTCGTAACCTTCTAGCATTGGGCAGGCATCACTCCCTATATTTCCCCTGTGGGGGTTTGCAGAGAGCTATGTTTTTGATAAACAGTCATCAGGAATCTTTCGCTGCGGCCCCGACGTTACATCGGGGCAGTCCTTATCCCGAAGTTACGGACGCTGAATTGCCGAGTTCCTTTGCAAGAGTTCTCTCAATCACCTTAGAATACTCATCTCACCTACCTGAGTCGGTTTGCGGTACGGTTACCACAAATTCTCCTTAGAGGTATTTCTAGTCAGTGAATATGCTGGAATCGCAACCTCAAAGAGGCCGCTTTTATTCAACCTCAAGCTTTTGATCCCGGATTTTCCTATGGATCCAGCTTAAGATTTTAAACGTACATAACCAAATTACGCTCCAACTCCTCCACTGCGTAACCCCATCGTAATAACAAACCTGTGGTAGTACGGGAATATCAACCCGTTGTCCATCTCACATAATTGGATTAGGACCGACTAACCCCCGGATGATTAACATCGCCGGGGAAACCTTAGGTTTATGGTGTGCGGGTTTCTCGCCCGCATAATTCGTTACTTATGCCAACATTCTCACTTCTTATCGCTCCACCGATTCTCGCGAATCGACTTCACAGCAATAAAAACGCTCCTCTACCTTGCTAATACTCCGCATTAGCACGCTGATTATCGCAGAGTTTACGCAGACAATCGCAGAAAAAATTCTGCCCTGTTCTGCGTTCGTTCCGCAAAATTCCGCGTGTTAGTGCGAAGCACTAACAATTATATCTTCGGTACATAGCTTTCAGCCCCGTTACATTTTCGGTGCAGAAAGTCTTGACTAGTGAGCTATTACGCATTCTTTAAAGGATTGCTGCTTCTAAGCCAACCTCCTAGTTGTCAAAGTCTTCTCACATCCTTTTCCACTTAGCTATGATTTAGGGACCTTAGATGATAATCTGGGGTGTTTCCCTTTTGCCTACGAAGCTTATCCCCCGCAGACTGACTCCAATATAGTAATTTGCAGTATTCGGAGTTTGATTGGATCCTGCAAGTTGCCTTGCAGAAATCCATTCAGTGCTCTACCCCTGCAAATCTTCATATCAGGCTAGCCCTAGAGCTATTTCGAGGAGAACCAGCTATCTCCAGGTTCGATTGGCATTTTACCTCTATCCACAAGTCATCCCAGCAGTTTGTAACCTACACGGGTTCGGGCCTCCACTTGGTTTTACCCAAGCTTCACCCTGCTCATGGATAGCTCACCTGGTTTCGGGTATAATAAGTGCTACTAGACGCCCTATTCAGACTCGCTTTCGCTACGCCTCCCCAATTATTTTGGTTAAGCTTGCAACACTTAATTAACTCGTTGGCTCGTTCTACAAAAAGCACGGCAGCACCCCAAAAAAGGGGCTTTGCCTCATTGTCAGCATATGGTTTCAGGATCTATTTCACTCCCCTACTTGGGGGACTTTTCACCTTTCCCTCACGGTACTAGTTCACTATCGACTATAAAAGTATTTAGCCTTGGACTGTGATCAGCCCAGATTCCTACCGGATTGCACGTGTCCGATAGTACTTAAGAGCTTTTTAGTAAAGAGATTGATTTTTCGTCTACTGGACTATTACCATCTATGGTAACCCTTTCCAGGGTTTTTCGACTAAATCAATCTTTTGTAACTTTACCCTAAACAAATAGACAAAAAGTCTTACAACCACCTCTAATAAATTAGAAGTTTTAGGCTTCTCCCTTTTCGCTCGCCGCTACTAAGGGAATCGCATGACCCATTTTACTGGGTCTCTCGCTTTCTTTTCCTCGCCCTACTTAGATGTTTCAGTTCGGGCGGTACCCTTCCCGACATAAAGTCAGGATCTCAGAGGTTTACTCTGAGGGATTTCTCCATTCGGACATCCCCGGATCAAAGGTAGCTTAACACCTCCCCGAGGCTTATCGCAGTTTGCCACGTCCTTCATCGGCCTTTATAGTCAAGGCATCCACCATATGCTTTAAGTAACTTCTTCTGGATGAGTTCTTCTCCAGTGATTAATTGATAATACTTAATTAAATATAAAATTTGTTAAGGTTCATGCTTGTTGAGCAAAATTCTGATTAATTGTTTTTAATTAAGCAGAATTTTGATAAATAAGGTACATCCCCCTTCATTCAATCTCTTGCAGTATTCTTAATTTAAAAAATCTGCAAAATAGATATCATTTCGGAGGGATTGTTTAGCTTTCATATATATTATTGGAAGCTAAACAAAAAACCGCTTATAGCGGCTACTAAACTCATAGCTTGTAAAAATAAAGCTAGTATTTAGCCGCTACCCCCTATAAAACTGGTATAAATAATTAACATTTGTGTGTTTGTATCTCCAATAATTAAGATATCACAAAGAAAATTATGTGTCAAGATTTGAGCTTTTATATCTTGACAAATACGGTTTTTTCTGATATATTGATTTAGTTTAACAATATAAAAGGAGGTGTTGAAATGATCGAGAAGTGGCTCCTGAAGTGGCGGATATGCTACATTCAGTACAAACTCGAGAAGAAGATCGAATATCTCCTGGGGGAAATGGAGAAAGCAGCTAAACAGTACTTTCTCTTCAAAGAAGCGCCCGCGCCATGGAGAAAAAAGGCAGATGATGCTGCCTGGGGCCTTCAAGTGGGTCTGGACGGAATAAAATCTGCACTTCCAATGTGTAGAAAAAACTTTCAGAACCGCACTATTTTGTGCCTCCGGATAATAATGGCACAAATCTAGACCCAAAAAACCTATAAGGCCTAAATAAAAAATAAATATTTAGGCCTTTTTTTATAGAAATCAATAATTTTATTTCTTATTTTTCTTGGCTAATAAATATACTAAAAATATAGTTAGTATTATAAAAAAACAATGCAGTACAAATATATGCAAGAAAATTTGTTTCTGGTTCTGGAAAGAAAAACAAAACACCAATTCCAACAATTATAACTATTGGGATTAAAAAATCAATTTTCATTATATTTAATTAGTTGTAATACTGTCTAAATATTTTACTTTTGATATTTAAGAATTTGAATTTTATTTGAAATTTGAGCTTTGGATTTTAGATTTAAAATGCTTTGACTTTGAATCAAGTTCAGAATGTCAAAAATATCTCCCTAAATACAAGGAGATATTTTTGTATTTACTTCTTAAGTTTTATTTATGATGATGGTTAATATCTCTTTTGATTCCTTCAAGAATTTCCTTTGCTACGCCTTGTCCACCAAGACCAAAAGCCAAACCTCCGGCAAGAGCAAGCATTCCTACTAAACCAGTAAATAGCGTTAAGAGCATAGATCTAGCAATACCAAGTTCTACCAAAGCTGCAATAATTGCAAAGAAAATGATAGAGTATTTAGCAATAGATCCGGCAGTACCAGCATGTGATAGCTCCAAACTATGAGCGAAACTTCGTACCAAATGAGCTACAAAATGAGCAGCGATCATACCAATAAGCAAGATTCCAGCAGCAGAAGTAACTTCTGGTAAATATTCCAGAATTTTGTTTAAGAAATTGGTAACTGCAGGAAGTTGCAATACATCAGTAGCAGCTATAAAGGTTACTATTAAGATAGCCCATTTTACTAAAGCAGCGAGAAGTCCGGTAGTATCTTTGGTAACTCGGGTTTTCTTTACAGCTCTCTCTACTCCTACACTTTCAAATAGTTTTTGCAATCCTAGAGAGCGAAAAATTTCTGAAATTAATTTCTCGAGTAGTACAGCAAGAACCCAACCTAGTATCAGTATAATTATTGCTCCAAGAATATTTGGAAGATAATCTATAAAACGTTCAACAACTCTGCTCCACGCATCAATAATAGCTACTCCCCACTCTTGTAATAAACTTTCGTTATCCATAAAACCCTCCGCTACCCCGTATTGCGGGGTAAGTCCGCCGTAGCGATATCTAATTCCCAAAGTCCCTAAGGGACGCCTTCGGTGGGAAGCTTTAGGCTTGCAGATTTCTAATATTTAGAATACTGCAAGAGATAAAGCGTAGGCCGGACAATTATTAATTTATATTCAACCTTTTTTTATTAATTATTTTCTGGTGGGCAAAAATAACCCAATGTATTTTCAAAAAATATTCTACCAGAACTCCATTCATTGCCTTGAGTTTCTTGGGTTTCCCAATTATAACCTCTATAAATTATTACATCTGTTTTACCTACGCCAGCATTTGCATTCCAGGGGATAGAGAAATCTAAGTTTAAAGATTCTCCAGCACCCAAAGAATCGATATTAATTAAATTATGATAAGCTAATCCTGAAAAATCATCAATTTCATATCCTGGGATCAAATTCCCAGAAGGATATTCACGATGTGTAACAAGTACAACCAGATGATGATATGCAGAATTTTTCAAATTATCTATTTGAATATTATAGAACATTTCTCCGCCAATATAATAAATTGGAAGCATACCCAAACCCAAAGATGAATAATCCATATAACCACTAAAGTTCTGATATTCAATATTTACTTCTAGTTTATTACCCTTATGTTTGCCGTTCTGAAATGCCAAAACATTACTTGGTAACAAAAAAGACACCATACACAACATTGCTACAAATGAAAATACAATTTTTTTCATATTTTCTCCTTATATTAAATTCTTACTTATATGTATCTTATTATATCAGATTTATTCACTTATTAATTCATAGTAATTCGGATCATTACCTTCATCATTTTTCATCTTATCTTTATCTGATAATATACAATACAATCTATATCCAGAACCAAGCTGTTCATAACCGTATTCATCAAAAGTCTCTGGATCTTGAGGTATGGAGCTTACATAATCAGGTACTAAATCTTCCAGAGAGTCAGGATAGCTGAAACTTGTGGAATAGAAATTTGCCAAAGATGTTTCAAGTGCTTGCAGGTCAGTCATACGTTGTACATCATAAGCTTGACTGATAGCGGTTCGACCATCCTTCCCTTCAGGCGATGAATAATAAGTTTTGAAGGAATAAATAGCAAGAGATGCTAAAATCACCATTCCCAAAAGTAGTGAAATTAATTTCATACTTTTATTATAACAAAAATCCCCTCAAATCCTTAAGGGGAATGGAAAAGTCAATTTTCTACATCTTGATAATTATTTTAATATATGCAAAAGCAGCCAAAAAAATTGTTATTAGTACGCTGGCTAATATAATTCCGCTGCCTATCCACCAGTTATGCGTTCTAACTCCTACGATAATTCCAGTGATTATTAATCCCCAAAATACAATCTGCAAATAAATACCTTTTTTGTCAAGAAATTTAGCAGTATCGGACGGAATCGGTTTAACTGGATCTTTGGACATTTTCAATCACCTCGCTTTGTTAAAGATCTTTAAAAGCTATTTTATCATTAAACGTTATCCCTGTAAATGAAACCCCACGGGCTATGCCCGTGGTCCCTATCTTGACCCTCCTTCGCATAAAGCTTCCACCTTCGCTAAAGCTATGGCGGACAGGTCGGAGGGTTATCCGCTATATATAAAGAAAAAGGATTGTGACATCCCCCGTAGCCCGCCCTGGGCGAGGCGAAGGGTGGATAAAAAAATCCCTGCCCGAAGGCAGGGAAAGATTGCTCGATAACATCAAGTAGAAATAGAAGGATGGGCTTCGCCTGTCCAGCAGTACAGACAAAGCTGTTCTTCAGGCAAACCAATCGCCTCAACCATATCACCTAAAAGCTGGTACTGAAGACTAAATCTAGCCATTAATTCCCGCACTTTTTCCTCAGAAACATCTTCTCGTCCATAAGTAAGAATATTCCACTTAATTCTTTCTACCATTTGCTTGAATTGAGAAGAATCTGGATCAAGATAAACTGCGATATCTTCAATATCCCGCCCTTCAATATCACGAATAGCTCGCCTTGCCGCTAATTCCCTTCTTTTTCTGGTTGAATATATATATGGACAAGGACGTAACAGTGGTGGGCAAGCTATAGCAAGATGAATACTTAAAGCTTTGATTACCTCGAGCAATATCCAAATTAAATCACCGAGTTGGGTTCCACGCACAACTGAGTCATCAGTCATTACTAAATGTTTTCCAATGATTAATGAAATTATCGGGATCAGCTTATAATCAACTACTAATTTCCTAATTGCCTCATTACTAATAAAACTACGGCCATAAGTTTCATATTTAATGTCTGCTTCTATATAAGGAAGGCCTGACTCTTGAGCAAAACCATATCCATGAAAAACCCCGGAATCGGGAATTCCAAAAACCAAATCTGCCATTATTCCTTGTACAAGTTTTGCTAAATTCTTACCGCATTCAATCCTAACTGGAGCTACTTCAATACCCTTGACTGGGGCAGAAGCTGGATTACTGGAATATATGTAAAGAAAGGCACAAAGTTTACAAAAAGTGCAATTTCCTTTACAAAGATATTGAACTCCGCTTAAACTAACACAAACAATCTCTCCTGGATCCAAATATTTAATAATTTTATATTTGAGATTAAAGAAACTACAAGTTTCCGAAGTTATCGCCCAACTTTTGATTTCCTCATTATACCCAATTACAACTGGAGTACGTCCATATCTGTCACGAGCAGAGATGATTCCATCTGGAGTAAGTACTAGCATTGAGGCTGAGCCTTGAATTACATCCCAAATGTGTTGAATTCCCTTCTCAAGAGTTTTACCCTCGTTAATTAATGTTGCTAAAAGTGCTACAGAATAAATCCTTTCTCTTTCCCTAACATCTGGATCTTGGCCCATTAAAATAAAACTATGGCCATTTGCAATGTACTTCTCTACAAGTTCATGAAGATTCTGGACCCAACCATTAAAAGCAATGGCGATAGGACCAAATCGAGTACTTATAACCAAGGGTTGAACGTCAAAATCAGAAATTACTCCAATTCCTAAATCTCCTTGATAATCTAGATCTGTTAGATATCTATTAAATTTGGTTTTGAATGGAGCATCTTGAATTGAGTGATTAGCTCTTTTCCATTCTCCATTTTGATTAAAAATAGTCAATCCTGCGTGTTGATTGCCCATATGTGAGTTATAATCAGTTCCGCGAAACAAAACTTGAATACAGTTTTCTTTTTTAGGGAAAACCACCCCAAAGATACCGGACATAAGATCACCTCTGTTGTTTTTTTGTTAAAGTTCTTTGGGGGAATCCCCAACATTATAATTTATTAGATTTTTCTCCTCTTGTCAATTTTTACCAAAACAAAAAACACCTTTGAGGGGTGTTAAATATTTTATACCATGTGTATTCTCTTTGTTCAAAATAGGAGTCTATCGAGTGTCCAGCCTGCGCTCCACCCTTTGCCAAGGCTACGGGTGACAAGCAATCTCTTGTCACCGCCGAACGGGATCCCCCGTTCGCGGGACAGTATCCTCGTTCGAGTCTGAGCGACGAGGCGTCTTCCGCCTCAGAGTCGAAGACAAAATATTTGGAATCTATAAATAGATATCGCTACGGCGGACGTCCTGATCTTTTCGCTCCGTCGACTGACGGATACGAAAAATCAGGAGTGGTGGACCCTACTAATAATTTTTGGAACACATTTGTTGACGAGGTTATTAAAGCTTATCCTATAATAACTAGGTTAGGTGTTACCATCTGAAACTACTCTAATTAATACACAGAAAGATAATAGAAGCCCTGCAATAATAGGGAAGTTATTCATCAGAACCTACTTTTGTTTTAATGTGAACTTCAAAATATCTATCTTCTTCGTCATAAGTACATATTTCATAATCCATCTCTCCCTTACTATTCGCGTAATCTGTAATATCGCAACCACCAAACTCAGTAGTATCCCCGTTTGGCCAGTGAACCCTCAATAACTCATATCTGCCATCGTCGTGTTTGATATCTCCCTTAACTCTGTACTGTTTTGTTTCTGAGCCATCTGGTTTGAGATCAGCAAAATCACCCGAAGATTTGAAATCAATCCAATCACCTGGTTTGACGTCAATCCAGTATTGTGTTGTATAATGCCTTTTTTCAAATAAACTACCTTGTTTTTCATATCCCATTCCATAGTTTTGTAAAACCGCTCTTAATATTATAAGTAAAACAAAAGCAACAAACCCCCACACTATTATTTTCTCTATTACCCTAGAACCAGGAGTCTCTTTATCGTCACTCATTTTTGCTCCTTATTTAACCGCATACTTCCCAGCAGTTGCCATCCAGTTAAAGGTGGTCTTATTGGATTTCCAATTATACATCATATGAGCTATATATTTTTCATCAAATATAGCAATTTCTTCTTTTGTTACGCTGTCATAATCATCAACGATTCTTTCTCCAATATCGTAAGCCTGTCTATCTGTGAAGATCCAGAGCACTTGTATATTATTGTCATCAAAATACTTCCTAATATACTTTTCCATTTCTTCTTTAGTAAAATCAGCAGTAATAATGATTTCTTGTGTTTTAGTTCTAGAAGAACCAGCACTAACCGCAACATCATTAGTGCCTTCTTTGATAATACTTACATCAGCTTTTAGTTCAGCTTCTTCTGGTTGAGCTGGAGGAACACTGTTTGTGTTTTTAGTGTCTACTGTATCTTTCTTCCCGCCAAAGGACATAATAAAAATGATCACAAAACCAAGTATAAACATCCACCAATACCCAGTTAGCCCAAAAGCTTTCTTGTTCCAAAAGTCATTATTTTTCATACTTATTTATTATCCTCCCTTTCTCTTATCATCGATTCAATTTCTGAATTTGCTACCATTCCAATATTTCTTTCAAGCTCTTCTTTTGCTTGTTTAATGTCTTTTTTTGATTTCCTGTATATTTTCCAGTTTCACAAATAGTTTATTTTTAATTTCTTCCTATAACTTTATCTATAGATTCTTTAAGTTTAATTTTTATCATATATTTAGCCTTTTCTTTTGATGCATCTACAAGATCAGTGTATAACTTCTCCAGCCTTTCTTTAGCTTTTGGGTTTTTACCGAAAAACCTTTCTGATAGCTCCAGCCCATCTTCATTAACAAAATGAGCAAATTTATTTCTATATGTATTAATCGTATTAAACTTTTTATACGGGACACCATCTTTAAAGTCTGAAACTGTCTGTAGTTTCTTAACATAAGGCATCTCTTCTATTATTTTAGCGATTAACTGGGTAGTTAGTTGTCCATCTTTTTTATACTCTCTTTCGCTGTTGATTTTTACATATATGCAAGTATTCAAGATTAACTCAAAATAAAAATGCGTTTCTAATACTAATAAATGTAATTCTTTTAGTTTCGGTTTCCTTTCAAAATTCGACTCAATTTGTATATCTTTCAGTTCTTGCTTTAGTCTCTCGATATTTTCGTCAATAGTTTCTTCTAGTTTACTTATAGTAGTTGATTTATTTTTCATAATCATCTTTTTAATGTTTCCATAAAAGTTCCTATAATTATTCATCTCCATAGTAACATAGGGTGTGACTTGATATAATCAAATCAATAATAACAATAGGAGAAAAGGAATAAACTAAATATATATGACCACTAATGAAAAGAAAAAATATCTAAAAAAACTTAATTTTTTAATAAGATGGGTCTTTCAAGATTTATTAATAAATATAGAATCCTATAAAAATATATGGTCAAATTACAATAAAAACGGATTTTCTTCTGGAAAAATAAAGATTGTTGATAGTAGAATAATCCTTAATGAGTCCAATATGGGTTCGTTGCAACTTTTGTGTGTAGGTGTTGAATTATTTGGTAGAGTAATAAACGGCTTTGGAATTAAAAAAAAGAAAAGTGGAAAGGCTTTTAAATTATTTATGGAGCGTTTCAAGAACAGTCGCTATAGGTCCCTGAAATCTGATTTATATAAATGCTATAGATGTGGTTTATTGCATAGTTATATTCTGGGGTATGACGATAAAGAAGTTGGTTTCTTTCCAGTACGAGGAACCCTGGACCATCATTTAATGTTTACAACAAGAAACGGAAAACAACCTAAGTTAGAAAAAAGCTCAAGAAACTTTCGCTTAGCCGTGGACATCGATCAATTCTATAAAGATTTTAAAGAAGCAGTAGAATGTTTAATATTTGATTTTAAAAATAATAATTTAAGCGAACTAGAATATAAAAACATAAAGAAATCTATTTACAACATACCACAAGACTAAAACCTACTTTATTCCGTTTTCATTTATAGAAACCTCGAATCGGGATTTATTTCTTCCCACTATAAAGGCAGCGAAAGAAAAAGTACATACACTTCGTTTTTGTTGAAACTCTGTGTTAATATAATATTATGCTAGAAAAAACCTTTGTAACAAGGTTAAAACAATATTACGAAAATGAGGGGTACCTAGTTAGGAGGGAAATAGGAGCGGGCTATGGGGTGTCTGATTTAGTTTTGGTTAATCTCGATAAACCTAAATGCAGATTAAGAAAAAAGAATCGACAGTATGATCCTCTTTTAAAAGAATCGTATTTCAATATCCTTAAATATATTCCTGACTTTCAAATGGACAAGAAAACCAAACCTGTAAATACAGAGTTTTTGTCTAATGCAACAAATATATCGATATCCACAATTAAATATTCTTTATTAAAAGAACTTCTTGATCTCGGATATATAAAAGAAGAGAAGCGGGGCTATTACTTTAAAATTAATGGGTGGCTGCCAATAGCAAAAGACGTTATAGCTATTGAAGCAAAAATGAAGAACTGGAAAAGAGGAATTTATCAAGCAGCAAGGTACAGATCTTTCGCCGACCAAGTATACCTAGCCGTACCACCTGAAATTGAACACCTAATAGATAAAAAATTATTAAAAAAAGTTAATGTAGGTCTATTAGTTTTTGATCCTGAGAAAGAAACAAACAAAAATTCGCTTCCATCCCAAATCCTAAATCCAACCTATAGAGAAAAAAGGAATTTTGTTTCAGAGTTTTTTTGGCAACTAGTTTAACTTATTTTATTGTAACAACCTAAAAAATTTTCAGGATCTGTTGTACGAATATCGTCAAACCTTGGGACACTTAATACGTGATTCTTGTCTTCACTAATAATAATCTTAGCACCACTAGCCTTGGCAATATGAAAAAATACAACATCTTTAGGATCTTTCGTAGGAACTTTTATTGATTTTATTTCTGGGGTTAGTTCCTTCATTTTTATATATTGCTTATAGTTTAAAACAACTTGATCTAAAGAATAAATATTTCTTTTAAAAAAATCTTTAAATCTATCTCTAGAAATTACATCACAAAATTCCTTAAAAGTTTCTTCGCTACCGTACAAAACCAGATCTCCGGTCATAGCCATATGTAATAATTTTCGTTGAGGGCTTCTAAATCCCAACGTAGCCCTTATTAAAACATTTGTATCTGGGACAATTTTTATCATCACATCTTCGCACTATCTAATGCTTCTAAAATTTTATCTAATTTATCGTCTTGTTTCCCTAGGTCCCACTCTTTGGCTTCATTTAGTACACTAATCCATCTGTCTAGATGACCGACACTTAAGTCAACCCCTCTTGCGCGATACTTGTTAACAGTTTTTCTTGCCAGCTCATAATTAGATAATACTAGATCTATTCTCTTCGATTTTGAAACTGTAGCAATCGCATTGATGGCATCCCATTTTCTATATAAGAAGTGAAGTTTTTTTTCACAAGCACTAGTATTAATTTTACCTATTTTTTTTTCACAAGAAGGACAATCACACCCTATATCTACCTTAGCTGCCAACTCAGCTATATTTACGTAGTCATATACTTCAGGTACATAGGTCCATTGAGTGTGATCTCTGCCAAAACCTTCTGTACTCTTTAGATATGCAATATTAAAATTTTCACCTCCAGCTAAACCACTAATTACCGCACTTGCACCTATGGCCAATAAAGCTTCACCAAACCCACCAACCTGTTTCACGATAACTTCTTTTTCACTTGATAATTTAGCAACTAAATACGCCAACCCTCTTAATATATTTTGATCAGCTTTCCTATCTACATCACCACTTATCATAATTATGTATCCTGAAAGATATTTGACTATTTCTGGATCAGAATAATAAGCAACCAATTGATCTATTGACCGCGTAGTTCTTAATATTGCATCACTTATACAAAGAGTAGCAAATACTGGTGTATGATTTTTTTCATCCCTACAATAATAAAGCGTTTCGGAAAGCATAGTCAGTGAATTATTGAAATTCCCACCAGTAAAACCCTCTGCATACAAATATGGTGCTGTAAGTATAGCGCTATTCTTACCTATTTGATATTCAATACTTTTCCAAACTAGATTTTCGAGGCGATATTTATCTTCATATAACCTTTCTATCAACACGTCTGAATATGGAAGTTTTTTAAAATTAACTTTACTTGAAGCTATAGGAAAATCAAATAAATAAGTTACCGGATCCACTATAATGTTTTCAGATATTTCTTTTACCGATTCAAATATATCGGGGTACCGTTCTACGTACTGGGCATCCACAATTGAATACTGAAAATTAATACCGCTTTTCATAACATTCCCGCTTTGTATCTTTGGTATAAATACCGGCTTATCAAATAAATTATTTGCCATTTTATTAACCCTTTTGCGCTCATTTTAACACAGAAGTAGGATATTTTATATATTAATATAAACAAAATTAAGTATATTTGACTAAATTATACATTGATGTATAATTTATATATGGATCAAAAACAAATAAATAAAATTATTAACAACAAACAGTACTCCATTAAGGAAACAGGAATAAGCTATCGCATTATTAACAACTGGAGTAAAAACGGTTTAATAAATCACCTACGTTCAAATAAAGGTAGTTGGCATAAACTCTCCTTCTTTGAACTAATTGAGATATTGATTTATGAAGAACTCAGAAAAAACGGTTTTTCATTGATAAAGATGAAGAGAGTTAAGAAAAATATTCTTAAAAATACATTTATCACACTCCGACCTTCAAATATTCTAATTAATAGTCTTAATTTAGCTACTATAAACACTGTATTGGGAAAAAATATCTACTTAGTTTGTAATAAGGATGGTGAAAACGCCTCATTCTATAGCGATACTTGTCTAGCGGAAATTATTGCTGGAACCAGTCCCCTAATAAACGAAGTGTATCTAGATTCATCTTTGCTAATAATTACCAACTTACGAAAGATATTAAAAAAACTTGAGATCGACTACGAAAAAAAACCTAATAAATTTGGAAGTCTAATATCTACAATATTAGACGAAGAAAATAATCAAGATATAATTATCAATCAGGAAGGTATAGAAAAAATACGCAAAATAGTAAGTATTAAATACAGAGCATTAGAAAAAAATGAAAGTATAAACAAACTAGTAAATCAACCTAATCAGAAAACTACTTTAAACTCTAATGAGCACGGTGTACAACAGACAAAAATAGAACGAGAATTAAAATAAGCTAAAAAATCTAGCTTAATTGCCAACATCTCAAGTAGTAAAAATCCTACTACGAAAGACTCAACTTGGATAAAGGCAATGCTAACAATAAAAGAAGCAAAAAAATATTTAAAAAAATATAAATTAACAGATGCTGAAATACAAAAAACAATAAATATATTAACTTCAATTACAGAAAATGTTATCAGTAAACAATTCGTGGAAAAACGTGGAAAATGAACCAATACAAAAAGCAATAATTTGCACTAGAGTATCTTCAGAGAAGCAAATTCAAGAAGGCAACGGACTAACAAGCCAGGAATTTAGATGTAGACAATACGCTAGAATGAAAAACTACAAGGTTATAGCAATATATAAAGATGAGGGAGAATCTGGCGCAATATTTGAACGAACATCAATAAAGCAAACCATTAAGCATCTAGAAAAAGATATAAATAACGATTACATCGTCATATTTGATGATATTAAAAGGATTGCACGAAGCGTACAAGTTCATTGGGCCATAAAAGAATGCTTCAATGCTTTGGGTGCCAAGATCGAATCACCTAATTTTAGATTTGAAGATACCCCCGAAGGTGAATTTGTTGAAACCGTAATGGCAGGTACAGCACAACTTGAACGACAACAGAACGCTAGACAAGTGAAACAAAAGATGATGGCAAGAATTGAACTGGGTTATTGGTGCCTTACAGAACCCTTTGGAATAAGATATGAAAAAACAACAGAAGGAAAGATTCTCACATACAACGCAACAACTAAAAATATTATTAAAAATGCTATTAATGGATTTGCTGAAAATAGATTTATCACACAAACTAATGTATTAAATTATCTTGAAGATAATAAACAATACTTAGGAAAAATCAAAATCGATATACAGCTTGTTAAGAGAATTTTAACAGAAATTCTTTATACTGGTTACCTAGAATATCCAAAATGGGAAATAAAAAGACAAAAAGGGAAACACGAGTCAATCATTAGCCTAGAAGCATATGAGAAGGTTCAGGACAAGCTTCAAAGCTCTCAGAGACTAATTAGTAAGTGGGAAATTAATAACCCCAAATTTCCTCTTAGAAAGATTGTAAATTGTGCTATGTGTGGTAAAAAAATGACCGGAAGTAAGGTAAAAGGGAAAATTAAATATTATTCTATGTATACTTGTAATAACAAGCTATGCAAGTCGAAACCAAAGAATATTCAAAAACATATTTTAGAAAAAGAGTACATTAAACTTTTAGATAGTATCTCTCCATCAAAAGAAATATTAGAACTAACAAAAGCTATATCGTTAAATACTTGGAAAACATTAACAAAAAAAAGAACACTGGAAGCTAATAATAATAAACGAATAATAAAAGAAAAAGAAAAGAAAATTGATATATATTTAGACCTAATACCTTCTGCAAAAAGTTCATTGATTGTTGATAAATATAATGAAAAAATAGAGTCAGAAATAGAAGTTCTTAAAAAAATCAATAAAACAAACCCAGACATAGACTTTGATAAAGCGCTAAATAAGGTATTGAATTTTATTGGAACACCTTCGAAATATTGGAAAGAAACTGATTTTGAAGGTAAACACCTAATTCACAACTTACTTTTTACGCAAAATCCTTCATTTGACCTACAAAATGGCTTTAGAACACCAAGTTTTAGTATTTTTACAGATATAAAAAAAGAGACCTCTAACAAGAAATCTTCTATGGTGGACCCAAGGAGAATCGAACTCCTGACCTCCACAGTGTCCCGATGAATTTTGGTGGATCTATTCTATCTGGTGGACCGTGCCGGATTCGAACCGGCGACCTCCACAGTGCAAATGTGGCGCTCTACCAACTAAGCTAACGGCCCGCTTTAAATATAAAATCACCAAAATCATACGGGATCCCGATAGAAACGTCGGGACAAATATGGGCGTTCCCTGCCAACAGACGGGATACCTCGTCCAAAGGACGATCGGCCTCTGGCCGGAGCTGAGCCCCGAAGGGGCCCCTTTGGGGCTATGGGCCCATATATAAAAAAATAAATCCTAATTTCTAATATCGAAATTCTAAACAGAAATAGATTCTGAGCCAAAGTCTTCCCCTTGGGAAATCAAGTTCAGAATGACGACGCATTATTGTCTATTGTTGATTGTTAATTGAATATTTTGCTCAATAGAGCAGTCCGATTGTACCAGAAAAACAAAGATTTTTCAAGACCCAAAAGAATCAGATTTTGGATTTACTTCTTCCTCGTCTAGACCTAATGTTTCTGGGCTCATAATATATAATTATATTATTTTGTCATTCTGGCCTGCCCAGAATCCGTTTGGGAATAGATTTTGGAGTCTCTCCGTTCCCCAGAATGACGCATTATTTATTATTAATTTGAAATTTGAGCTTTGGGCTTTGATATTTATTAACTTATATCTTCGGGTTTAAGGGTATAGGTTGAACCTTCTTTAAGATTTTCTTCAAGCATGGCACGAGCTATAATATTCTCGATTTTTTCCTGAATCAATCTACGCATTGGTCTTGCTCCATACTCTGGATTATATCCCAGCTCTACCATTTTCTGTAAAACTTCTGGTGTGTAATCCAATTTTATCCTTTTGGTTTCAAGAGTTAAAGCTAAATTTTTCAACATAAGATCTGCAACCTTAACTAATTCTTCTTTGAGTAATGGTTTAAATACAACTACTGCATCAAAACGATTCAAAAATTCTGGTTTGAAAATTCCTTCTCGTTGCAATATCTCCATCAAATCTTTTTTGAAATCTTGCATATTCGTACCTTTTTGAACTTCTTGTCTGATAACTTCTGCGCCAGCATTGCTAGTACCGATTATCATAGAGTTTGTAAAATCTGTGGTCTTACCTCCAGTATCAGTAAGTCGCCCATCTTCAAAAACTTGTAAAAATAAATTCAAAATATCTGGATGAGCTTTCTCAACTTCATCTAATAAAATTAAGCTAAACGGATTTTCGCGCACTGCAGTAGTTAATGAACCGCCCGATTTGGGATCATATGGGTCGCCAATAAGCCGATTGATTGATCCCATATCACGATATTCGGACATATCTATACGCACCATTGATTTTTCACTTCCAAAATATGCAGCAGCCATTGCCTTACAAGTCTCGGTTTTTCCAACACCAGTTGGTCCAAGAAACAAAAAGCTACCGATAGGTCTCTTACCAGAATGAAGTCCTGCTCTAGCACGCCTCATTGCGTCAGCAATTACATTGATAGCTTCGTTTTGACCAATAACTCGAGAATGTAAGATTTTCTCCAAATTCAACAAGGTTTGCTTTTCATCTTTTGTAACTTTAGCTACAGGAATTGAAGTTTTTTTAGTTACAAGCTCTTGCAAGATCTCTGGTGTAAGGTATCTCTGTTTTTTATTTACAACAGCATCTGTAAGACCCTCATCAAGTAAAGTAATTGCTTTTTCTGGAAACGCCTGATTTGGTTGAAACTTTCGAGTCAGATCTATGGCTTCTTTTATAGCTCTATATGTAATAATTGCTGGATTTTTGTATTCTAAATACGGTACAATCTCTTCTATGATCTTTATCAAATCATTGTCTTCTGGCTCTTTGACAGTAATTTGAGAAAAGTTTTCATTTATCTCACGCTTAGGTAATATATAGCTCCTATATTCTTCTTGAGTCGTAGCACCAATAACTTGAAATTTCGGTGAAACCAAGTAGGGTCCGATAACTTCTGAAACATCTACAGT
Organism: bacterium; assembly: GCA_043820855.1. Classification (GTDB taxonomy): domain Bacteria; phylum Patescibacteriota; class UBA1384; order JBDRDK01; family JBDRDK01; genus JBDRDK01. The sequence goes on from JBDRDK010000025.1 coordinate 19,267, forward strand.
ACCAGCTGATTCATCCATGCGAAAAATATCCTGAATATTATCGATATATAAAACTATATTTCCAGCATTAATAACTTCATTAAATACAGCCAAAACTCTTTCTTCTACTTCTCGCACATTGCTTGACCCAGAAATCAGAGCAGATATATTTAGCTCTTTTATTCTTTTGTTATTTAAAACAGGTAGAGATTTTTTGTGAATAATGAGTTGCGCTAAACCCAAAACCATAGTTTTCTTACCTATCCCCGGAGGACCAACCAAAAGTACGTTTGCCTCCATACTTCGAGCCAAACCTTGTTGCAATAAATCGATATAATTCTTTTTGCCGATAATATCCAAAGAGTGTTGAAAAGATACTTGATCAGTAATATCAGTAGAGTATCTATCTAGTATGGGCGTCCAACCAGCAGACCAATCATAACCAACTCCTCTTGTGGTTCTGGTTCTGTTTTCCGGTTTATAAAATTCTTTTTTAGTTTTTTCATGAATTTCTAAAGAATTCTCCCAGTATACTAAGTTTGCAATGTCTTCATCCCGCAAACCGGAATTCAAAATTAATTCATTTAAAGGTTCGTGAATTATACTTGCTGCTGCGAAAAGATCAGTTACTTTTATGCGCGAATGACCTTGTTTGAGCGCCATATTAAAAGCTAGTTCTATAGTGTGTTCAAAATTATCTTCTGAGTTTTGAGACAAAGCTTGGCTAATCTTATCTATACTCAAACCTAAACGGGCAAGTATAAAATTCACTCGTGAATCATTTAATGTGCCGAATATTATCTCTCTTGCAGTGATTTTACTTCCTTTGCTCATAGCTTTTGCACAAAGAATAGCCCTAGAAGCTCTATACGAAAGAAAGTCAGCAAAATTCATACCAGATGTATTTGTAATATTTTGATTAAATTTAATAAGCATGGGTGGATTTTTAAAATCAGTATGAAAAAACCAACGCAAGATTAAATATATTGAAGATATTAAAAATATCAAGATACCTAGGGATAATAAACTAGTATTAATTTCATACCAGTTTGTAAAAAATAATATAAATCCTAAAATCAGAAATATTGCACTAATTACTAATAATAATCTTGCAAAAATTTCCAAGTAACTAAATACTTTAGGATCAAAAGCTCTACCAGACCAAGCCCGCTGAAATATTACTGACCTTTTTTCGTCAAAAACAAAATTTTGAATCATATGGTTAACAAATAAAAACTATACCAAATTAAATATATTATCCCGACCGGAAAAACAATCCATAAGGCTATAAAAATGATTCCCGTAATAAATTCCAAAGATAAAATAGCTCCAGCGATAATAATAACTATAGCTCGAACAAAAAATCCAATCAAACGAGAAAACTGATTCCAGAAAAACATCTGAATTCGCATATTGAGTGGTAGATTTTTGCCACCTACTACATCTCTTTTCCAAGGATCAAATAAAGTTGTTGCAAGAGTTGGAAGTGAAAAAGTATCTATTATACTCAAACAATAATTTGTTATAATTTGCCAGATAGTTGATAGTGCTTCCCCATAATACCAAAGCCAAAATCTCACAAGAACTGGTTGTGAATCAAGAATCTTCATACAACTCTAATATATCATATTCTTAAATTTTACTTTTGCCATCATTCTGAACTTGTTCCAGAATCTCAAATTATTTGAATCCAAAGTCTAAAATCTACTTCGACTACGCTCAGCACGAGTAAATTTCAAATAGTTCGATATACTCACCACAGGTGAAATCTAAATATTAAATGTCAAAAGAGGTTTTGTAATTTGAACTTTGAGCTTAATTTGACATTTGGGCTTTGATATTTGAGTTTTTAGTAACTTAAGTTACCAATGAAATAGCCAATCTAGTTTTCCTATCAAATTTAGAAATCCTAAGAAGATTAATATAGCCCCTATCAAAACCCACATCGTATAACTACCGGCTCGGGTAACTTTTTCAGCGTATTCATTTTTACCAACTAATCGCACCATTTTTTCGCGATTAGCAATAAAATAAATCCCAAGCGCACTAGCTGTTAGAAAAATTATGAACTTAAGAATAAATACCATACCCCTCCAATTATCAAGATCAAATTAGTAGAGTAGCCGATAAATTTATTTGGTTGGTACCACAAATGTTGAATATCATAATGAAACTTATAAAAACTTGGCCAGATTCCTCTAGTGCATTTTTTCCAGATCGGAACATGTAGCCATAGATCCACAACCAGACCAAAAAACCCACCCCATAAAAGTAATGCAAGATCTAGTTCCAAAGACATGTATCCAAAATAAATCACAACTCCGATAGCAATCAAACTATCCAAAGAAGCTAATATATATTGATATACTTTGGGATTACCTTTTTCTGGTACTTCAAAATCAAGATGAGGTATTGCGTCTAAAATAAAATGACTAAGAAAAGCCAAAGATAAACCAAGTGGATAATTTCCACTAGCTTGCGCAACTGTTGCACCTATAATTATATGAGTACTTCCAAGCATAAAAAATAGTTATTCGTTATTGGTTACTTGTGACTAGTACTACTTAAGTATAACAAATAAAAAAATACCTTGCTAAGCTATTTTTATGACCTGCCATGAGCAAACGAAGCGATTCGAATGGTGGGCATATCTGGATTTGAACCAGAGACCTCGTCATTATCAGTGACGCGCTCTAACCAACTGAGCTATATGCCCAAAAATAAAATATATTAAACTGAGGACCGAAGGTCTCCCTTCGGGATGCCAAAGACCGCCCTTCGGGCCTATATGCCCGACACAGAACATTATAGCAAAAAACTCGATTTTTTCAATAAAAATACACCTTACTACAGGTGTATTTTATTTTAACAACTATTAACTGGTAAAAACCACAAGTCACTACATTGTCCAATCGAACAATGATCAACCTAGATTGGTCCCAAATACGAGACTAAATCCTTAGAAAGGAGGTGATCCATCCGCAGCTTCCGCTACGGATACCTTGTTACGACTTAACCCTGATCACTGATCCTACCGTGTCTCCTCAAATGAGGATCTTCAGGTATTACCAGCTTTCGTGGTTTGACGGGCGGTGTGTACAAGACCCGAGAACGCATTCACCACAACGAGGCTGATTTGCGGTTACTAGTGATTCCAACTTCATGAAGGCGAGTTGCAGCCTTCAATCCGAACTTGGACCGGTTTTGATGGGATTAGCTCCACCTTGCGGTTTGGCAACCCTTTGTACCGGCCATTGTAGCACGTGTGTAGCCCGAGACGTAAAAGCCACGCTGACTTGACGTCATCCCCACCTTCCTCCTCCTTAACAGAGGCAGTCTGTAGTGAAAAATACAACACTACATAGGGGTTGCGCTCGTTATCCCACTTAAGGGTACATCTCACGATACGAGCTGACGACAGCCGTGCAGCACCTGTCATTCCGTCTCAAAAGAGAACATCACATTTCTGTGACTAGCGGAAGATGTCAAGTCTCGGTAAGGTTCCTCGCTTAGCGTCGAATTAAACCACATGCTCCACCACTTGTGCGGGTCCCCGTCAATTCCTTTGAGTTTTAATCTTGCGATCGTACTACCCAGGCGGCAGACTTAACGCGTTAGCTTCGCTACCGAGAGGGTCGATGCTCTTCGATAACTAGTCTGCATAGTTTACGGCGTGGACTACTGGGGTATCTAATCCCATTCGCTACCCACGCTTTCGCGTCTTAGTGTCAGGAAAGGCCCAGCGAGTTGCTTTCGCCATCGGTGTTCCTTGTAATATCAACGGATTTCACTCCTACTCCACAAGTTCCACTCGCCTCTACCTTCCTCAAATCCTGATAGTATCTCTTACATTTTCCCCGTTGAGCAGGGAGATTTAACAAGAGACTTGTCAAGACACCTACACGCGCTTTACGCCCAATAAATCCGAGCAATGCTTGCCACCTACGTATTACCGCGGCTGCTGGCACGTAGTTAGCCGTGACTGTTCATTAGGTACAGTCAAGATTTCTTCCCTAATTACTAAACTTTACACCCCGAAGGGCTTCTTCATTTATGGGGGATTGCTCCGTCAGGCTTTCGCCCATTGCGGAATATTCCTCACTGCTGCCTCCCGTAGGAGTATGGGCCGTGTTTCAGTCCCATTGTGGCTGGCCATCCTCTCAAACCAGCTATCCGTCATAGCCTTGGTAAGCCATTACCTTACCAACAAGCTGATGGAACGCAGGCCCCTCTCTTGCCGAAAAAACTTTAATTTTAAGGAATCTCACCTTAAAATACTATCGGGCATTAATCACGCTTTCGCGAGGTTATTCCCGAGCAAGAGGTAGGTTACCAACGTGTTACTCACCCGTGCGCCACTGCCTAAAAGGCCGTTTGACTTGCATGTGTTAAGCATCCCCCTAGCATTCGCTCTGAGCTAGGATCAAACTCTCAAAAAAGTTTGAAATTTTCTTACATTTTAATTGACTTGGGTTTTTACCAATTAGTAGTTGTTAAAATACTAAATTAGCAGTAAAAAATATGTCAAGCAATTGATAAGTCTTGACATACTTTTAAACTGTTATAAATTTATTGTATTAGATTATTTTTAAAAAGTCAATAGTATAATAAATTCAAAATGTAAAACTTAGTGGGTAATTCCCGTATTCCAGATTCTATATTCAAAATTCGTTAACTCTTCAATATCTAATCATTCTCAATTAACTAAATAACTAGCGACATATACTATACGCCACCTGCTATTCGCTATATACCATTTACCATAAGCTATAAGCCATGTGCCATCTGCTATACGCTATTTTATGACTTTATCTATAATACCGTATTTTTCAGCTTCAGCAGATGTCATAAATTTATCCCGATCTGTATCTTTTTCGATCTTACTCAAAGTATTACCAGTATATTTAGATAAAAGCTCGTTCATAACTTTCTTAGTTCTCAAGATTTCCTTTGCGTGAATCTCAATATCTGTAGCTTGACCTTCAACTCCACCTAAAACTTGATGAACTAAGATTTTTGCATTAGGTAAAGCAGATCTTTTGCCTTTTTTACCGGCTGCTAAAAGAAACGCACCCAAACTTGCTGCCATCCCGACCGCTATAGTAGATACATCTGGTTTGATATACTGCATGGTATCATGAATAGCCATACCAGCAGTAACTGAACCACCAGGAGTATTTATATATAGATGAATATCTTTTTCTTTATCTTCGCTCTCTAAAAATAATAATTGGGCAATTATCAAATTAGCAGAATGGTCATCTATTGGTCCTTGCACAAAAATAATCCTATCTTTGAGAAGTCGAGAATAAATATCATAAGCTCTTTCACCGAACTGAGATTTTTCTATTACCGTGGGTATAAGTACTTGATTTTCGATTTCCTTTTTCATAGTTTATCCCTTATAAAAATTTATAATTTATTTAATTTATACTATCATTCTGGCTTGTTCAGAATCCGATGATTAAAATCCAAAATCTAAACTTTTTTGACATTTAATCATTTGGATTTCATTTGACATTTGCATACCCACCGAAATGAAATCTATTTCCCGAAGTCCCTAAGGGACGCCTTCCCCGAAGGGGAGCTTTCAGCTCGGGGTTCAGGATGACCAATAAATACGTCTTTAGTGTACCAATATTTTACTTAGGTATTCAATGGTTTTGCGATGAGAAACAACATTTTGCATATATCTATCTACGTCTTGATTTCTTTCGATTTTCTGACCCATGGCTTCGTATTTTTTAATCTCATCTTGTATTTCTTTATCTGAAACTTGAATATTTTCATTCCTAGCAATTTCATTAATTATTAGAGCCATTTTTACTGATTTTTCAGCTTGTCCTCGCATATCTTTTCGTAAATCCTGTTCGGTTTTATTTAAACTATTCAGGTAGTCTCCAAATGTAAGTCCACGCATTTCAATATCTTCCCGAATTTGGTTCAACATTCTGTCTAACTCTTTTTCAATCAAACTATCCGGAATATCAATATTAGTTTTGCTAGCTAAGCCTTCTAGCATGTTGTTTTGAGTTTTTTGGTGGCTTTGAGATTTCTTACGATTTTCTACTGATTTTTCAATTTCGGCTTTCATTTGTTTCAGATCTTTGACTTTGCCGAATTCCTGTGCAAATTTATCATCCAATTTTGGTAAAATAACTTCTTCTACTGAATTTATTTTTACTTTAAACTCTACTTCTTTGCCAGCTATGAATTGGTCTTTTACATCTTTAGGAATAGTTATTTTAAACTGTTTTTCTTGGCTGGCTTTCATATCGATAATATTTTTTTCAAAATCCGGCAAAAAGTATCCTGTACCTAAAATAAATGGATGGTTTTTACTAGTAAGCTGATCTACTTTTATATTATCTACTTTGCCTTCAAAATCTATCTCAGCTCGATCTCCATTTTTTAATTCTCTGTCTACTTTATTGTATTTAGCTCTGGATTGTTGAATATTTTTCAAGACCTCATCAACTTCTTTTGTCTGTACTTTTTCTGGTTTCTCTGCTTTTACGTTAATTTTTTTCCAGTCTGGCAATTTCAACTCATCCAAGATATCAAACTCTGCATCAAATATTAGTTCTTCACTGGGTTTATCTTCCATGGGAAATTTTTTCATCGCTACTTTTGGCTCAGCTACTGGCTGTATCTTTTCTTTACTAGTAACTTCAGCTAAAGAATTGGGAATTGCATGCTCCAGAGCATGAGAAAAAATTCTATCTTTACCTATCTTTTTTTCAAGCATAGCTCTGGGTGCTTTGCCGGCTCTGAAACCTTCAATTTCTACACCTTTGGATAAATGCTCAAAAGCCTCATCCATGTATTTTTTAAATTCGTCACTAACTAGAGTAATTTCGATTTTAACCCGACTTTTTGGTAGTTTTTCTATTTTATGTTTCATAGTATTATAAATGTTATCATATCTTATAAATTTGTTCAAGAATTATA
>JBDRDK010000026.1:0-3868 GCA_043820855.1 bacterium
ATTTACGCAAAGAGGGTTATGAAAAACTTTTGCCGCCTTTTGTACCGGAACTTCGAGAAAGAGTAGCCGAATGGCGTAAAACCAATTATGTGGGCGCAAGTGAAACTTCAAAAGCTCTTTTGAATTGGTGGTTTAAAGAACCACACACAATTTTTAGCAAAGATGCTTCAAGTGTTGCTTTTCAATACTATTACGCCCAAAGAGAGGCGGTGGAAACAATTATTTGGTTATATGATGTTGAAAAAGTTGAAAGCAAATATGATCTGATAAAATTTGATAAATTAGGTCGCGTAAGCCCAAATATGTTCACTGAAGACTGGCTTCGGTTTGTGATTAAAATGGCTACCGGAAGTGGAAAAACAAAAGTAATGAGCTTGCTTTTGGCTTGGTCATATTTTCATAAACTATACGAAGAGAACTCTGAACTATCCAGAAACTTTTTACTAATTACTCCGAATATTATTGTTTTGGATAGGATTAAGGCCGATTTTGAGGGATTGAAAATATTTTATGAGGATCCAATTCTACCAGATAATGGATACAACGGACAAAACTGGCAGGATGATTTTCAAATAAAACTACATCTACAGGATGAGGTTGGTACAATTTCAAAATCAGGGAATATATTTCTTACCAATATTCATAGAGTTTATGAGGGAAATATAAATGTATCTAGTTTTAATGATGAAGACACTTCTGACTATTTTCTTGGTAATAAAGTAGTCGGCAAAACTAACGATTCAAAGATCGATTTAGGTGAAATCGTGCGAGATGTTGAAGAGTTAATGGTTATAAATGATGAAGCGCACCATATTCATGATCCAAAAATGGCATGGTTTAAATCAATTGAAGATATACATAACCAATTGTTGCAAAAAGGTAAAAAGTTAGCATTACAAATTGATGTTACGGCAACGCCAAAGAATAATCGAGGTGAAATTTTTGTACAAACTGTCTCAGATTATCCTTTAGTTGAGGCTATACATCAAGGTGTGGTAAAAAATCCAGTTTTGCCGGATCAAGCCAGTCGTGCCAAATTGCAAGAGAAGCAAAGCTCAATATTTTCAGAAAAATACGAAGATTATATTAAACTGGGGGTTGAAGAATGGGAAAAAACATACAAAGAACTTGAGCTAACCGGTAAGAAATCCATTCTTTTTATAATGACCGATGACACAAAAAACTGTGATGATGTTGCTGAATTTCTTGAGAAAAGTTATCCAAAATTAAAAGGTGCAGTTTTAACAATTCATACAAACAGAAGTGGCGAAATATCGGAAACAGTTACCGGGAAAAAAGAAAAAGAATTACAGGATTTAAGAAAGAAAGCGAATGAGATAGATAGTATTGAAAGCCCATATAAGGTGATTGTATCCGTACTTATGCTCAAAGAAGGTTGGGATGTAAAAAATGTAACAACAATTGTGGGATTACGTCCTTATGGTTCCGATTCAAAGATATTGCCCGAGCAAACACTGGGTCGTGGTCTTCGCAGAATGTATTTTGGTCAAGATGTTGAGGAATACGTTAGCGTAATTGGTACGCCAGCTTTTATGGAATTTGTAGAATCAATAAAAGCAGAAGGTGTCGAGTTAGAAAAACGAAAAATGGATCGTTCTGGAACACCAATTACACCGACAGTTATTGAAGTAGATAATGAAAATGTAAAGAAAGATATTGAGAATTTAGATATTGAATTACCGGTTTTAACACCAAGAATTCAAAGAGAATATAAAAATCTTAACTTATTAGATGTTACTAAATTTAAACATGAAAAAATTTCAGTAAAGCAGTTTTCAAAGGAAGAACAAAAGGAAATTGTTTTTAAAGAAGTAATAAATGATAAAACACATCATACAACATTTTTAAATAGTACTGTTGAACCGAATTATCAAAGTGTTGTTGGTTTTTTTGTGCAGAGAATAATGAAGGAACTGCGCCTTTTTGGTTGTTATGACATACTTTTTGGTAAATTAAAGGAATTCATTATTGAATACTTATTTGAAAAGAAAGTTGATCTTAATAATGCAAATATTCTAAGAAATTTGTCCGAGTTGGAAGCAGTTAAAACTATTGTGGAAACATTTAAAAAGGAAATAAATAATTTAACAGTACAGGATGTTGGTGATACCGAAATTAAAAATTACTTAAAGGTAAGTAGTGCAAGACCATTTGTTGTCACTGATAGAAAATATCTATTGGCAAAAAAGAGCGTATTCAATAAAATTGTTGGCGACAGTGATTTTGAACTTGAATTTGCCGACTTTTTGGAAGGCGCTGATGATGTAGTTTCTTTTGCAAAGAATTATTACGAAATTCATTTCAAGATTGACTACAAAAATGCAAGCGGGGCAATATCAAGCTATTATCCTGACTTTTTTGTAAAGACAAATAGTAAAACAATCTATATCGTGGAAACAAAAGGAAGAGAAGATTTAGATGACATTGAAAAAATAAAGAGACTGGAACAATGGTGTGAAGATGCTTCCGAAAGACAAAAAAGAATGGTGTATAGAATGTTATATGTAAAACAAGAGGAGTATGAAAAATATACTCCGAAAAGTTTTGAGGAGTTGGTGAAAAATTTTGAGAAATAAATAATTATGAAATCTGACTCTTTCTTTGATTATGAGCCAATTTATTTACATGGTGCCAATTCATTCATTATCAACTGTAAAGTAATGAGCAAAGTTAAAAACAAATAAAATATGGAAAATCCACTTGATTATGTAGTATCATTATCTAGACTAATAAAACAAAAAGAGTCTCGCCAAGCATTAAAGATCGACTTATTTTTTGTCTTTATCGCACTTTTCATTTCCATAATATTATTGACCATTTTAGACATCAAGGTTCCAGATATTATTTTTTACACCACTGGTCTAATCCTGATTACTTATCTTATTTTATTGATACGATGGGTTATTGAACAACTAACGATAACGTTTTCTATAAGCCATCATTATAAATGGAGTCTGGAAAACTACCTCAAGGATTGGACTTTTCAAGGAATTTTAAAAATAGATAAAATTAATCAATGCTTGATATTAACGGACTCCGATGCTGGATGTATTATAAAAAACAAATCCTGGAAAAATTTTGAAATGACTTTCGAATTTAATGCTGCCAATGAACATGGTTTTGGTTTAATTTACCACGCAAAAGAAAATGATAACTATTTAATGTTTAAAATTCAAACAAACCAGAAGATAGTACCTCATTATAGAAACAAGGACGGTTGGCAAATTTTACTACAGGGTATTAGTGATGAAGTTGTAAAAAATATTGAAAACAAGTGGAATATTGGAAATATTGTTGTAACAGGTAGGGAGGTGTTTTTAAAAATTAATGATCAGGAATTCTTTTACAACATACCTGATAATGTTATTATTAATCATATTACCAACCTGAAAAACGCGCTCAATAACCCTCTCATCGTACCTGTAACTTGCAGTGAGGGTAGTATAGGGTTCCGAGCCCATAGCGAAGAGAAGTTACTGTTCCGTAATATTAAAATCTGTCAGCGGCGCGCGCCCGAAGGGCGCAACGAAAAATCTCTCGCTTTTTGAGAAAGACCCCCCCAGAAAAGATTTAAAATTTGAGATTTGCGGGGCGGCTCTGCCCCCAGACCCCCTCGCCGCCCCGCAAAACAATCAGTAGTTCTCTTGAAAATAGGTTCGTACTTCGTCGTAAAGCCATACCAAGGTATAATAAAAATTCGCCTGTTCGTCAAAGTCCGTGTGATAATGGGGACAATCACGGAACTTTCTAGGCGATACCAAACCCTTTATTACCCTGTCATAAACAGGGTTGACTTTTTAACAAATTTTGTGATATAATCGGAATACATTAAATAATATAGTAGTAC
>JBDRDK010000027.1:0-6822 GCA_043820855.1 bacterium
GCTCAGCTACAAGAACAATTCAAACTTTCTAAAAGCTATGCTAAGTCTCGCTGGGGATTTTTCACTAGGGTAGCAGCCAAAATGACTGCTCATACCATGGGTCAAGTAATTAATTTAATCTTAGGAAGACCAAAGCTAGCTTTTGCCAATTTAGCTGTATAATTAATTAGCACAAAGCGTAACTTAATCTATTATTTAAACATATGATGAAAAACAAAAATTTGATTTACGGAATAATCATCGCTTTTGTCTTAATTATTTCTGCTATTTTCATTTGGAACAACTATCAAATCCAAGTTCAAGAAAGACCAGACAAACCAATAAAATTACCTCTGCAAATTTCCAGAGCGTGTGGTATAGAAAATTGCCATGGTCTAGATATTACTTGTGGTCCAAATGTGCCTGAAGCTTGTGACACGATGTATATGGCTAGAGATAATTGTCGTCAATTTGTAAGTTGTCAAACTATTGAAGACCAATGCAAATTAGACAAGTCTCCAAGATTTGATAGTTGTAAGGCCTGTGTAGAAAAATGTGAACGAAATTATCCAGACGATCAAATCAAATTTTTTGAATGCGAGAGTAGTTGTGCCGAGTAAAAGATTAAATGTTGCGGGTTGGCAACTCAAGGGGACGTTGCACTTTCGCTCCCTTTGGTCGTTCACCCTCGCCTAACACAGTATATGCAGTTCGGATTTTAGCTCAGTCCTCACCCAACTTACTTGATTGTTGTATAATACATTTTAACAATCGGTAAGTTCGCATATACCGAAACGTTAGGCGAAATATGATTTTATCTTTTTAAAGATAAATGATTTAATTTTCTACAATGAATAAAAATACTGATATAGACCAATGGAATACCTACGCCAATCTTTATCATAAAGGCAAGGGGTCAACTGGAGATGAGCTTCACAAAGCTTTGATTCAACCAATACTAAACAAGTTCTTGAGAGATTACTCATCTTCAATCATTCTCGATGCTGGTTGTGGTAATGGATTTTTTACAAACCAACTAGCTCAGAGAGCAAAAAAAGTTGTTGGCATTGATATATCAGATAAATTACTTAAACATGCTAGAGAAAATATAAAGACAGAGAATGTTTCTTTAAAAAAAGCTGACTTAACTAAAGAATTACCTTTTCAGGATGATCAATTTGACATAGTCATTAGTATTATGGTTCTTCAATACTTACCTCAGATCAAAAAATTTGTTTCCGAATGTTCAAGAATTCTCAAACCAGATGGAAAGCTTATTGTCATTATTGATCACCCCAGTCATGCGCTTTTTTTAAGAGCTCAAGAGCTAGTCGGAAAAAAGAACGAGAAATTTATTACCTCCGGAAGTTATTTTAAATCTGGCTCAAGAAAGAAACATTCTCTTTGGAATAAAGCCATCCTTCAGTACTATCATCGACCAGTGGGTTTTTATTTGAATAATTTTATTAGTCACTTTCGCTTAGTTGGTTTAGAAGAGATTTCTTCTGACAACGAAATTCCAAGAATATTAGGTCTTAATTGGTTGAATCAAAAAAATTGAAGAAAATTAAATTAAAGATAAAATCATACTCCTCGCTTCGCTCGGCCACGCTGCGTTTTCATCAATTCAGTTTGTCGAAATTATAACTGAATTGATTCAGGTCACATAACATGAGTATATCTGGCTCGGTTCATTGCATTCTCTCGGCCCATATTGCTCCGCTCCGTTGCGGTTAGCTATGCTAAAATTGTACCGCAACGTCCGCTACGCAACATCAGATATACCGAAACGTTATACGCAATCTTTCAAATATGTATAAAAAAGTATTTATTACTAGTTTAATTACGGGAGTATGGGGATTACTATCTTCGATAATCTCATTGGGCAATATAAGGCATTCTGAAACTTTATGGTGGTTTTCAGGAAGTTTATTTGAAAAAATTATCCTCTTGCCAGCATATTTAACCAACTTGGTTGGAAATCCGTTTATGTCAATATTGCAAGGTGAGGGTGTTATGATTACACCACTTCCGGCTAAAATCTGGCATGTAGCAATTTCTATCTTGATTGGTCTATCAATCGGGGCAGGAATCTCGATAGTAATCAACAAATATAAAAAAGGAACAAAAGATGCCAACATCACATAACACGGTATATCTGGTTCAGCCTCAGTTTGCTGATTATTGATAAAAAGAAAGCGGGCAGCATAACTGAGCCTTCTCCCAAATGCTGGTGAGTTTGGGGGAGGTTCGACTGATGTACCACAATTAATAAATAGTTACAAACTAGTTGCTGAAGCGCCAAAGCCAGCACTTCAGATACACGCGAACGTTGTGCGAAATAAATTTATTCCTTTATAATGAAGTTATGAAAAAACTAATTGTTTTAACAATCGCAGTAACAATCATTGCCGTCTTGGCTTTTGTATTTCTATCAAAGGTTCCAAAAAGTTCAGAGGTGACTGACATAGAAAAACCTCCTATTGTTGACCACTTTGCTTGTAGCGACTATTGTCCCGGGCCTAGAGAAAAATATATGGTCAAGATTTATCAAGGTGTTGAAGATGAAGAAGAATGCCGTAAGCTTGGAGGCCGCCCGTTGAGCTATACCGGTTGGGGGACTTTTAAGATTTGTATAGCGGAATAAATTTACATCGCCTAACACGGTATATGCGGTTTTACTAACGTTACACCCATATTCCGAATAATTAGGTTCGGAACATCGCATATTCTGGAACGTTAGATGAGATATTTTTCTGAAAATTTTTAATTTCAAAACAATCACTATGAAATTTTATCTATCATTTTTCAAAATTGGTAACGAAGTTGAAAAACTGAAAAGTTTAATCCCTCCCAACAAAACAGCAACGTATATTAACAATGCACGAGATTTTGCAAAGGGGCAAGAGCGGGGCAAGAGTGGGCTGAAGATTTTACAAAGTCTGATATTTTAGAACTTGAAAGCGTGGGTTTGGAAGTAGAACAGTTTGATCTTCAAAAATATTTTAGAAAACATTCTCAGCTTAATATTAATAGGGATATCCGCAAGTATGGTGTTATTTGGGTGAGCGGTGGAAATGTATTTGTACTTAGGCAAGCAATGAAACTTAGCAGTTTTAATAAGATTTTGGGGTCTGTAAATAATATTGTGTAAACGGTTTTTGGACTTGATATTATCGGTCGATCAAGATAGACCGGGTAAAAGAATAATTTATTCAATCCCGTATTCGGCTTTAAATGCTTCTGTTTTAGCAGTTGATTCGGCTTTAAATGCTTCCATGCCAGTTTTAGCTTGCTCATCAAAAGCATTCATATTGTTTTCACTTTGAGTTTTAAAAGCTTGTATACGAGCATCACTTTCCTGTTTAAATTTTTCAGTTTCAGCTTGAGACTGAGCTCTAAAATTTTCTAGAGTAGCATTTTCATTTGTTTTGCTTGTTGCATCACCATAATAATTAGTTTGAGTTTGTTTAGTCTGATCCTGCCATTCTTCTAAGATTATTTTTATTGGATCAGTGGTTACTTTTTGTAATTCTTTAGTTTGATAACCATAAACTGTACTCCCGCTAAAAAGTAGCAACCAACTAGAAATAATACTAGTTAAGATTATTGATGCTCTGCGCACGGGTTTTGACGTGTGAATAAATGGAGAGCCAGTTTTTATCATCGGAGTTATTATTTTTGTAGTTTTTTTGTAGTTTTCTTTTTAGCTGAAATTGGATTGCTGTCAACTAGTTTATGAGATTGATCTAAAACAAAAGGCTCAGATGAGCTAGGTTTAAATAAAACAGCCTCTTCAAAACTGAGTAATCCTGCCACTAGCATATTAGGAAATAGCTGAATTTGATTGTTGTATCGCTCTGCAGTGGCATTGTAGGTTTCTCTATAATGAGCTATCTCATCCTCAGTTCTAAGTAAATCAGATCTAACTTGTTGAAAATTTTCACTTGCTTTTAGCTCAGGATAATCTTCAGTTACCATCATTAGTGAGCGTAAAGTTTGAGTTAAAATGTTATCAGCATCAGCAGTTTCTTGAGCATTTTTTGAGGTATTAAGAGCACTACGAGCAGCAGCAACTTCTTTAAAGGTACTATTTTCATGTTTGGCATATTCGCGCACTAGATCAACCACGTTTTGGATAAGCGAGGAACGTTTATGTAGCTGAATATCAATATCAGAATAATCAGTTTTGACTCGATTGCGTAGTTTAACCAAGTGATTATACATTTTTAAAATATATAGTCCTGCTAATAATAAGATGCCAGCTATAGAATAAAGACTGCGAAAAACCACCGTTGAAGAAATATTAATCATGTTTTTTTATTCCTAATTTATTAATACTTATTTATTTACAGCAGCTAAACCTTTTTGAGCAGTTAAAATTACCATATCAAAATCGCCGTCTTGATTTTTATTTTCAAAATATTTCAAAGCTTGCTGGTAATGTTCTATGGCATTGTTATTTACGCCCAATTGTTGATAAGCATTGGCAATGGATAAGTGAGTATAACCATATTCATCGTCTAGCCGTAGTGACTTTTTAAGTTCTAAGATTGCCTGATCATATTGTTCAAGACGGATGTAATATTCACCCAGCTGATAGAGTAAAGTCGCATTATTTGGGTCAAACTCATTAGCTTTTTTAATTGCGTCTAGGCCATCTTCTAGATTGCCTTTATCATTTACCCAGGTGTAAGCAGATGATAGTTGAAACCAAAGTATAGAATTATCCGGGTCTAATTCTAGTGCTTCCCACAAAATTGAGATGTTTTGGTTATTAATTTTACGAATTTTAGTTGGTTCATCTTGGGTAGCTTTCATTTGTGTAAAGTAATCTTGGCTTAATTGATATTTGGTAGCTACTTCCTCTGACATATCATTGCTAAAATCAGAAAAACTTTCTTGATTTGCTTCTTTATTTTCTATTTTAGTTTTTTCATTTTTATAGAGATTAATACTAAATAGTATGCCTATTGAAGACATGGTTATTATAAATAATAAGAAGAACCCTCCTATAATTAAGGCGATGGCTCTTTTTGGTTTACGATTTGTTTGGACAACTACTGTTTTAGCAATTCTGTCATGCCAAGTTTGTTTTTGTTTATTTCTAATCATTGCGAAATAACCTAGGCCAAATACCATTGCTGATAAATAAGAACTTAGATTTCTTACTATGGCTGTTAAATAAGAGATTTTATTATTAGATTTATCGTCTGGTAGCAATTTAATTGCTAGTAGTCTCATGCCAATAGTGGCGCCATCGTAATGAACTACAAAGACTGTAAAATAGATAAGAGAGATGAGGATTGGTAGGAGATTGCTGTAATTATTATTGCTGGTAATTGTTTGGAGTTTTTCAAATTCAGCCATAGAGTTTATTTTGCTGAGCTGTTCTAGCATATTTGCTTGTGTTTTCCACGAATTAGTAAAGACAGAGGTAAAGACATTTAAAATGGCGCCATCCACTAAGAAAGCTAGCAAGCGACGACCAAAACCAGCATATTTAATATCAGAGATAGATTTTTTTATTTCCACAATCGTGTATTTTACCAGATTTAGCAGAAATTTAATGCAGCAAGGCAGTTTGTAAGCATTGGAAGGAGTGGTCTGCTTTCTTTTTCTTTTATTTATAAATGGGATAAGCGGATATTTTTTGCTTCTGACTTCCGCAAAAAATGTTTATTTAAATTTTAGAGAAAAACAAATACAATACAATTACTTAATTGAATAAAATAATTATGACTACTACAAAATCAAAACAAATGACAACGGGTAAATCTTTTGAATACGCACTCCTTATTCAATTCGAGGAAAAACTAAAAGATAAGACAAATCTTGAAGTTATCAAAAACTCAGCTTTTGAAATTGCAAAAGGTTGTTTTGAAAATGTAAGTACTACAGGGCAGAGCGAATATTTACTTTCAGCCAGTTTTGCAGTTAATTTTCTTATGGATATAGAACCACGACTTTCAAATGATATTGGCAAAGATGATATTTTACAGCTAGAAATTTTATCTGATTACCATGGAAAATCTGGTGATGTAAGAGATGTTTTAGCAATACGATTATTACAAAAATGGGAAATTGGCGTATCAGCTAAAAATAATCATCATGCAGTAAAACACTCTCGCTTATCTGCAAACATTGATTTTGGTGAAAAATGGCTTGGTATAAAAACATCCGAAGAATATTTTAATACCGTAACTCCTATTTTTAAAAATCTCGAAAAAATTAGAAAAAGAAAGTAATACAAAGAAGAAATGGAGTGAACTTGGCGACTATCATTCAACAATTTATATTCCAATTTTAAAGGCTTTTATAAAAGAATTAAAAAATCTCTACAAAAAAGATTCTACTAAAGTAGCCTCAAATCTCGTTGCATATCTCGTTGGAAATAAAGACTTTTATAAAGTCATTAAAAGTAAAAATAGTGTAGAGATACAGGCTTATAATTTGAACGGAACATTAAATTTACCCTTTAAAGATATCATTCCTAAATACAGAACACCTAAAATACCATTACCAACAGAAATTATTGATATTGATTTCAAAGAAGGTAGCAATACAACTATTATAGTAATAATGAATAACGATTGGACTCTTTCTTTCCGCATCCACAATGCTAGCTCTAGGGTTGAGTCATCATTGAAGTTTGATATCAATCTTTTGAAATCACCAAAAAAATTATTTAAAAATACATTAAATACGCTTTGTGCTAATTAATTAAATCAAGTATACCAAATTTTGAAACAAAAAAAGAACGGTGTTAGGCTTAGGTAGTTACAAACTATCAGGAGCCTGCCTATGAACATAGACAAAAACACCGTTCTAACTATAATTTTT